>DASZIA010000548.1:0-17829 GCA_035949535.1 Planctomycetaceae bacterium | reverse complement strand
CTGTACATCTTTGAGCACAACGCTCTTAGCCATCGCCTTCAATCGCGACTCTTCTTCGCGAGACAGGTCCTTGCCTGTATACACGACGACGGGCAAGTCATGGGACACCGGTTCTCCCGAAATCTGCTCGAGGAGTTCGAGGCCGCTGATGTCGGGCAGGCGAAGATCGAGCACGACACAGTCGACCGATTTGTTGCGGATTTTCTCGAGCGCCTCGGCGCCCGTGCCAACCGCCGTCACCTCGATATCCTCATGGCCGAGCAATTCGACGATCGAGTCGCGCTCGATGTCATTGTCTTCCACCACCAAGAGCCGCTTCGACGGCTGCTTCGTGAAGCTCTTGAGGCGATCGAACGCCGTTTCCAAATTGGTGGTGGTCGGCGACTTGATCACGTACGAGAAGGCGCCGTGTGCCAGCCCGTGACGCGGGTCTTCTTCCTGCGTCACGACCTGCACAGGAATGTGACGCGTTTTGGGATCAAGCTTCAGATTGTGCAGCACCGTCCAGCCGAGCATGTCGGGCAGGAAGATGTCGAGAGAGATGGCGGTTGGTCGATACTGCTTGGCCAGCGCGAGACCGGTCGCGCCCTTCGTCGCGACGAGCCCTTTGAAGCCGTGATCCCGTACGAGGCCGAGAAGAATCCGGGCGTAATGCGGGTCGTCCTCGATGATCAGCAGGGAATCGTCGCCCTCCTCGATCGTATCCCGATCATCGGCAATCACCTCTTCACGCACGATCGGATAAACGCGCAGGGCCGCAGTGTGCTGCGGCTTGGGACTGCCATCGGCGACGGCCGTATTGGCCGATGCGGGGCCTGAATAGTTGAGAGGCAGATAGAGCCAGAAGGTACTCCCCTGCCCGTGAGCGCTGACCAGCTTGATTTCGCCTCCCAGCAGCATGGCCAGCTCGCGGCTGATCGCCAGCCCCAGACCGGTGCCGCCGTATTTGCGGGAGGTGCCCGCGTCGGCCTGTTGGAAGGCCTCGAAAATCAGCCGCTGCTTTTCAGGGGCCACACCGATCCCCGTGTCTTCGACGGCAAAGGCCACCACGTCGGGCGTCTTGCTCAGAATCGGGTGGTCGCAGCTCCATCCGGTCTTGGCCGCGTCCACGCGAACCGTCACATGTCCTTGCGATGTGAACTTGATGGCGTTGGAAACCAGGTTCTTCAGAATCTGCTGCAGACGCTTCGGGTCGGTCGTCAGCGTGCGCGGCAGATCGGGCGCACATTCGATGTGGAAGGGCAAGTTCTTGCTTTCGGCGATGTGCCGGAAGTTGCGATCGACCGTGACGCGGACCGTCTCGAACGGAATCTCTTCGATTTCGACGCTGACCGTTCCCGATTCGATCTTGGAGAGGTCGAGAATGTCGTTGATGAGATTGAGCAAGTCGGAGCCAGAGCTGTGCACGTTCCGCGCGAACTCGACCTGCTTCGGCACCAGGTTGCCAGCGGCGTTGTCCGCGAGCTGTTGGCTGAGAATCAGAATCGAGTTGAGCGGCGTCCGCAGCTCGTGCGACATGTTGGCCAGGAATTCAGACTTGTATTTGGACGTGAGGGCCAGCTCGGCGGCCTGGTCCTCGAGAGCGCGGCGGGCCTGTTCGACTTCGGTGTTCTTGCGCTCGACCTCGGCGTTCTGCTCCGCCAGCAGCCGGGCCTTGGTGGCCAGCTCTTCGTTGGTCTGCTGCAGTTCGCTCTGTCGCGATTGCAATTCGACGGTCAACTGCTGCGATTGTTTGAGCAGACCTTCGGTTCGCATCGTCGCTTCGATCGTGTTGAGCACGACGCCGATACTGGTCGTCAACTGCTCCAAGAAGATGAGGTTGGTCGACGTGAATCGCTTGAGGGCCGCCAACTCGATGACGGCTTTGATTTCTCCCTCGAAGAGCAAAGGCATAACCACGATGCTCGACGGCGGAGCGCCGCCCAGACTCGAACCGACGCGCGTGTAGTCGGGGGGCACGTCTTCGACGATGATTCGCTGTTTGGCGATGGCGCACTGACCGACGAGCCCCTCGCCCAAATTGATGTGCTCGGGCAGCCCGGGCCGTTGTGCGTAAGACGCCAACATCTGCAGGACCGGCTCGCTGTCCTCGTCCCGCGTCATCTGGTACATCGTCCCCTGCTGCGCTTGAACGAGCGGCACGAGGTCGGCCAACAGCGACCTGCCAACGGTGTAAAGATCGCGCTGCCCCTGCAGCATGCTCGTGAAGCGGGCTACGTTGGTCTTCAGCCAGTCCTGCTCCTTGTTGCGCTCGGTGGTCTCGCGCAGGTTGGCGATCATCGTGTTGATGTTGTCTTTCAATTCGGCGACTTCGCCGCGCGTTTCCACTTGAATCGAGCGGGTCAGGTCGCCCTTGGTGACCGCGGTGGCGACTTCGGCAATCGCGCGCACTTGCGTGGTCAAGTTGCCGGCCAGCAGGTTCACGTTGTCGGTGAGGTCGCGCCATGAGCCAGCGGCCCCGGGCACGCTGGCCTGACCGCCCAGTCGGCCTTCCACGCCGACTTCGCGAGCCACGCTGATGACTTGTTCGGCGAACGTGGCCAGCGTGTCGGTCATGTTATTGATCGTTTCGGCAAGAGCGGCGACCTCACCCTTGGCCTGCACGGTGAGTTTTTGCCGCAAGTTGCCGTCGGCCACAGCCGTCACCACCTTCACGATGCCGCGGACCTGGTCGGTGAGGTTTGACGCCATGAAGTTGACGTTGTCGGTGAGGTCCTTCCACGTACCACCCACGCCCGAGACTTGGGCCTGTCCGCCCAGCTTTCCTTCGGTGCCGACTTCCCGAGCGACGCGCGTCACTTCCGACGCGAATCCGTTGAGCTGATCGACCATCGTATTGATGGTGTTTTTCAGCTCGAGGATTTCCCCCTTCACGTCGACCGTGATCTTGCGGCTCAAGTCGCCGCGGGCGACGGCCGTCGTCACTTCGGCGATGTTTCGCACCTGAGCCGTCAGGTTCGAACCCATGGTGTTGACCGAGTCGGTAAGGTCCTTCCAAGTGCCGGCCACGCCGGGGACGACCGCTTGCACGCCCAGCCGCCCTTCGGTTCCCACTTCGCGAGCGACGCGGGTCACTTCGGAAGCGAATGAGCGAAGCTGCTCGACCATCGTGTTGATGGTTTCCTTGAGCTGCAAAATTTCCCCGCGCACATCGACTGTGATCTTCTTCGAGAGGTCGCCATTGGCGACGGCAATCGTGACTTCGGCGATGTTTCGCACCTGGCCGGTGAGGTTCGAGGCCATCGAGTTGACGTTGTCGGTCAGGTCCTTCCAGGTGCCGGCGACGCCGGGGACTTGCGCCTGGCCGCCCAACTTGCCTTCCGTACCGACCTCGCGCGCGACGCGGGTGACTTCCGACGCGAATGCTCCCAGCTGCTCGACCATGGTGTTCATGGTCTCTTTCAGCTGCAGGATCTCTCCCTTCACGTCGACGGTAATCTTGCGGCTGAGATCCCCTTTCGCGATGGCCGTGGCGACGTCAGCGATGTTTCGCACTTGTCCGGTCAAGTTCGAGGCCATCGAGTTGACGTTGTCGGTCAGGTCCTTCCAGGTGCCGGCGACGCCGGGGACTTGCGCCTGGCCGCCCAACTTACCCTCGGTGCCGACCTCGCGCGCGACGCGAGTGACTTCGGCCGCGAACGACCGCAACTGATCGACCATCGTATTGATGGTCTCTTTCAGCTCGAGGATTTCTCCGCGGACGTCGACGGTGATCTTCTTCGAGAGGTCTCCGTTGGCGACGGCAATCGTCACCTCGGCGATGTTTCTTACTTGCGAGGTGAGGTTGGAGGCCATCCAGTTGACGTTGTCGGTGAGATCCTTCCAGGTGCCGGCGACGCCCTCGACCTCCGCCTGGCCGCCGAGTTTCCCTTCGGTGCCGACTTCACGCGCGACGCGCGAGACTTCCGAGGCGAAGCCGTTGAGCTGGTCGACCATCGTGTTGATGGTGTTCTTCAGTTCGAGGATTTCTCCGCGGACGTCGACGGTGATCTTGCGCGAGAGGTCGCCGCGGGCAACGGCGGTCGTCACTTCGGCGATGTTCCGCACCTGGCCGGTCAGGTTCGACGCCATGAAGTTGACGTTGTCGGTGAGGTCTTTCCAGGTGCCGGCCACGCCGGGGACGCGCGCCTGTCCGCCCAGTTTCCCGTCGGTTCCGACTTCGCGAGCCACGCGGGAGACTTCCGAGGCGAAGCCGTTGAGCTGGTCGACCATCACGTTGACAGTGTTTTTCAGCTCGAGGATTTCGCCGCGGACTTCGACGGTAATCTTCTTCGAGAGGTCGCCGTTGGCGATGGCCGTCGCCACGTCGGCAATGTTTCGGACCTGGTCGGTCAGGTTGGACCCCATGGAGTTAACGTTGTCCGTGAGGTCCTTCCACGTGCCGGCGACGCCCGGCACTTTGGCCTGGCCGCCAAGCTTGCCTTCCGTTCCGACCTCGCGGGCCACGCGCGTCACTTCGCCCGCGAACGAGTTGAGCTGATCGACCATCGTGTTGAGGGTGTTCTTCAGCTCGAGAATTTCGCCCTTCACGTCGACGGTGATCTTCTTGGAGAGGTCGCCGTTGGCGACGGCCGTCGCCACGTTGGCGATATTGCGGACCTGGTCGGTCAGGTTCGACGCCATGGAGTTCACGTTGTCGGTGAGGTCCTTCCAAGTGCCGGCCACGCCGGGGACCTGGGCTTGTCCGCCCAATTTGCCTTCGGTTCCCACCTCGCGGGCCACGCGGCTGACTTCGCCGGCGAAGCCGTTGAGCTGGTCAACCATTGTGTTGATCGTGTTCTTCAGTTCGAGGATTTCTCCGCGGACTGCGACCGTGATCTTTTTCGAGAGGTCGCCGTTGGCGACGGCCGTCGTCACTTCGGCGATATTGCGGACCTGAGACGTCAGGTTGGTCGCCATCGCGTTGACCGAGTCGGTGAGATCCTTCCAGGTGCCGGCCACGCCGCGGACTTCGGCCTGGCCGCCGAGAGCGCCTTCGGTGCCGACTTCGCGGGCGACGCGAGTCACCTCGGAGGCGAACCCGTTGAGCTGGTCGACCATCGTATTGATGGTGTTTTTCAGCTCCAGGATTTCCCCGCGGACGTCGACCGTGATCTTCTTTGAGAGGTCGCCGTTGGCGACTGCCGTCGTCACCTCGGCGATGTTGCGGACCTGTCCCGTCAGGTTCGAGGCCATGAAATTGACGTTGTCGGTGAGGTCCTTCCAAGTGCCGGCCACGCCGGAGACGATGGCCTGCCCGCCAAGTTTCCCTTCGGTGCCGACTTCGCGGGCCACGCGCGTCACTTCGCCGGCGAACGCGTTGAGTTGGTCGACCATGACGTTGACGGTGTTCTTGAGCGCGAGGATCTCGCCTTTCACGTCGACCGTGATCTTGCGCGACAGGTCCCCCTTGGCGACGGCTGTGGTAACTTCAGCGATGTTCCGCACCTGGGCGGTGAGGTTCGAGGCCATCGAGTTGACCGAGTCGGTGAGGTCCTTCCACGTGCCGGCCACTCCGGGAACGACCGCCTGACCCCCGAGTTCGCCTTCCGTGCCGACCTCGCGGGCAACGCGAGTGACTTCCGACGAGAAGGCGTTCAGCTGGTCGACCATCGTGTTGATGGTCTCTTTCAGCTCGAGAATTTCGCCCTTCACGTCGACCGTAATCTTGCGCGACAGGTCGCCGCGGGCGACGGCCGTCGTTACGGCAGCGATGTTGCGGACCTGCGCGGTCAGGTTTGACGCCATCGCGTTCACGGAGTCTGTGAGGTCTTTCCAAGTGCCGCCGGCCCCGGGGACCACGGCCTGCCCGCCGAGCCGTCCTTCGGTTCCGACTTCGCGGGCCACGCGGGTCACTTCGGAAGCGAACGAGCGCAGCTGGTCGACCATCGTATTGATGGCTTCCTTCAGTTGCAGAATTTCGCCGCGAACGTCGACGGTGATCTTTTTGGAGAGGTCGCCGTTAGCGACGGCGATCGTCACGTCGGCGATATTTCGCACCTGGGCCGTGAGGTTGCCGGCCATCTGGTTGACTGACTCGGTGAGATCCTTCCAAACACCCGAGACGCCCTTCACCTTGGCTTGTCCGCCGAGTTTTCCCTCCGTGCCGACTTCGCGGGCCACGCGCGTGACTTCCGACGTGAAGACCGAGAGCTGCTGGATCATCGTGTTGACGAGCCGGGCGGCACGCAGAAACTCGCCCTTCAGCGGACGTCCGTCGACCTCGAGCTCCATCGACTGGCTCAGGTCGCCCTTTGCAATCGCGCCGATCGTCCGCGCAACGTCGGCCGTCGGTCGTGTCAGGTCGTCCAAGAGCGTGTTGATGGCCTGAGCTTTGGTCGCCCATTGACCGACCGCCCCGGCGAGCGACATTCGCTGGCGAAGCCGCCCCTCCTTACCCACCGACTCGCTCAGCCGATTGATTTCCCGCGAGATGCGATCCTCGTGGTCGATCGCCTGGTTAAACGCTTCGGCAATTCGCCCTTCGAGACCCGACCAATCAGAGGGCAACCGTGTAGAGAAGTTTCCGTCCCGAAACGCGACCATGGCCGTCAACAAATGCTGCAAATGCGAGCCGCCGTTCTGCTTGCCTCGCTGGCTCTCACGCGCTCCCCGCGCCGGCGCGTCGTCGTTGGAGCCGGGACGGTCCGTCTTTTCCTGCGTAGCAGTGGCGGTCTGCTTAGACATGGGCCGGTACTCACAGTCAAGAAGGAATTAGAGGGGGGCGGCCTTGCATCCTTGCACTGACCAGCGACAAAAGAGGAGCGCGAACCGGATCCGGAGCGGAATCGAAGTCGAAATCCGTAGGCCCGCGGCGAATTCGCTTTTTTGACGCGCGGCGGACGACCGACTGCGAATGCCGCGGCATTCCAACCGGGCTGGTCCAGCGGCGTAACCTGGGCGCCACCCCGCCAAAGTCATGAGTTAGGCAAATGATGTGCCGCTGAAAAATGAAGCGGAAATCGGAACCTGTCTCCAATCAGGTGGTCGTTTTGACGTCTCCTTGGCCGCTGCGCGACCAGAGCGGTAAGAAATCGGCCGGCTAGCGCGCTTGTCTTTGAAAGATCAGAACCCGCAGGCCGTCCCGAACTTTGGTTGCAAATCCCGTCGGGAGCTGGTCGTTGTCTTTGTTCACGCAGACCTTGAGGCAATCGTTCTCTAATCGATAGATGCCCCGCTTCCGTCGGCCGTTGGACCGGCCATCGAGTGGTGTGAACGTGATCTCGCCTGGGCTTCTGGTCGGATCCAAGTTGAAAGTCGATTGACGCTCGGCCCCGACTTCCGGCCGGTGTGTGATTTTGTGCCCGTCGATCAGCCAGACGAACCTTTGGCGATTGATCAGGGCGCGCGGGAGTTCCCACCCGTCGGCCTCGACGGAGACCAACGTCCAAGTTCCGCGGAGCTTTTCCATCTCCTTTTGGCTTGCCGCGGATTCGAGCGGACCCTCGTGGGCTGCGGTCGGCTGGCTCCGCGATGCGGTGAACGTAGCCCGCTCCGCTTGAAACGACTTTCGTGCCGCCTCCAATTGCGCTCGCTGTTGCTCGAGCCGCGCCCGTTCGCGATCGATGTCGGCCCGCTGTCGTTCGATCTCCTCTTTGCGTTCTCGCAGCGTCGTTCGCTCGGCATCGAGCGAATTTCTCTCGGCCTGAAGTTCTCCCAACTGCTCGAGAAGGCTCGAGCCGGACTCGCTCACCTGCTTTTGGTCGGCCCTGAGAGTGGAGAGTTCCGCGTCGAGCGATCGGCGCTGCGCCTCGACTGCTTTATGCAGAGTGTCGAGTTCGTTGCGCTCTTTAAACAAAGAGGCTCTCAGCGCCGCGAATTCGTCGCGCTCCCTCGCGAGCGCCGACGCTGCTGCTGCGAGCGCGACATCTCGCCCTTCGAGCGCGGTCTGCGCTAAGGCCAGTTCGGCTGTCTCCTTCTGTAGACTCGCTCGGCTTGCTTGGAGAGTTGCACGTTCGGACTCGAACTGCCGGAGGTCTTCCGCGAGCGCAGCCCGTTCGGCCGCGAGTGTGCCTTGGTCTGCCGCGAGTGTGAACTGGTCTGCCGCAAGTGTGGACTGGTCTGCCGCGAGTGTGCTTTGGTCGGCGGAGAGCGCTGCCCGATCGGCCGCGACGCGCTGGGTTGCTTCGTCGAGCCCGCGTTGTCGCTTAGCCAGTACAGCGGACTGCACCTGGCGTTCCCGCGCACTTTGTTCCTCCGTGTGCCGGGCGGCCTCCTTCTGCCGACCAAGCTCGGCCTGATCCTTCTCGAGCTGCTTGCGAGCGGCTTCTAGGACGCCTTGTTGCGATTGCAACGCCGCGGTAGCGGACTCGGCTTCGCCTTGCTCTTGCGCCAGCGCCTGTCGCTGGTCAGCAAGCAGTCCCAGTTGCGCTTCGAGTTCCTTTCGGGCAGCGGCGATTTCGCCCAGCTCGCGCCGGGCGCTCGCCAGGCTTTTTTGCTCGGCGTCGAGAGAGGCCTTCTCCGCTTCGAGTTCGGCGCGAGTCGACGCGAGCGATTCCGCGCGAGCGACGAGTTCGGCCTGGTCGGCTTCGATACGTTTTCGGGCCGCTTCAATCGCCCCTCGTTCCTGCTCGGCTTGCTCACGCTGGTGATCGACGCCTTCCCAAGCCTGCTCGATCTTCTCCGCTTTCTCTTGAAGTGCCGTGCGATCGGCGTCGAATGCGCTCTTCGCTGCGGCGAGTTCTCGAGACTGAGCCAGAAGTTCTACCTCGGCTTTACTGACCTGCTCCCGAGCGCCGGCAAGACTTAAAAGCTCGGCATCCAGGGATTCGCGTTGCGCCCCGAGTGATCGACGCAACTCGTGCAGTTTGTCCTGGTCCGCCGTTAGAGACTTCCTCAGCAAATCGAATTCGCCGTGCTGCTTCGCCAGCGCCGTCTTCGCCCCTTCGTGCTCGTCGCGTTGGGTCTGGAGGGCGGCCTGCAACGAATCCAGTTCAGCCCGCTCCTTCGCGAAATCCGCTCGGCCTTTTTGCAGAGCCTGGCGGTCGGACTCAAACTGACGGCGGTCGGCTTTAAGCTGCTTCCGCTGCGTCTCGAGCGCCGTCCGATCGGCCTTGGTCCTTGCAGCCGCTTCTTGAAGCTCGCGCTGCAGGCCGGCCAATTTGTTCCGTTCTTCCGCGATCTCCTTGCGTGCGGCGACCTGCTCATTGTCACGTCGTTCGATCGTCGCTCGCTGGAAGTCGAGCGCGGTTCGCTCGCGATCGATGCCCGCCCGCTCCTTCGTGACGGCCGTTTGCAGCTTGGCGAGATTTGCGCGCTCGGCACCGACTTCGCGGTGCGCGAGTTCGGCCGCGGCTTTCTGGGCCTCGATTTCAGTCCGCAATATTCTTTGAGTTTGCTGCTCGGCCGCAATCGACTTGGCGTGGGCCGCGAGCCGGGCTTGTGCAGCGATAAGTTCGTTTTGTCGGCGGTCGCATTCCTGGTGCTGTGCACGAATCGCTTCGTCCTGCCGCACAAGTTCGGTCTGCCGCAGGTCGAGTTGCGATTGAGCTGTTTGTAGGGCGCCCTGTTGCGCTCGCAACTCCGACGCGTCAGCGGTCGACCGGCTCCGCGCGTCGGCATGCTCGGCGGCGTGTCGATCGAGTTTGGCGCGCTCCGCTTTGAGGGCAATCTGGTCCCGGTCAAGACCCTCGCGCTCCTTCGCCATGCCCGACCGCAGAGCGGCGAGCGTCGCCCGCTCCGCCTCATTTTTGCTGCGCTCGTCTTCGCTGGCTGCTCTCTGCGCCGCGACGTCTGCTCTTTGCGCCGCGGCTTCCTCCTGCAACTTGCCGAGCAATGCCCGCTGGGCCGCGATCGACTCGCTGTGCTCAGTCAGCCTGGCTTCGGCCGCGGCGAGCGCGTCGTCGCGTCGGTCGCAGTCTTCTTGCCGCACACGAAGGGCGTCGTCTCTTCGACTCTGCTCCGTCTCCCGAGTTTCGAGCAGCGATTGACCGGCCTGCAGCTCGGCTTGCTGCGATTGCAGCGCTGATTCATCGGAGGCGAGGTGATTCCTCGATTCCCCGAGAGCCTGCCGCTCCTTGCCAATGCTGAGAGTTTCCCGCTTGAGCTCGGCTCGGACCTGCTCGAGCTCCGCTCGGGACGCCTCAAGGTCGGCCTGGGCGCGGGCGACGTCGGCCAGTTGATTCCGCTCGGCGGCGAGGCTTTGTCGCTCGTCGTCGAGAGCGGCCCTTTCGGCGCCCAATTCCTCGCGGAGTGCCGAGAGCGACTCTTGCTCTCTTTTGGCGTCGTCTTGTAGCTCGTAAATCTCAGCTTGCCGCGACCGGTGGGACTGCTCGGCCTCGTCCCGCAAGGACTCAAATTCAAGACGCGCGTGCTCGAGGTCCTCCTTTTCCTTTGCGAGGCGGTCGGATTGCGCCGACAGCTCCGCGCGGAGTGCTTCCAACTCCCGAAGGGCCTCGTCATTGCGGGCCGCAGCTTCGTCCCGGAATCGCTCGACCGGAAAGTGGGGCGCGGGCGCAGCCGGCGGCGCCGCCTCCGTCTCCTGTGCGAATGCGCCAGGCAGCGCATTCGGAATCACTCCGAAATAGCGCGCCCGCAGGAGAAAAGTTCCCACCTGCAGCTCGTCCGTGTCACCGAGTCGCTCGAAGGTCACGGGCTGCTGGTTGACGGCGATCCCTCCCCTTCCAGCAAGGTCCACCACGTACAAGCCGGCGTGCGTCAGTACCAGGCTGAAGTGGACGGCGGAAACGCTCGCATCTTGCAGCCGCAATTTGCAACTGGCCGCACTGCCCCCCAGGACGATCAGGCGAGTGACCGTGGAGTTCGTTTGGTATCCGGCAGCCGAGAAGAAGTCGATTTGGACTTTCGGCATCGGCCCGAGTTCGCCCGAGTAACGCCCGAGCGGGTTGAAGCCTGCGGGCGCTTGTTCGCTCTCGTCGCCGAAATCCGTATCGACGAGCCGCACTTCGTAAGGGCCGACGCCGATCACTTCGTCCGGCTCAAGCCAGTGCGCGAGGCGCGGACCATCGAGCCCCGCTGTTTCACCGTCGCCGCTCAGATCGATGCAAAAGATGCGGCCGAGGACCGCTTGTAAATAGAGGTGACGGCGGCTCACAGCGGCATGATCGAGACGCAAACCGCAGCCGCGGGCGCGTCCGATCAGCACAAACGGGGCGTTGATTTCGTGAATCGAGGCGTGACGGTCCTCGGGTCCGCTCACCGCCAGGCGAAAGCGGCCCGACAGCACGGCGCTCTTTTCGTTCTCCGCCGCCACGATCTTCGGCACGATTGGCTTCTGCTCCCTCAGTCTCGATGAGCCGCTTATGCCGCTTTGTACAGCACAACCGGCGTCGGAGCCATTCTGCACGTGCTAAGCTTGGAGAAACCGCCGGAGAGCCCGATACCGAGCATGTCCGGCGCCGGATCCCGACACAGTATCACGACGATGCAAAGACGGCTCAAGCTCGCGAAGGGATCGGTGGTTCGCGACCCCTTGCCGCCAAAGCCGGTCCCGGGAGAGCTGCGGTTGCGCTGATCTAAGAAGATGCGCGATTGGCTTCAGGCTGTGTGAACGAATGTCCCGAATTGACGGCTGAATTGATGGAGGCGGGCGGCCTCTGGGCGACATCGGCTTCCGTTTGCCGCGACACGCTCGATACAATATTCATTGCAAGGCCTTCGTCGCGACGATTTGTTAGAGAGATGGCCTTGTCCTGCCGACTCGTCCGGGCTTACCGCCCGAACCCCCGCTGTTTGACCCCGCCTTCGGCAATCGGTTCCGCTGTGCTTTCCGGACCTTTGGCTGCCGACCGACAGACAAAGTTGGAGAGATCCTGAGTGCGACCTGAACGGCCCAAGCGATCCTTGCGCGCCCCGGCCCGATTCCGTTTTGGAACCGGCTGCGCGCTGGTGATGACCCTGATTGCGTTCGGGGGGATTGTGCGGCCGTCCGTGGGAGCCGACTCGAAGCCGCCCCATCCCGAACAAGAAGCGTTCTTTGAGCTGAAGGTCCGGCCCCTGTTGGTTGCCCGCTGCTTTCGCTGCCACGGTGAGAAGACGCAAAAAGGAGGCATTCGGCTCGATTCCGCGGAGGCACTTCTCGGCAAGACTCCCGATGAAGGCGTCGTGAAGCCGGGACATCCGGAGAGCAGCCGGTTGATGGAGGTCGTCGGCTACAAGGACGAAACAAAGATGCCGCCGGACGGCAAGCTGCCCGACGCGGACACTCAAATCCTCCGCGAGTGGATTCGCCACGGCGCGTATTTCCCGTCGAAGGAGAGCGCAACATCCACGGTTCCTCTCAGCAGTCCGGAGGGGATCGTGCGGGCGAAGAAAACACTTTGGTCGCTGCAACCGGTGACCTCGCCGAGGCCGCCCCGGGTGAAGAACCAAGCGTGGGTCCAGACGCCGATCGATCAATTCGTGTTGGCCAGGCTCGAGGCGAACGGCCTGACCCCATCGGCCGCCGTCGATCGACGGACACTGCTGCGTCGCCTGTCGTTCGACCTCGTCGGTTTGCCGCCGACGTTTGAGGAAGTGCGGGCGTTCGCGCAAGATCGTTCCCCGGAAGCCGTCGAGCGAGTTGTGGATCGATTGCTGGCCTCGCCCCTTTACGGCGAGCGCTGGGGCCGCCACTGGCTCGACGTCGCGCGCTACTCCGACACGAAGGGCTACGTCTTCACCGAGGAGCGTCGGTATCCCTTTTCGTACACCTACCGCGACTACGTGATCGACGCCTTCAATAAAGACTTGCCGTTCGATCGATTCATCATGGAGCAGATCGCGGCGGACCAGTTGAACTTGGGGAACGACCACAGCGCGCTGGCGGCGATGGGTTTCCTGACGGTTGGCCGCCGATTCAGCAATAACATCAACGACATCATCGATGATCGCATCGACGTTGTTTCGCGCGGCTTGCTGGGGCTCAGCGTCACGTGTGCGCGGTGCCACGATCACAAGTTCGACCCGATCCCCACGGATGACTACTACTCTCTCTACGGAGTGTTCGCCAGCTCCACCGAGCCGACAGAGCTGCCCCTGCTCAACGGGCGTCCTGAGACGGCGGCGTTTCACAGGTTCGAGGCCGAAATGCGCCGGTTGGAGCAGGCCCGCGAAGACTTCAAGGCGGCGAAGCGCGTCGAGCTGCAGGATCAAGTGCGGCTGAAGTCGGCCGAGTATCTGCGGGCCGCCTGGGACAACCGCACGAAAGACGCGGGCACCGAGCGAAGGTCGGTCGACGCGCAGGGTCTGCGGACTGTGCTAGTTCGTCGTTGGGCGATTTATCTCGACCGGATGGTCGCGTCTCCCGACCCCGTGTTCGCCGCGTGGAAGGAGTTCGCACAACTTCCCCAGAAAGAATTCGCTAACCGTTCTCCCGCGGTCGGCTCCAAGCTCAAGACCTGGCCGACGTCCGTGGATGCCAAGGGGCGGATCAACCCACTCGTACGAGATGCGTTTTTGCATGCCCCGCCGAAATCGATGCGGGATGTGACCTCACAATATGGAACGCTGCTGGTCGGGGCCGAGCGTCGCTGGAAGAAGCTCTTGAAAGAGTCCCCGGCTGGCAAGCAGCCTTCCGCATTACCCGAACGCGATTGGGAAGAGCTGCGACAGATTTTATATAGAGAAGACAGCCCGGCGGTCGTGGCCGTTGACGACGTCAAGCGGCTGCTCGATCGGGCCGCACGGAACCAACTTGTCAAACTGCAAAACAAAATCGAGGCCTTGCGGGCCAGTTCTCCCGCGGCGCCGCCGCGCGGGATGGTGCTGACTGACGCACCGAGTCCGGTCGAGCCCGCGGTGTTCATTCGTGGGAACCCGGACCGACCTGGCAGGCGGGTTGCCCGCCGCTTCCTGCATGCTCTCGACGAAGTGCGGGCGAAACCCTTCCTGATCGGCAGCGGTCGACTGGAGCTCGCCGAAGCGATCGCAAGCCCACAGAATCCGCTGACGGCGCGGGTCATCGTCAATCGAGTCTGGATGCACCACTTTGGTGCGGGACTCGTGCGGACCACGAGCGACTTCGGGATCCGCGGCTCGGGGCCGTCGCACGCCGAGCTGCTCGATTATCTTGCCTCCCGATTCATGCAGGAGGGATGGTCGCTGAAGAAACTGCATCGGCAAATTGTCCTCTCGGCGGTCTACCAGCAGGCCAGCCTGCTCCGGCGCGATCAAGAGGAAAAGGATCCCGAAAACAAACTGCTGTGGCGAAAGAACCCGAGCCGCCTGGAATTCGAGCCGATGCGCGACTCGTGGCTGGCCGTCGCAGGCAATCTCGATCCGAAAATCGGCGGCCGCGGTTTTGACATTCAGACGGCGGCGGAACGGGGGCGCCGGTCGGTCTACGCCTTCATCGACCGCCAGGACTTGCCGCAGCTCTTCCGGACATTCGACTTTGCCAGTCCCGACGTCAGCACGGCTCAACGTCCGCAGACAACCATCCCGCAGCAGGCGCTCTTTTCGCTGAACTCCTCCTTCTTGCTGGCTCAGGCCCGCGCCCTGATTCGATCGGATGCCGAAAAGGATCCGGCCGAGCGCATCAGGCTGCTGTATCGCCGCCTGTTTGCCCGCGACCCGTCGGATGCAGAGCTGCAGTCGGACCTGGCCTACATCACGGGCTCGAACTCGACCGAGCCGCCCGACGACGTGGTGAGCGCGTGGCGTTACGGCTACGGGACACTCGACGTCGACGCCAGGCGGGTGCGGGCGTTTCATGAGTTTCCGCAGTTCGTCGATCAACGCTGGGGCGGACCAAAGCTTCCGGATGCCGCGCTCGGTTGGGCGCATCTCACCGCGCGGGGCGGCCATCCCGGCAGCGATCAACAGCACTGCGCCATCCGTCGCTGGGTCTCGCCGATCGCGGGCGAAATCGACATTCGCGGCACGCTCGAGCATCCATCCGAACACGGGGACGGAATCCGCGGCTGGATCATTTCCAGCCGGCGGGGAGTTCTGAAGGAGTGGGACGTCAAGCACGAGAAGCGCCCGACCGCCCTCGACTCGCTCACGGTGCAGCCCGGGGAAACGCTCGATTTTGTCGTCGATTGCCGGCAGTCGGACGACAGCGACGGGTTCGGCTGGGCGCCGGTGATCAAAACGAAACAGCACGCGGGCTCGTCGAGTAGCATCGTTCAGCTGTGGCACTCGGTGAACGACTTCAGCGGACCTCCGCCTCCGCGTCTTTCCGCGTGGGAACAGTTGGCTCAGGCCTTGTTGGTTTCCAACGAATTTGTGTTTGTCGATTGAAGTCAGGATCGCGTCCATGATTGATCGATTTCTCGCCAATCTCGCCACACAAACCGACGGGGCGTTCTGCACCCGCCGCGAGATGCTAGTGCATTCCGGCCTGGGGATGGGTGTGTTCGGATTGGCCTCGCTTTTGGGCGCGCCGCCGGCTCAGGCGATGGAGTTCGAGAATCCGCTGACTCCCAAATCGCCGCACTTTCCCGCCAAAGCCAAGCACATCATCCATATCTTTCTGAACGGCGGGCCCTCGCACGTCGACACGTTTGACCCGAAACCGGTCCTGGCGAAATACGCCGGCAAGCCTCTGCCGAACGAAAACCTGCGCACCGAGCGAAAAACGGGAGCCGCATTTCCTTCTCCGTTCAAGTTCAAAAAATACGGGCAAAGCGGCATCGAGATCAGCGAGATCTTTTCGCACTTGGGCGAACATGCCGACGAGCTTTGCGTGATTCGCTCGATGCACGCGGACGTTCCCAATCACGAACCGTCTTTGATGTTGATGAACTGCGGCGATCCCACCCTGCCCCGCCCGAGCGTCGGCTCGTGGCTCACCTACGGACTGGGAACCGAGAACCAGAACCTCCCCGCGTTTGTTGTCTTGTGCCCGCGCGGATATCCAATCAAGGACACTGAGAACTGGCAGTCGGCGTTCTTGCCCGGCAGCTTTCAGGGGACCTACGTCGACACGCAGTTCACCCAGGTCGATAAGCTGATCGCCAACATCCGCAACCGCAGCATCACCTCGACGCAGCAGCGCCGGCAGTTGGATCTGATCCAAGAAATGAACCGGCGCCACGCCGAGCGGCGGCAGAATGAGAGCGCCTTGCAGGCCCGCATCCAATCGTTCGAGCTGGCCTATCGGATGCAGATGGAGGCCACCGATGCCTTCGATGTCGAGCGCGAACCGGCGCACGTTCAGCAAGCGTACGGCACGAACGTCGAAGCGCGGCAGCTCTTGATCGCACGCCGACTCATCGAGCGTGGCGTCCGCTACGTGCAAGTCTGGCACGGCCAGGGACAACCTTGGGACAGCCACGACGACCTGACAGAACGCCACCGCGCGCTCGCGGGAGACATCTCGAAGGCCATCGCGGCCCTTTTGACCGATCTCAAACAACGCAGCCTGCTCGACCAGACCCTGGTTGTTTGCGGCGGAGAATTCGGCCGCACACCGACCGTCGAGCTGCCGCAAAAAGGAGCCAACGCGGGCAAGATCAACGGCCGCGACCATAATCACTACGGGTTCACCGTCTGGCTGGCCGGCGGCGGCTCCAAGGGAGGCTACATCCACGGAGCCACCGACGAATGCGGCTTTGCGGCCGTCGAAAAGAAAGTCCACGTCCACGACCTGCACGCCACCATGCTCCATCTGATGGGCCTGGATCACAAGCGGCTGACCTATCGCTTCGCCGGCCGCGACTTCCGGCTCACTGACGTGCATGGCAACGTCGTGAAAGAAGTCATCGGCTGAGCGGGGAATTTCTTTTCCCTTCGCATCGCAATCGGTGCGTTCGACCCGTATCTCATAACTGCGGTCGCCAACCCGCTGCCCCGCAACCGAAGAGCGATCTGGGCCGGTTGCTGGAGAGTTTTGCCGACATGACGCTCCTGTTGACGTTCCGCGAAGAGGGCCTGCACGCCGTCGTCACCATCGACCTTAAGAAGGGGCACTTGTGAGGGCGGCAAAATTGCCGAGGAAAACGCCCCCGTGCCCCATAAGCCAGGCTGCACGCTACCGCAACGGTCTGCTTGCGATAAACTGAACTGTTGCGAGGAAGCAATCAAAAAATACCACGAGGGGCCGCGAAGGGTTTGGATGTCTCCCTCGCCGGCTTGTCACCTGGGAGGTCCCGATGAGACGGCTGTTGGTCTGCGTCGCAGTTCTGTGTTTTCTCCCCGGCACGGGGCTTTTCCACCGTACGGTTCGAGCGGCCGAGGCGGAATCGAACTCGGCGCCCGTCGTGCTGGAGCTCGACGCCAGCGATGCACCGCAAAAGATCTATCACGCGCACCTGGTGATCCCGGTCGAGCCCGGCCCCGTCACGCTCTATTACCCCAAGTGGATTCCCGGGTCGCATGGCCCGTCGGGCCCAATCGCGAATGTCGCCGGCCTCAAGATGCAATCCAATGGCAAAGTCGTGCGCTGGCGGCGCGATGATGTCGACATGTATGCCTTTCACTGCACGGCACCGGAAGGCGCCAAGACGCTCGACGTGGCGCTCGACCTGCTGGCGGCTGGTCGCGGAGGCTTCGGCGATCAGACGGCCAACATCTGCGTCATTCGCTGGAACCAATTCGTGCTTTATCCAAAGGGCAAGCCGATCAACGAAATCGGCTTCCAGGCATCGTTGAAGATTCCGGAGGGCTGGAAAATGAGCACGTCGCTGCCGATCGAATCGCAAGACGGCGCGACGGCCAAATTCGGAAAAGTCGATCTCGAGACGCTGGTCGATTCGCCGGTGATTGCGGGCCGATACCATCGCGAAGTTCGTCTGGGCAAGGGCGAACCGGCCCATTATCTCGACCTGGTCAGCGACAGTGCGGCCGCTTTGGAGATCACGCCTAAGCAAAAGGCCCGCTACGAAAAGCTCGTGGCCGAGGCCGTCGCGCTCTTCGGAACGCATCATTACAAGTCGTACCGTTTCCTGGTGACGCTCAGCGACAAAA
>DASZIA010000547.1:0-2765 GCA_035949535.1 Planctomycetaceae bacterium | reverse complement strand
GAGCTACTCCATCTCCAACGTCTGCGCCGAGACCGGAATGGCCAATATCTTGCGGTGGGTGCACGTCGACATGGACGAGCGCGCACTGCGAAACCGGGTCAAAAACAAAATGATCCGGCCCACCACCATTCCGCAGACGCTGGAAGCTTTGATCTTCGAGCAGGCCGTCTCGCGCGAAGCATTGCGTCTGGCCTACGTACAACACAAGGAATTCGCGACGACGCTCAAGGGCGTGCAGCAGCAGCGAACGGTGGGCGATCTGTTCAGCCAGGAAGGGGGCGGCCAGTCGATCGTCGACAACATGGCTCTCGACCTGCTCGTGGCCTCGGGCGGCGTGTTGTCGCACGCACCGCGGATGGAGCAGACGGCTGCCATGCTGATCGACGCGTTCGAACCCGAAGGGATCACCACGCTCGCCAAGGACAGCATCTTCATGATGCCGCACCTCGGCGTGTTGGCGCAGGTCCATCCGCAGGCCGCGATCGAGGTCTTCGAGCGAGACTGTTTGGTTTATCTCGGGACGTGTGTCGCCCCCAAGGGAACCGCCTCGCCGGAAAAACAATGCTTCAGCTTCCGGATCACAGGCTCGGGACTCAACGAAACCGGCGAGATCAGAGTTGGCGAAATGCGCAAGATCCCCCTCGACGCCGGCAAGACGGCGACGATTGTCGTCGAGCCGGCTCGCGGATTCGACTGCGGCGCTGGACCCGGCAAACCGATCGAAAAAGAAATTCGCGGCGGGACCGTCGGCGTGATTCTCGACGGCCGCGGCCGACCGCTTAAATTGCCCGACGACGAGACCGAGCGACGGCAGCAGCTCAGTCAATGGGTGCGAGCGCTCGAATTGTATTCTTGAGGCATTCCGGAACTCCCGTCGTAACGCATGGCCACTTACACACCCGGTCTGAAAGTCGTCGGACAAGTCCGGCACAGAGTCCGCCGCGTTTTGCCGATCGCCGGCAACGTGCTCGTGAAATCGGGCGATCATGTCGACGCGGAACAAGTCGTCGCCGAAACGTTCATGCCGGGCGACGTCACTCCGCTCAATCTGTCGAACATTCTTTCCCTCGCGCCCGCCGAGGTGAAAGGCTGCTTGCTCAAGGCTGAGGGCAATCGCGTCGAGCCCGGTGAAGTGCTCGCCCGCACGAAAGGAATCTTCGGACTGTTCAAGAACGAATACCGCACGAAGGTGGGCGGGACGCTGGAATCCGCATCAGCCATCACGGGCCAAGTCATTCTGCGCGGCAAGCCAATTCCCGTGCAGGTGCGCGCGTACCTGACCGGCACCGTGATCGAAGTCGTTCCCAACGAAGGCGTGGTCGTCGAAGCGGACGTCTCGCTGATCCAGGGGATTTTCGGCGTGGGAGGCGAGGCTTACGGGCCGATCGCGATGGCCTGTCGCGATCCCTCCGAGCGACTCGACGCAGGGCAAATTACGCCCGAACACAAAGGCAAGATCGTCATCGGCGGCGGACGAATGACCGGGGATGCCATTCATCAGGCGGTCAAAGTTGGCGCAGCAGCGCTTGTGTCCGGTGGCATCGACGACCAGGATCTCAAGAACATTTTGGGCTATGACCTGGGTGTCGCGGTCACCGGGTCAGAACGAATCGGTCTCACCTTGATCGTGACCGAGGGATTCGGCGAGATTGCGATGGCCGAGCGCACGTTTCGACTACTGGCCTCGCGGAGCGGTGCTCCAGCGGCGGTTAACGGAGCAACACAGATTCGGGCCGGCGTGCTGCGTCCTGAAATCACGATTCCCATCCAACACGCCGGCGCAGCGGGGGCTCGCGATGAGGCGACAATCGACTCAACTCTCAAGGTGGGCGCGAATGTGCGGATCATTCGCGATCCCCATTTCGGCGTGATCGGCAAAGTGTCGGCTCTGCCGCACGAATTGCGAACGCTCGAATCGGGTTCCAAAGCGCGCGTGCTGGAAGTTGCTGTCGATGGAGCTCCGCGAATACTCGTACCGCGAGCCAACGTTGAGCTGATCGAGACCTGACCCCGGCGGAAACCAGACTATGACTCAAAGAATCGGGCGCGCCCGCCGAAAACTCGATTGCGGCCTGCCAATTTCCGTTCTTCTCGGCGCGGCGCTGGTTGTCGCAACCGCGACTGCATCCGTCTCAGCCGCCGATTCTCCTCCCGCTCCGCCGGCTTCAGTCAGCGCCACCGATCACCCGTGGGACGACGGCACGAAAATCGACGTCACGTTTTCGCTCTCTCCCGATGATCGTCCGGATGAGGCCACGAAGCTGGTTTCGTTTTATAGCGTCGAGCGTTCCGGCCAACGCGACGGCACCTTTGAGCCCGTCGGAGTGCCGCTGATTCCCGATAAGACCGCGTACAAGAACGGCTCGATCACCACCACGATCGATAAGTGCCGACGCGGTGAGCCCTATTTCTTTCGTGTGCGGGCCGTTTCTTCCGATGGTCGCAAATCGGTAGCAGCCGAGACTCGCGAGCCGGCCGTTGGCGTCCGGCAATGGTTTGATGGCGATCACTTATGGCTGGCCACGGTCCTAGCCGTGCTCTGCGGATCGATCGTGCTGTGCATCGAGCTCGCGCGACGGGGCTGGCCGATCAAAATCCGCCGCATTGCCGGCCTGGATGCCGTCGAGGAAGCCGTCGGCCGCGCCACCGAAATGGGCCGGTCGTGCTTTTTCATCGCCGGCGTTCAGGACCTTAACGAGATGCAGACCGTCGCGGGGATCAATGTCCTGTCGCATGTGGCCAAGGTCGCCGCCGAGTACGACGCC
>DASZIA010000546.1:0-16711 GCA_035949535.1 Planctomycetaceae bacterium | reverse complement strand
CCGGCACGATGTTGGCCGCGGCCCTCGATGCTCTGCGCCAGTTCATGACTTTCAGCAAGATCGTGCATCTCCATGAGCCCGGCGGCGACCGCGGTTGCGTCGGCGGCGGATTCGACATTCGTCAAAACGCGGCTGAACTCGAAGTCGTCCAACGTGCTGCGGAGCCAAGCGGGCGATCCGCTCTGTTTGTCGTGAACGAGATCGGGAAGCGGAATGTCTTTTTTATCGAGCGGAGGCTCTCGGTGCGAGCGCCCGAAGAAAGCGATTGGTCCTTGAAACGAGAAGATTGTCACTCGATTCGCACGGGCAGCGCGAACCAGCCACTCCCAAAGCGGATTCGGATAGTGCAAGAAGGGGCCGACTAATTCGACTGCCCCTGAAGCAACCGTGGTCGAACACCAGGGCTCGGGATTGATCGACAACAGCGCGAGGAAGGGAGGCAGCTTCCGGAACCCTGCATCAAATTCATAACTGCCGCTCATCGGCTCGACAAACACTATGCTGCGCAATTCGCGCTTCATCGTCTGGGCTTGCCTCTCCAGCCCGGGCAACGACTTCAAGTCAGCCTGCACTACTTCAAGTCGGCCATCCGGACCTAGCTCTAATCTTGCGTCGTCCGAAGCGTTCGCAAGTGCTTCGTTGAGCCGGCCTGCCGTCCATAGCGGATTGAGGCGGGACATTCTCTCGCTCGGTCAGCTCTTCAGCTCTTCATGACTCACGAGATCGGCGTACGATTCGCGGCGGCGGATCAGCTCGACCGACTTGCCGTCGACCAGCACCTCCGCCGCGCGGGGACGACTGTTGTAGTTGCTGCTCATCGCCATGCCATAGGCACCCGCGCTAAACGTGACGATTACGTCGCCCCGTTCGACGGGCGGGAGGTTTCGATCTTTCGCAAGGTAATCGCCAGACTCGCAGATCGGACCGACGACGTCGACCGGCTGGCAGCCGGGAACGGCCACCTCGTAATCGGCCGGCGGCGCGACGCGCGGGTTGGCGGGCCAGATGCGGTGGAAAGCGTCGTACATGGCCGGACGGACGAGGTCGTTCATCGCGGCGTCCTGAATGACGAACGTCTTGCCCCCTTCGCGCTTCGTATAAATCACGCGGCTGACGAGGACGCCCGCATTTCCGACGATGAAGCGTCCGGGCTCGAGGGCCAGCTGACAGCCCGATTCGCGAACAGGCGGGACGATGACCTTGGCGTAGTAGGAGGCAGGCGGACCTTCCTCTTTTCGATAACTAATCCCGAAGCCGCCACCCAGATTGAGCCAGCGGATTTCGTGGCCGTTGCGGCGGAAGTCCCCGATTACTCGCACCGCCTTTTGCACAGCCTCGGCATAAGGCTCATTCGACAGGATCGGCGAGCCGAGATGCATGTGAATTCCGCAAAGCGTCAGGTTGGGGTCGCGGAGCACCTTGGCGGCAAGCGCCGTCGCGCGTTCGATGTCCATGCCGAACTTATTGCCGCGCTTACCGGTCGTCGTTTTGGCATGGGTCTTGGCATCGACGTCGGGGTTAAGACGCAACGCGACGGGGGCCTTGCGTGAGAGGTCGCCCGCCACCCGCGAGATGGCAGCGAGCTCGGCCTCACTCTCGACGTTGAACATCAGGATGTTGGATTCGAGCGCGAACCGAATCTCGTCATCCGTTTTTCCGACGCCGGCAAAAATGACGCGGCGGAGGTCAGCGCCGGCCTGCTTCACGCGATACAATTCTCCGCCGGAAACGATGTCGAAGCTGCTGCCCGCTTCGTGCATGGTCCGAAGCAGAGATAGGTTGGCGTTGGCCTTGACGGAGTAACAGATCACCGGTTCGGCGGCCGCGAACGCAGCCTGAATTTCTCGAAAGCGGCCGACGAGATAATTCTTGGAGTAGACCCAAACGGGCGTTCCGAACTTCGCGGCGATCTCGCGAAGCGGGACCTCCTCGCAGTAAAATTCGTCGGCTCGGAAGGGAAAGCCGTCCATTAAACGGCCGCCTTCGCACTGCGGTGTTTCACCAAGAGTTCGGCTATCTGGATGGCGTTGGTCGCGGCCCCCTTGCGGAGGTTGTCGCTCACGCACCAAAAATTGAGGCCGTTGGGGTGCGAGAGGTCGCGGCGAATGCGGCCGATAAACGTGTCGTCGCTGCCGGAGCACTGGCGGGGAAGGGGATATTTACCGTTGGGTGTGTCATCGATGACGCGGAGACCGGGGAAGGCGGCAAACAGCCGGCGAGCCTCTTCGGGAGGCACGGGGCGCGCGGTTTCGACGGTGATGCACTCGCTATGACAATTGGCGACCGGGATTCGCACGCACGTGGCGCTAATCCTGATCGAATCGTCGCCGAGAATCTTGCGGGTCTCGTACACCATCTTCATTTCTTCGCTGGTGTAACCCTCTTCCTTGACGCTGCCAATCTGCGGAATCGCGTTGAAGGCGATCGGATGCGCGAAGGCCTGGCACTGGTATTCGTGGCCGTTGAGTTGAGCCTTGGTTCCCTCGAGCAGGTCCGTGTTCCCCTGCAGACCGGCTCCGCTGACCGCTTGATAGGTACTGACGATCACTCGCAAAACGCGGGCCGCGTCGTGCAGCGGCTTGAGCGCCTGGACCAATTGTGTGGTCGCGCAGTTGGGGCTGGAAATAATCCCCGTCGCCGCCAATGCTGCTTGCGGGTTGATCTCAGGAATCACCAGCGCCACCTCCGGCCGCATGCGGAAGTAGCCGGATTCATCGATTACGGTCGCTCCAGCTGCCACGGCGCTCGGAAGATAGTCGCGCGCGACGTCGTCGGGCGTCGAGGAAATCACCAGATCGACCCCCGCGAACTTATCTTTCGTCAGCTCTTCGACCGTGTAGTCGCGGCCGCGGAACGCTAGCCGTGAACCCGCGCTGCGTTTTGATGCTAAAAAGCGAAACCTGCCGGCGGGGAATTCCCGTTCCTCCAAAAGCTGGATCATGATGCGGCCGACAGCACCGGTCGCACCCACCAAGGCAACGGTCTCAAACACTGAGATCTCTCCAATTCTCTAAGCAATTTCCGAGCCTCGGCCTCATCTTAAGAGGTTTGCAGGAACCCATCAATCACAGGTCTGACGGCAAAGCGACACAGAATTTAACGTCGAGGAATTCCGCATCGCGAGGCTGCCCAATGCCGAGAACCGAGGCTTCGCCGGAGTCGACACCATCAACTCCTCGACGGTTCGCGCCACGGGCCGATATACTTTTTTAGGGCCGAGGGGGATTGCCGGTTAACGCGATCGTAATACGATCCCGATTATGCGCTTTTCGTTGAAAACAGCTCTGGATTTGAGTTGATGAAAATATTGGTCGTCGGTAGCGGAGGCAGGGAGCATGCGCTGGCCTGGAAGCTGGCTCAGTCTCCCATCGTGACACGTATCTTCTGCGCTCCGGGGAACGCGGGAACGGCAGACGAACCGAACACCGAGAATCTCGATATCCGGGCGACGGACACGCCGCGCCTGTTGAAATTCTGCAAGGCCGAGCAGATTGATCTGGCCGTAATCGGGCCGGAAGCGCCGCTTGTGCTCGGCATGGTTGATGATTTTCAAGCGGCCGGCGTGCGCGTCTTCGGACCGACGCGGGCTGCGGCCGCGCTGGAAGCCAGCAAGGCCCACGCCAAGGAGATGATGCGTCTGGCGAATGTGCCGACAGCCGACTATGCCGTGTTCGATGATCCGGCCGCAGCCATCGCTCATGTCGACGAACGCAGCGAACGATCGCTGGTCGTGAAGGCGGACGGCCTGGCATCCGGCAAAGGGGTGACCGTCTGCCACAATCGTCAGGAAGCAATCGCGGCCATTCGCCACTCGATGGTTGACCTGGCGTTTGGTGACGCAGGAAAACGGATCGTGATTGAAGAGGGCCTGGTCGGGGAGGAGGCCAGCATCCTCGCCATCGTCGACGGGAGCACGATCCTACCGCTCGAACCTGCCCAGGATCACAAAGCCGCCTTCGACGATGACCGCGGGCCGAACACGGGCGGAATGGGAGCCTATTCGCCCACCCCCCTCATTACGCCGGCCCTGTTGGATGAAGTCATCGAAAAGGTTCTCGTTCCGATCGTGCACACCATGCGTCGCGAGGGCGAACCCTTTCAGGGGATACTTTACGCTGGGTTGATGATCACCGCACAGGGTCCGAAAGTTCTCGAGTTCAACGTCCGCTTCGGCGACCCCGAAGCGCAGCCGGTCTTGATGCGGTTGAAGTCGGACCTTGCGCAGGTACTGTTAGCAGCATCGGAGGGACGACTGAAGAAGCTCCCACCGCTGGAATGGGATCCGCGTCCGGCTGTGTGCGTCGTCATGGCCGCCGCCGGCTACCCGGGCAAAGTCAACAAAGGTCTTCCGATCCGCGGGCTCACCGAAGCCAGTCGCGTGCCCGACGTCAAAGTGTTTCACGCGGGAACAGCTCGACTGGGGGACCAGATCGTCACCGACGGCGGCCGTGTGCTGGGAGTAACCGCACTCGGAGACACAATTGCCGACGCCAAGCTGCGTGCTTATCAGGCCGTGAAATGCGTCCGGTGGGAAGGGGCGTGGTGCCGCAAGGACATTTCCGACAAGGCCCGTCGCGTGGGATGATCTCGACGCTCGACGAGCGCTCAGGAGTGGGTCGCCGCGACGGTTCCGCTGGCACCCACCAGTAGCGAAGTGAGCTGCTCGATCGATGCCGGCTTCGTGAGGTGAAAGTCGAAGCCGGCTTCCTGAGCGCGTCGCCGGTCGTCGTCCTGCCCGTAACCGGTGAGGGCGATCAGCGTTGGGGCTTCGGACCCGTTGGACGCACGGACGCGTCGGGCGACCTCGTAGCCGTTCATTCCGGGCATCGCGATATCGAGGAACACGACCTCTGGCTTGTGCTCGCGCAGATGTGCCAGCGCGGCGTAGCCATCGTGCGCGGTGGCGACTTCCTGGCCGATGGCTCGTAACATTCGGGCGAGCGTTTGGGCCGATTCGTGCACGTCGTCGACAACGAGAATGCGGCGGCGCTGCAATTCGGGTGGCGCCGCCGCGCTTGGTGCGGACTCGGTCTCGGTCGTGTTTTCGGCGTCGATTGTGGGAAGCGTAATTAGAAACTCGCTGCCGTGCCCGGGGCCATCGCTCTTGGCCTCGATCGTCCCGCCATGCATTTCGATCAACCGTTTGGCGAGCGTCAGACCAATTCCCAGCCCGCCTTGTGAACGATCCAGAGTCTGGTCGACTTGCTGGAACATCTCAAAAATGCTCGACAAATGATCCGGCGGAATTCCGCATCCCGTGTCGCGAACCAAGATGCCGGCCTTCTTCCCCACTCGAGCCACGCAGAGCCAAATCTGCCCCCCCTCTGGAGTGTACTTAGCCGCGTTGTTGAGCACGTTGCCGACCACCTGCGAAATGCGAGTCGCATCTCCGTGCACGAACAGGGGTTCTTGTGGGAGCGAAATCTCCAGGCGCTGATCGTTGGCCGCGATGACCGGCTTGACCGATTCCAGGGCCGTGTTGACCAGACCGCGGAGCTCAACCCGCTCTGAGCGCAGCGAGATTTTTCCCCGGCTGATTCGCGAAACGTCCAGCAGATCGTCGATCAATCGGGACATCTGTCGCACTTGGCGTTGCATCATCCCACGCAGCTCGTCCAATTGTTCTGGGTCGTTCTTCGCCAAACGCCACAGCTCCAGCGCATTGCTCAATGGGGCCAGTGGGTTTCTCAACTCGTGAGCGAGCGTGGCCAGGAATTCGTCCTTGCGGCGATCGGCCTGCCGCAATTGATCGACAAGGTGCAATCGCTCTTGAGAGACCGCCAGACGTTCGGCCATTTCCCGCTCGAGTTGGCGTTGGCGCTCGGCGACGCGGCCCCAGGCCCGCTGCAACCCTTCGCAGAGAAGGCCGATGGCAATCCCGCTGGCGCCATAGATAAGGATTCGCATCGTTTCGCTGGCGTAAGGAATCGAGAACGAATGCTTGGGATTCGTAAAGAAAAACCGCTCGTTGACGAGGCAGACGAGCGTCGCGAGCACGGCCGGTTTCCAGCCGCCGACCAGACCGGCAGCAAGCACAACCAGAAGGAAGGCCAACGAAGTGAAGAACCCGCGGAACGGGTTGTCGGAGGTGTCGCGCAGCACGAATACGAGCGCCGACCCGAGCATTGCGATCAGATATCCCCAGGCGGGGTAACGGCGCGCTAACAGCATGAGAGTTTGGATTCCGAGGCCGTGTTTCGGCAGCCTTTGGCGATCACTCAATCGTAAGCGTCAAAGCGGATGCTGTCGAGAACGACTTAATCGCGCCCCACAGAGCGACCAGTCTCAAAGACCTCAGCCGGAACGCGTTTTGCACGCTCTCGAACGATGGGCCGCCTCGGCTGCAGCCAAATGTGATTCGCGCGACTCGAGAATCGGAGTTTCTTCATGAAACTGTTCACCAGCTTGGAATTCAACTCGCTCGAGGATCTGTTCATCGAACAAATCGAGGATCTCTACGATGCCGAAAAACGCCTCACACAGGCGCTTCCGAAGATGGCCGAGGCCTCCCACTCGCCCGATCTGCGCAGTGCGTTTCAGACGCACCTGCGCGAGACAGAGGGTCACGTCGTTCGGCTCGAACGCATCTTCCAGAAGTTGGGGCGGAGCCCCGAACGCGAGACCTGCGAGGCCATGAAAGGACTGATCGCAGAATGCGAAGCGATGATCAGCGCGAAGGGAGATCCGAACGTCAGGGACGCGGCGCTGATTGCCGCGGTCCAGCGTGTGGAGCACTACGAAATTGCGGCCTACGGCACAGCGCGGACGTTCGCAAGGCGGCTCGGCCGTGAAGCGATTGCCGACGAATTGCAGGAGACGCTCGATGAAGAAGGCAACGCGGACAAGATCCTGACTGAGATCATCGAAGGAGTTCTCAACATCAAGGCGCACCACGCGTGACGAAGGTTGGGAAAACTTGCCGGTCGCGCCTCCGGTCGTCAGTACCCGACGGCCGCGCCGTCCTTGCGAGCCTCGGTTCCTCCGTGAATCGTTCCGTGTTCTTGATCGATCAAGATTCCTTCATACCCGGCGCCACTGCCGCCGCGCCTGACTTTGTGACCGCGCTTCACCAGTTCGTCGAACGTGGCCTGCGGAACGCCGCTCTCGAGTGTCACGGTCCCGCCGGAAGCGGCCATCGCGCCGCCGCTGGGTGATTGCGAGCCGGAATGGCTGGTTCGGGCCGCGTCGCCTGCACCCTGAACGTCCAGTCCGAAGTCGATCAGATTGACGAGCACCTGGACGTGTCCCTGCGGCTGGAGATCGCCGCCCATCACTCCGAAGCAGAGCCACGGTTTGCCGTCTTTTGTCACGAAGGCGGGAATGATCGTGTGGAACGGTCGCTTGTAGGGCTCAAGCGCGTTCCAGCTCTGGCTGTCGAGCGAAAACCCCGAGCCGCGGTTCTGCATCACGAAGCCGACGCGGCCCGGCACGATCCGCGATCCGAAATGGGCTGAATTGCTCTGAATCAGCGAACAACAGTTACGGTCCTTGTCGACGACACATAACAAAGTCGTGTCGTGGCTACTCGCCAAGAGTGGATCACCGGGAGGAACCGAAGTCGCCGCGTGCTGCGGGTCGATCCGCTTGCGCTGCCGATTGGCATACGCCTTTGAAATCAGTTCCGCGACGGGCAGCTTGTGAAACGCGGGGTCGGCAAAATACTTGGCGCGGTCGGCATACGCCAGCTTCTTGGCTTCGACAAAGAGGTGCAGATAATCGGCGCTGTGCCGACCCATCGAACGCAGGTCGTACCCTTCGAGCAGATTGAGGATTTCCAGGACGGCGATGCCTTGGCCGTTGGGCGGCAGCTCCCACACGTCGTAACCGCGGTAGTTCGTCGAGACGGGTTCGACCCATTCCGATGTGTGATCGGCAAAATCTTTGACGTCAAAAAAGCCATTGCGAGCCCGACTGGCTGCCACAATCTCTTCGGCGATTGGGCCGCGATAAAAAGCGTCGCGGCCGTTCTTCGCGATCGACCGGTAGCTGGCAGCCAGCTCCGGATTGTGAAACATCTCCCCGATTTCAGGAGCGCGTCCCCCCGGACAATACGTGGCGGTCATGCTGGCGTCGCGTCCCGGGCGCGGCCAGCCGCGGCCGATGATCTCGCTCAGCGGAAATCCCTCTTCCGCGTATTTGATGGCTGGGGTGAGGAGCTGGGCGAAAGTCAGCGTGCCGAAGCGCTGCCTCAACTGGTCCCAACCATCCACACAGCCGGGAACTGTCCACGAGTAAACGCCGGTCAGGCCGCGAACCCCTCGCTGATGCAGGGCCTCGCGGCTCATCGCGTACGGACTGCGGCCGCTGGCGTTGAGTCCGTAAAGCTTTTTGGTCTTCGAGTCCCAGTAAATGCAGAACAGGTCGCCGCCCATGCCGCACGAACCGGGTTCGACAAGGCCGAGCATTGCGTTGGTGGCGATGGCCGCGTCAGCCGCCGTGCCACCCGCTTTGAGCACATCGAGCCCGACCTCAGCCGCCAAGGGCTGTGCGCAACAGACGATGCCGTGCCTGGCAACCACTGGGGAGCGGCTTTGATGCAGGTTCTTGGCGAGCCGGTCGTATTCGCCGGAGTCTTGGGCGAAGAGCGGGCCACTCAGGGCGAGAGCGACGATGAGTGCCGCACCCGCATACTTGAGTCGTGCTGAATGAACCATTTGGATCCCCACGGGTCTGAACAGTTGTCGCTGGCCGTTCATGCTACAGCATTTTTTTTGGCACGTTCCACGAGCGGGTGCTGCGCTCGGCTTTTCGCTAGCGGGCAGTCAGCGTTCGCTCAGAGCCACCACTCGGGGTTCCGAAGGACGGCAACGGCCTCGTCATTGAACCACATGACGGAGACATGCCGGTCCTGTGAGACAACAATCGCGAATCCCTGTTTCGTTGACGAATCGCGCAGCTGACTGATACCTGAAAGGTTCGTTTTACACGGGTCTAGGCCTAGATGACAGCTTGAGGGAGTTCCATTTAACGCCGCCGCGACGAACTCAACTGACACCGACGCGTGCATCGGTTTTCCGGGGGCGCCATTCGCGAGGATCCACGCCAGAATTGAGAGCAAATCACCGACGACGAGCGTTTGACGAACTCCGAAGGAGTGACGGTCTTCTTGCCACTGGCTTCAGCCAGTGGCGCTAGGAGCTCAAAAGAAACTCTCTAAGCCCCCAAAAGGGGGCGACAGATCCCTGCGGGAGCTTGTCATGCCGGGCGCTTACTGCAATCTGCTTTATCACCTCGTGTTCAGCACCAAAGAACGCCGGCCTTTGATCTCTGCCGCGATAAAGCCCCGCCTGCACGACTACATCGGAGGCATCGTGCGTGGCGAAAAAGGCGAGCTGCTTGAAATTAATTCTGTGGTGGATCACTCCCATTTGCTGGTTCGACTGCCTCCGACGCGAGCTATTGCCGACATGCTGCGCCTCATCAAAGGCAGTTCGTCGAAATGGGCGAATGAAACCTTTCGGCACGGACCAACATTCGCGTGGCAGGAGGCGTACGCGGCCTTTACGGTCAGCCAATCGCAGGTGCCGCGGCTTTTGGCTTATATCCGCGGACAAGAAGAACATCACCGGAAGCGCGACTTCCGGCGCGAGCTCGTTGCGCTGTTGCGGCGAAATGGTATCCCTTTTGAGGAGAGCTATTTGTTGTGATCCGTCGCCCCCTTCGGGGGCTCTAGAGATGCGCTGTTCTCTTGGCTCTTAACCCACCGGCTGAAGCCGGTGGCAAGAAGAGCTTCGCCCCTTCGGGGCCCATCGGAGTGAAAACGCCGAAGCAGATTGTCCGCTTCCTTCTGGCCCATCTTGACACCAACAGGCAACTGCACCGTTTCCCGACTCCCGAGATTGCCACTCTGGACAACCTCTCGAAGAAAAACTATCAACTAAATCGGTTCTTCAAGGATCTCACCATGCCGAAGTCAGAGCAGTTTCCGCAGGAAGTTCCGGTCGTTGTGATTGGCGGCGGGCCCGCTGGAGCAACGGTCTCGACGCTGGTCGCCCAGAAAGGGCATCGCGTCGTGTTGCTCGAGCGCGACCACTTTCCGCGGTTTCACATTGGTGAGTCGCTGATCCCCGAAACGTATTGGGTGCTGAAGCGGCTCAACATGCTCGACAAGATGAAGCGCAGCCACTTCGTCAAAAAACACAGCGTACAGTTCGTCGGGCAGAGCGGCAGGCTCTCGGAGCCGTTTTATTTCCTCGATCACAAGCCCCACGAGTGCTCGCAAACCTGGCAGGTGCTGCGTAGCGAGTTTGACAAGATGATGCTCGACAACGCCCACGAGCACGGTGTCGAGGTCCATGAAGGCGTCCGCGTGTTGGAAGTGCTCTTCGAAGGCGCGAGAGCGGTCGGCGTGAAATTCGCCGCCGAGGACGGCACCGTGGGCGAAACCCGCGCTCGTGTCGTCGTCGATGCCAGCGGCCAATCGACGATGATCGCCGGACGGCTCGGCCTGCGCGAATGGGATCCGAACCTGCGTAAGGCGGCCGTGTGGACCTATTGGAAAGGGGCGTACCGCGATTCGGGCCGCGACGAGGGGGCCACCCTCGTCCTGCAGACTCACGGGAAAAAAGGCTGGTTCTGGTACATCCCCCTGCATAATGACATCGTAAGCGTCGGAATCGTTGCGGGGTTCGACGATCTGTTCAAAGGTCGCGACGGAACGGATCACGAGACCATTTACTTCGAACAAGTCGAGCGATGCCCCGAGGTCAAACGGCGGATCGCGATGGGGACGCGCTGCGATGGCTTTCGTGTGCAGAAAGAATACTCGTACCATTCTCGCGACGCGGCCGGCGACGGGTGGGTCTGCGTCGGCGACGCCTACGGCTTTCTCGACCCGCTCTATTCCTCCGGCGTGCTTCTGGCCCTCAAATCGGGGCAACTGGCCGCCGACGCTATCAACGAAGGCCTCGATCGGGACGACACGTCGGCCGCGCAGCTCGGCAAATGGGCCCCGGATTTCAAGCAGGGCATGGATCGCATGCGCCGGCTCGTGGTCGAGTATTACGAGGGCTTCAGCTTCGGCCGCTTCGTCAAACAAAACCCTGCGCACAAAGGAAACCTCACCGATTTGCTGATCGGCGATCTTTTCAAAGAGCAGTTTTTCGACGAAACGTTTCGACTTCTCGATGAGATGAAAAGCGAATCGCCGGCGGGATAAGCCTCATCGCACCCGCACGTTTCCGACTCGCCACATCGAGGTTCAGCCCGCACATCCGACAGAACAGGACGGAACCGCGACCAGCCCCGCTTCCGGGCTCCGCAATCGTCCAGCTTTGCGACAATCGCGTCCGCGGGCCTGCTACGATCGAGGGACCGCCTGGCGAAATTGGAGCGCTCGAATCTCAGGGACGATTCAGCCACTCTGGCGGGCAATTTGCTACGAAGGGCTGGCATGATCGCTACCGACAATCGGCCGGCTTCGACGACTCGTCCCAAGGCCACGAACCCGCCCCCCTGGTGGCAGCTCATGGTCTGGGCGGGCTGCGATTTCTTCGCCTGGATCCGCCTGCTCAGCCGCAACCGATTCCGCATCCATTGGTCGTGCCTACACGTGGTCGCCTACGTGACCATTGTAAGTCTGGGACACACGTTGCTTCGCGGCGTGCAGACTCTTTTTTACGGCAGACGCCTGGCCCGGACGCCGATCGACCAGCCGCCGATTTTCATCATCGGGCACTGGCGCACCGGCACGACTCTTTTGCACGAATTCCTCGCGCTCGACGATCGGCACGTCGGCCCCAGCACCTACGAGTGCATGGAACCCAACCACTTTCTGCTGACCGAGGGGCTGGTCAAGCGCTGGCTGCCGTTCTTTTCGCTTTCCGTTCGGCCGATGGACAACATGCCGGCCGGCTTCGATCGCCCGCAGGAGGACGAGTTCGCCCTCTGCAATTTGGGGCAGCCGTCCCCCTATCTCACGATCGCCTTTCCCAACCATCCGCCACAGTTCGAGGAATATCTCGACCTGGAGGGGCTGTCGCCGCGGGCGCTGGCCTCATGGAAGCGGACCTTCTTGCGGTTCCTCACGGAACTGACGTTCAATCACAAGAAGCGCCTCGTGCTCAAATCCCCCACGCACAGTTGCCGCATCAAGACGCTGTTGGACATGTTTCCCGAGGCCCGGTTCGTGCACATCGTTCGCGATCCGTACGTCGTGTTTCCTTCCACGGTCAACCTTTGGAAATCGTTGTATCTGACCTTCGGCTTACAGCGACCGACCTTCGATGGACTCGAGGAGCACGTCCTCAAGACGTTCGTCCGCGTCTACGACAAGATCGAAGAGGGGAAGGGCCTGATCGATTTCGACCGCTTCTATGAACTTCGGTACGAGGATCTCGTCCGCGACCCCGTGGGTGAAATGGCCAGTCTCTACGACCACTTGGGACTGGGCGGTTTCGACAAAGTGCTACCCAAGCTGCAAGCCCGCCTGGCCGACACCGCCGATTATCGGACGAACCGCTACAAACTCGGTGAGGAGCAGCGGACTGAAGTCGCCCGGCGCTGGGGGCACGTGATTCGTCAATACGGCTACGAGCCACAGCCAGCACCGGCCGAGGACACGACGAGCGCCACCTGCTCCGACCGTGTCGGCGCCGAAGGTCGCGCGTCGCGAGCCTGACGCGTCCGTCATGGACAACGGCTGATTCTGCTACGTCGAAGCAGGCTGCTTGACGCGGACCACATTGTCGTCCGTGTCCTGGATTTTGATCAGGTGTCCCACGGTCGGGATCTCGCACTTCGGCATGACGATTTTCCCGCCGTGCTTCACGACGGCTGCGGCCGTGGCGTCGATGTCCACGTCAGGCGGGGACGCCTTCGATGACGCTGACTTCAGTGGCGGTCGGGACGATCCGCGCCAGCCGGAAGCCGGCTTTGCCGAACAGGTCTCGATACTCCTGTTCGGTTCGTTCCTGTCCGCCGGGAATGACCAGCATCGTGACATCAAGCAGCTTTCCAAAGAAGGGCTCGTTGCCCGGCGGAATTACGCTTTCGACGACTAACAGCCGGCCCTCTTCGCCAATGGCTTGCCGAATGTTCGAAAGGATGCGGAGCGCTTTCTCTTCGTCCCAGTCGTGGATGATGTGCCGCAGCACGTAGGCGTCGACCCCACGGGGAATCGACTCGAAGAAGTCGCCTGCCACGAAATGAACGCGATCGGAAAGCCCGGCCGCCTCAACAGCGGCGCTGGCCCGCTGGATCACGCCAGGAAGGTCAAACAGCGTGCCATGAATCGACGGGTGTCGCTTGAGGATCCCAGACAGCGTGCTGCCGTTGCCGCCGCCGATGTCGGCCACTGAGGCGAACGTCGAAAAGTCGTAGACGTCGAGCATGGCGGACGTTTCACGCCCGTGCACACCGACCATCGCCTTGTCAAAAATGGCCGCCTGTTCGGGGTTCTGCGAAAGGAACTCGAAAACCGGGCGGCCGAAAACTTTGTCGAAAGCGATCTTCCCCGTCCGAACGCTGTAGAGCAGTTCACCCCAGGTCCGATAGTGCTCTTCGCCCATCATCACCGCCATGGCCCATTGCGATCCCGGAACATCGCGACGCAACGGCTCGGCAGTCGGAGTCATCTGGAAACGCTGCCCGGGCTCTTCGGCAAAAACACCCAGGCTGGCGAGCGCGCGCAAGAGTCGAAACAGCGACGGGCGGTGAGTCCCAGTCTGTTTCGCCAGATCGTCGACCGATTGCGGTCCATCCGCCAGCAAGTCGGCAATGCCGAGCTTTGCGGCGACGTAAACGCATTGGGAATACCAGTAGCCGCAGATCAGTTGATTCAGATGTTGCTGGGGCGTGGGACTCATTCGCGATCTTTCCTGTTCCATTGTCGAAGATTCTTGGTGCGCGCAATTTCCTGCTGTCGGTCGCCGGGGCGTTCACGAAATCCTGCGTCGCGTATTCTACGCAGCGGGCTTGCGGCCGCGAGCGACGAGGTGGCCAAATCGGCCGATTTCGACGGCTTCGAGCCCGGCGTGCCGCGTCCAACTGGCGAGCGCTCGTGGCGTTTGAGGCTGGTCGTAGGTGGGGGCAAGCATGTCGAACGTGTCGAGGACTGCCCACTCTCGCAGTTGTCGCTGATCGAGCCCGTACAGCCCGTCATAATTGGCAATCGGCAGCAGCCGCTGGGCGTATCGGCCGAGCGCAGGAATGCGGCCGACCGCCCGACTCAGCCCCATGAGGGCGGGCATGCTGCGTTCGACGGCGTGAAACAGGCGCTGCTGCGGCACGCGCGTGGTCACCGGGCGCAGCCAATATTTCGTGTGCACCGCCCGCCGCCATCCTCCCTGATAAACGTCGACGGCCAACCGCCCGCCCGACTTCAAATGCCGCGGCAGCGAAAGAAACGCCGCGCGCGGGTCGGGCGTGTGCTGGAGAACACCCAGGCAGTAGACGGCGTCAAAGCATTGGTCGGCGAAGGGCAGGGCATAAACATCCGCTTGAATGACATGCAAATTCGGATGCCCCGAAAAATTCGCTCGACACGCATCCACAGCCCCCGAGTAGTCGACCGCGAAAACGGTGGCTCCGCACGAAAGGGCCACTTCGACGAACCGGCCAGCCCCGCAGCCGATGTCGAGGACCGTTTTTCCCGCAAGCGAGTCGGGCGTCCAGCCGGTCGATTTTAAAAATCGGTCGCGGCTGATCGACTGACCCGAGTGACTATCGAGCTGAGTCTTGCGAAAACGGTTCCATTGAAAGCCGAAATTGTCGGCGTAGTTGTCGAGCGGGACGAATCGCGGAATGCCCGCGACAATCGGGTGCCGAGCTTTACATTCTGCGCAGTTCAAAACGCCGGACTCAATCTCGTCGTGGCTTTGATCGGCATCAGCCAGCGACAGTTCGCCCTTGCACTGGTCGTTTTTGCAGTGGGGACAGCGAAGCCACGGAACGAGAGAACTCTTCACGGCAAATACTCCTGCGCCCAAAGTTCGAGATTGAACAGCGCGTAGAGACGATTGGAAAACTTCACCTGCCCTGATCGGTGAGCCGCAACAAGCTGTTGAACCGCTTCCGGCTGAAACCATCCGCGGCGGCGAATTCGCTCTGGGCTGAGCACATCCGTCAAAAAGTCGCTGGCGCCGCCGCGAAACCAGGCGTCGAGGGGAACGTTAAATCCTTGCTTGGGTCGCTGAAGTAATTCGGCGGGCAAGAGGTCCGCCGCTACTCGCCGTAGCAAATGCTTGAGGTGGCGGCCGCGCGACCCGGGGACTTTTTGCCGAAACGGGAGGCCAAACAAAAATCGAGCCAGGTTGCGATCCAAGAGTGGGCAGCGGGCCTCGATCGAAGCGCCCATCGTCATGCGATCAACTTTGGCGAGCATTTCGTCGGGAAGCCAGAGGGCCACGTCGAGGCGGTTCTGCACAGCCGCCGGCTCGAGATCGCGGGCCCCTTCGACGTACCGTTCGAGCAGGGCAGTCGTCGTGCCGGCCGCCAGATGAGTCAGATCGTCGGAGTAGAGTGCGAGTTTTTCGTCGTGGGAGAAGGCGCTTCCCCAACCGAGCCGCCGCGAAGCGTCGGGCCGGCGGGCATTCGAAACGAACCGCGTGATACGACTGCGCAGAGCCCCCCCGCGACCGTCGATCCGCCGTCCGAGGGTGCCGGCCGCGGTCAGCAGCACAGAATCGGCGACACGCGGGAGACGGCGGAAGGCACTGGCCCACCGCTCCCAGAGATAGTGCGAATAGCCGCCGAACATTTCGTCCCCGCCGTCGCCCGTGAGCACGACGGTCAGTCGCTCGCGCGCGGCCCTCGCGATCAAGAGCGTCGGCAGCGCCGACGAAATCCCGAACGGCTCGTCCGCATAACGTACGAGATCATGCACCATCGAGACGACGTCGGGCTTGAGCGTTAGCTCGGTGTGATCAGTCCCGCAATGCTCGGCGAGCCGGCGGGCGAATGGCAGCTCGTTGTGCGTTTTCGGACCCTCAAAGCCGACGGACAGCGTCTTGACCGGTCGGCCCGACAAGCGCGCCATGATCGCGACGACGAGGCTCGAATCGAGGCCGCCGCTCAAAAAAGCACCGAGCGGCACATCGGCGACCAGACGCTTCTCGACCGCACGAAACAACAGCCGGCGAACTTCGTCGACCGCTTCCCGCTCCGAAACAAGTACTTCTGCCGAGTGAGGCTCGCAGTTCCAGTACGGCCTGATTTCCGGACCACGTTCGTCGACCAGCATCCAGTGGCCGGCCGGCAGCTTGCGGATCGATTTGAAAATGCTCCACGGCGCCGGGATCACCAACAACGACAAGTAATGGTGCAGCGCCTCGAAGTCGATCTCTTTGGAGACGCGCGGATCCTCCAGGATCGGCTTGATCTCCGAGCCGAAGATCAGAGTCTCGCCGAGATCCGCATAGTACAGGGGCTTCTTACCGAAGGGGTCACGGGCGAGGAACAAGCGGTCTGTCCCCCGAATGCGCTCGTCGTAAATCGCAAACGCAAACATGCCATCGAGATGCTCGACACATTGCACGCCAAATTGTTCGTACGCGTGCACGATGACCTCGGTGTCGCTCTGCGTCCGGAAGCGGTGTCCGAGGCGAATCAGATCCTTTCGCAATTCGCGATAGTTGTAGATTTCGCCGTTGAAGACGATCGAGATCGTTTCGTCCTCGTTGGCGATGGGCTGAGTGCCGCCGGCCAGATCGATGATTCGCAACCGCCGCATGGCCAGTCCGACTCGATCGCGGACGAAAAACCCGTCTTCGTC
>DASZIA010000545.1:0-12807 GCA_035949535.1 Planctomycetaceae bacterium | reverse complement strand
TGCCGCCCCCAGTCGGGGGCTCAATCGCGAAGAAGGAAATCGCATCCCACCCGCTCGCGCGGGTGGCAAGCAGAGTGCCACCCCTCTCGGGGTTAAGGCGCCAAATCCCGAACGGTCTCACTTAAAGCGGTGGGCGTGGCAACGGGCGCCAGAACATTGTCCTTATGGCTGCTGTTTAAGACAATACGCTCCCACGAGTTAGAGGGGCACGCTCGATGCGAGATATGTTCGGAGCCTACTATCGGCCGTCCAAAGACGAGTTCGAGCGCCTTTGGAAGAGCGGCCTGATTACCTTTGATGCCAGTTTCCTACTCAATCTTTATCACTATTCCGAACCGGCACGAAATCAAAATGCCCTGGAGCACGCGGATCGCCGTCGGAGCCTGTCTACACAAAATGTCTGACTCACCGTCGCGAGGCCGTCAATTGCCGCCGCTACCGTCGGTCTCGACCGTCAACGTGGCGATCGAGCTGAATGTCACGCCGGCGGAGTTCGTGAAGACCGCGCGATATTTGTAGCCGTTTTCGCTCGAGTAGACGTAGAAAGTGAGCGTGTCCGACGTTGCCCCCGCGATGTTCGTAAACGTCTGGCCGCCGTCCGTGCTCACCTGCCATTGGACGGTAATCGTGGGGCTTCCGGTCGCACTTGCCGTGAACGAGGCGAAATCGCCCGCGGTGACCGTTTCATTGGTCGGGCTCTGCGTCACCTGCGGCACCTGGAGCGGGACCACGGTTAGCGTGCTGACCGCGTTGTGGGCTTTGAAATTCCGATCGCCCGCAAACGCATAGGAGATCTTGTAGCTGCCCACCGGCAAGCCGCCGGTGGCGAACGTCGCCGAGAAATTGCCGTATGACTCGATGGGCACGTCTTCGGTCATGCCGTTGAGCGTGATGGCGACGTAGTCGCCGCCACCAGGATAGGCCGTCCCGCCCGCGATCTTGCCCGAAACGGTGATTGTCGCCGCGCCGACTGCGATCGTCTGCGAGGAGAGGTTGCTGAATGCCGTCGCCGCTTTACTGATGACGAGGTTCGTCAGCAGGGTGGCGTTGCCGTAGCTTGGGTCGCTGCTGGTGAACGTGACGAGCACCGGATACGTGCCGGCGAGGTACGCGCCGTTGGTCGCGCTGCCGTTGGTTGCGAGCTGATACGTGCCGGAGACTGGCGTGACGCCGTCGGAGCCGACGGGGGTTACCGTGATGTACTGGCCCTGACCGTTGTAGGTCGCAGTCGTTCCTGAGACGAGCAACTTGGGCTCGGGAAGATTCGAGTTCGCAGTCACGTCGAACTGGATCGTTTGCGTCACGGAACCGAGCGAGTTCGACGCCCTGAGCGTCGCGCTCACGGTGCCGACGTCCCCACTGGCCGGCGTATACGTCACCGCGCCGGTTTTGGAATTGATCGACAAAGTGGAGGGGCCTGAGACCTTGGAATAAGTCAGCGGGTTGCCGACGATGTACAGCGTCACTTGGGTGATGAGTCCGACCGTTGCGGGAGCGGGGCCGAGCGTCTCGTATCCGCTGCTCAACTGGAAGTACGGCCCGTAGAGAAGTCGCGGCGCGTACCACGTCTGTGTCGTGGCGGTCGCCGAGTACGGTGACTGCCCGGCGGGACTGAGCGACGTCACGGCGTAGGATTGAGTGCTGCCGGTCGCCAGGCCGCTAAAGGTGTCGGAAGTCGTCTGCAAGTTGCTCGCGATCAGCGTGTAAACAGTACGACTTCCGCGCGATCCTTTGCCGCCGCCGCTCACGACAACGGTGACCTGATAAACGTCATACCCGTTGACCGTCGGATCCGTGGATGCGGTCCACGAGAGAGCGACCGAGGACGCGGAGAGGGCGGTCGCTTTGACATTCACCGGCGCAAGCGTAGTCAGCAGCCAGCGGTTCTCGAGGATCTCGAGCGCGCCGATTTCCGCGGCGATAAGAGTTCTGCGCCGCGCCACGCTTCTCCGCCGCGGCTTGTGTGCGAATCGACCCCGTCGCCTTTGCAAATGGAACATGGCAGACTCCTAAATCGCCGCCCAGCGCCCGCGGAACCGAGGGGGGAACGAAATTGAGAATGCCCGCAAAGAAGAGCCGTCACGCGCGCCGATTTTACGCCGTCCGGACAAAACCTGGACGGTGGAAAATCGGCGGATGAACCAAATTTAATGAAGAGGCGTTCAAGGCGACCCACCCCCCAAACCAGGCTCATCGGTGCACTGTCGATAGCGCTCGGACTGGATTAGGAATTACCGAGGAAGGTCAGGGGCAACTCAACCCTCCGCGAGCGAAGGTATTCGCCCAAACTCTTGGCTTGCGGGTCAAATCGCACCGACGAAGCCACGCCTTCACCCAGAAGGCCGACGACAACGAAGTTTAACGCCTTCAAGTTCGGCAGCTCGTAACGACGAACTTCCAAGCCAGCGGTTTCCGGCACCAGCTGGCGGAACCGCTCGCTCGTCAGATAATTTTCCAGCCAGGCGTAACCTTGGACGTCACGCGCCCACACGCCGACGTTGGCGTTGCCCCCCTTATCGCCGGAGCGCGCTCCGACCAGCGTGCCCAGAGGCGCCGACCGCGTCGGTCCCGTATGAACGTCGGGCAGCTCGGGGCGCGGCACATCCACGCGAACGTCGGGACCTGGCTCGGTCGGCGGAATGGGAATTCGACTTCCGTCTTCCAGAACAACGGCGTGATTGGGAACTTCCGCGGGCACCAGCGTGGGCCAATAAACGCCGAACGGAGTGGCGTCGGTCGGCGGGGTCGTGCAGAAGAAACCGGGATAGTTCGCCAGGGCCATCTCGATGACGGCGCTCGAAAAGGCGCGATCCACCTTCTGAGCGTCCTGACTTTTGACGGTCACTTTCAAGAACGCCGAAGCCTCGTGATTCGTCAGGGCGTTCGGCTTGTCGGTGCGCGCCAGATCGATGTCGAAGACGTCGAGTTGGCTCACGTCCAACGCGCGCCGCAGCGTCCGCTCGACCAGGGCTGCTTTCTCGTCGATATCGAGTCCCGTCAAAACGAATGTCATCTGGTTGCGGTAGCCGCCCAGATAGTTCAGACAGATTTTGACGTTCGCGGGCGCGGGTTCTCCGCGGACGCGAGAAATGCGGACGCGGTTAGGAGCGGCTTGCTCCAACTGAATCGAGTCGAAACGAGCTACTACGTCCGGATTGGCGTACGCCGGCTTATCGATTTCATAGAGCAATTGGGCCGTGACCGTTCCCTCGGAGACAAGTCCGCCCGTTCCTTCGTGCTTCGTAATCACGCAAGATCCGTCGTCGTGCATTTCCGCGATCGGGAAGCCCGGATGTTCCAATCCAGGCACCTCCTGGAAGAACGAATAGTTGCCGCCGGTGCACTGGGCGCCGCACTCCAGCACATGCCCGGCGACGACTGCGCCCGCCAGCTGGTCCCAATCGTTCCTCCGCCAGCCGAAATGCCAGGCCGCGGATCCAACGACCACCGAGGCGTCGGTCACTCGCGGGCAGACGACAATGTCGGCTCCCTGGTTTAATGCCTCGACAATGCCCCAACAGCCCAGATAGGCATTGGCGCTGATCGGCGTCGCCCGCAGATCGCAAAGCGGCTGGCCCGTATCGAGATTCTTCAGATCGTGTCCCGCTTTTTGCAGCGACTCAAGCCGCGAGAGCACGTCATCGCCTTCGATATGGAGCACCTTCGCTTTCAGGCCCAGCCGATCGCGGAGTGCGCACAGTTCCGTTGCTAATGCCGCCGGATTGAGTCCGCCGGCGTTGGTGACGATCTTGATGCCTCGCCCGATCGCCTCGCCCAGAACTTGTTCCATCTGCTTGAGGAACGTAACCGCGTACCCGCGAGACGCGTTCGTCTGCCGCGCTCTCCAGAGGATCATCATGGTCAGTTCGGCCAGATAGTCGCCGGTCAGAAAGTCGATCGGCCCACCCTCGACCATCTCTCGCGCGGCCGAAAGCCGGTCGCCATAGAAGCCGGAACAATTCGCGATGCGGAGGGTCTTTGGCTGGAGCGTAGGCTTTAGGTTGTCGGGCATCGCGATTCCTCCTTTGCAAACGGCCGCGATGGTGCATGTTTTCGAAATGAAGTGCGTGCTGCCGACGATGGGCGCCCCTCACCCCCAGCCCCTCTCCCGCAAGGGGAGAGGGGAGAAGAAATTGCGGCCAACGCAAAAAATTGCGGCCAACGCCTGGCTGTGCAAGTGCCGCCAATGCTGGCACTCTTCCCCCCTCGCCCCTTGCGGGAGAGGGGCTGGGGGTGAGGGGTAAGCGGCCATTGTCCCACAATCTCGCCCGGTCATTCAGGTCGCCGGTTCAATCACGGCCAACACGGCGCCGCTCTCGACGTGACTGCCGGCTTCAACGCGGATTTCGGCAATTCGACCAGCCAGCGGCGCGCCGATCCAGTGAAAGACTTTCATCGATTCGATCACCAGCACCACGTCGCCCGCCGCGACGGTGTCTCCTTTTTTTGCCTTCACTTCGTTCACCAGGCCGGGCAACGGGGCAACGAGCGAGCCGGCCGCGGTTTCCTCCTTGGGAATGGGAAAACGCGGAAGCTCGACGAGAACCGAGGCACCCAGCGGACTGTCGACGTAGAAAGTTTCGCCCACACGATGGACGTAGTAGGCTCGCTCAACGCCGGCTGCGGACATGCGGACCTGCTCGGGCGTGGCGGCTTGGCATTTCAAATCCGGTTGTTGTTCGCCGTTAATTCGTAGGCACAGCCCGTCACGTTCGACGCGGTATTCAACGGAGATTTCAGCTTGATCGCACTGGAAACGAGTTTGCTGAAACTGCGAGGGATTGTTTCGCCACCCGGAGGGTGCCGTTTGCAACACTTTCGCCTCAAACCGTCGCTGAGCCTGCGAGGCCAGAGCCAAGGCTGCCGCGTGCAAGCGCAGAGCCTGGTCGTCTCCCAACGGCGCCGCCAATGCGACTGGATCGTTACGAATCAGGAAATGGGTATCGGTCCGACCGCGCTGGAAGTCGGGGTGTTCGAGCGTGCGCACGAGCAGCTCGCGATTGGTGCGCAACCCGTGAATTTGCGCCCCGGCGAGCGCACGGCTCAGTCGCCTGGCCGCCTCGGCTCGCGTCGGAGCGTGGGCGATGACCTTTGCGAGCAACGAGTCGTAATAGGGCGAGATCGCTGCCGTTTCACCAATCGCTGAATCGACGCGAATACCCGGACCCTCGGGCAAGCGAAACCGGTGCAGCTTGCCGGCGGAAGGCAGATAATCCTGCCGGGGATCCTCGGCGTACAGCCGGGCCTCGATGGCATGGCCGCGCACGGCGGCGCTGTGAACTTCCGCCGGCAGCGGCTCGCCGGCAGCGACCAGGATTTGCAGCCGCACCAGGTCCAGCCCCGTGACGCATTCGGTGACAGGATGCTCGACTTGCAGCCGCGTGTTGACTTCCAGAAAGTAGAATCGGCCGTCGGGTGCCAGCAGGAACTCGACCGTCCCGGCATTGACATAGCCAATTTCCTTGGCGGCGCGCAGTGCCGCGTTCGCCAGCGCGCGGCGCAGTTCGTCGTCGAGCGCCAACGAGGGGGATTCTTCGATCAGCTTCTGATGGCGGCGCTGGATCGAACACTCGCGCTCGAACAAGTGCACGACGTTGCCGTGAGTGTCGCCCAGGATCTGAATCTCGATGTGCCGTGCCGCTTCGAGATAGGGCTCGACAAAGAGCGCGCCATCGCCAAACGCGGCGCGCGATTCCTGACGAGCCACCTCGAGCAGCGACGCGAACTCGGCCGCTGCTCGAACAACGCGCATGCCCCGGCCCCCGCCTCCGGCCGAGGCCTTGATCATCAGTGGCCAGCCCAACGATTCCGACTGGCGCAGGACCTGGTCGGCAGGCTGATTGGAGACCTCGATGGAGGGCAACACTGGCACATCGGCCGCCTGCATGCGCCGCTTGGATTCAATCTTCGAGCCCATCGCCGCGATCACGTCGGCGGGCGGCCCGATGAATCGGATGTCTGCTTCTTCGCAGGCGCGTGCAAAGGCCGCATTTTCGGCCAGAAAGCCATAGCCGGGATGGATGGCGTCGCTCGCGGTCTTGCGCGCGGCGTCCAACACGGCTTCGATGCGTAAATACGATTCCGACGGCCGCAGCCCGCCGAGCGGCACCGCTTCCTCCGCTTCTTGAACGAACAACGCGTCGCGATCGGCTTCTGAAAAGACCGCCACGGTGGCGATCCCCATCTCGCGGCACGTGCGCAGGATCCGCCGCGCGATCTCGCCGCGATTGGCGATCAGAATCTTATTGATCGAACCGGCAGCCATCAGATTCTCGACACGTTCAGTTTGTTTGCCATCACATGCGAAACACGCCGAACGTCTCGGCCCCTTTCACCTCGGCAGACAGGGCCGCCGACAGCGCCATTCCCAGCACGGTCCGCGTATCCCGCGGATCGATGATGCCGTCGTCAAAGACTTGTCCGCTGGTAAACGTCGCCAGCGATTCTCTCTCGATTTGATCTTCCACGGCCTTCCGCAGCACAGCATCCTGTTCCTCATCGAAGGGCCGGCCGGCCGCCTGCGCCGCGGTCCGGCGGACAATCGACAGGACTCCTGCCAGTTGCTGCGGGCCCATCACCGCCGTCTTACTGTTGGGCCAGAGGAAGACAAACCTGGGTTTGTACGCGTAGCCGCACATCCCGTAGTTTCCGGCGCCGTAAGATCCGCCGATCTGCAAAGTGATGTGCGGCACGGTGCTGTTCGAGACGGCGTTGATCATCATCGCCCCATGCTTGATGATCCCCGCCTGCTCATACTGCTTGCCGACCATGTAGCCGGTTACGTTCTGAATGAAGATCAACGGGACCTGATGCCGGTTCGCAAGTTGAATAAATTGGGCCGCCTTCTGCGACTCGGCCGAGAAGAGCACTCCCTGTTGATTGGCCAGGATGCCGATTTCGTACCCGTACAGCGACGCCCAGCCAGTGATCAGATTGGCGCCGTAGGCCGGTTTGAACTCGTGGAATCGCGAGCCATCGACCACGCGGGCAATGATTTCGCGCATGTCGATGGGCATCTTCAGGTCGGCGGGCGCCAAACCAAGCAAACTCTCCGCGTCGTAGATCGGTTCCTCGACGTCTGCGGCCGCGGCCGGGCCGAGCTTTTTCCAGTTCAAGTTGGCGACGATTTCGCGTCCGATCCGCAGCGCGTCCAATTCGTCGGCCGCCAGGTAATCGGAAAGCCCCGAGACCCGGGAGTGCATTTCGGCGCCGCCGAGCTCCTCGTCGCTCGATTCCTCTCCGGTCGCCATTTTCACCAGCGGCGGGCCGCCGAGAAAGACCTTGGCCCGGTCGCGGACAAACACCGAGTAATCGCACATGGCGGGCGTATAGGCGCCCCCGGCCGTGGAATTGCCAAACACGAGCGAGATCGTGGGAATGCCCATCGCCGACAGTTGCGTCAGGTCGCGAAACGACGCGCCCCCCGGAAGAAAGATTTCGGACTGCCGCGGCAAATCGGCGCCGCCCGACTCGGTCAACATGATGTTGGGCAGCCGATTCTGCTTGCAGATGTTGAGGCCGCGGAGTGACTTTCGCATTGTGTAGGGATTGACCGCGCCGCCGCGGACCGTCGGATCGTTACCGCTGATGTGGCATTCGACGCCCGAAATGACGCCAATGCCCCCGACGACCGCCGCCCCCACCTCATACTCGGTCCCGGCGGCAGCGAACGGCGAGAGTTCCAGGAATGGAGCGTCGCGATCGACGAGTAGCTCGATCCGCTCGCGGACCAAGAGCTTGCCGCGCTGGTGATGGCGAGCGACGTTCTTCTCGCCGCCGCCAGCCCGGGCCGCCGCTAGAAGCTTGTCCAATTCTTCCAGCTGTGCCAGGACTGCCTCGCGGTTCCGGCGATAATGGTCCGATTTTGAGTCGAGCTTGGAAGGAAGAATCGGTCGCCGCACCGCTGGCGGCAGTTTCAAAACCCTCTCCCATTCCGATGGGAGAGGGTAGGGTGAGGGCGCTTGTGCGTTTTTTCCGCGATTGTTCAAAGGCGCCCTCACCCCAGCCCTCTCCCGGAGGACCGGGAGAGGGTGTCATCAAACCGGCCCTTATGATCTTTGGGCGTAAGAGTTACCGCGGCGGGGCGATCCCCTCGATCTTGGCGATGATGCCCAGCATAATTTCATCCGCGCCCGCGCCGATCGACATCAAGCGCGAATCGCGAAAGTAGCGGGCCAGCGGGTACTCTTCCATGTATCCCATTCCGCCGTGGAACTGCATGCACGTGTCGGCCACCTCACGCACCAGCCGCCCTGCCTTGAGCTTGGCCATCGACGCCTCGCGCGTGTAGTCTCCACCCGCGTCCATGATGCGGCCACAGTGGTAGCACATCTGCCGCAGGAACTCGACTTCCGAGATCAGCTCCGTGAGCTTGAAATAGATCCATTGGTTTTCGATGAGCGGCTTGCCAAACGTTTGTCGGCCGCGGCAATAGTCGATCGTCATCCGCAAGATCTTTTCCGCGCCGGCCGCCGCGCCCAAAGTGCCGATCAGCCGCTCATTCTGGAACTGCTGCATCTGATAGATAAATCCCTGGCCTTCCTCGCCGATGCGGTTGGCCACGGGCACGCGGGCGTTGTCGAATGCCAGCTCGGCCGTATCGCTGGCCCAGTTCCCCAGTTTTTTCAGCTTTCTGCTGACAGAGAAGCCCGGCGTATCGCTGGGCACGATGATCAGCGACATCCCCTTGTACGTCGTTCCCGGCGTCGTGCGAGCCAAGACGCACAGCCAATCGGCCTGCACGCCGTTGGTGATGAACATCTTGCTGCCGTTGATCACGTACTCGTCGCCGACGCGTTCAGCCTTGGTGCGGATCGAGGCCACGTCCGAGCCGGCCCCCGGCTCGGTGACGGCGATCGAGCAGACCGCGTCGCCTCGAATGGCCGGCTCCAAGAACCGTTTCTTCAGTTCGTGCGAGCCGAATTGATTGAGCGCCGGCGTGGCCATGTCGGTTTGCACGCCCATCGCCATGGGAATCGACCCGCCGTTGACGCGTGCCATTTCCTCGGCGAGCGCCATGTTGTACCAATAGTCGCCGCCCGCGCCCCCATATTCCTCGGGGTAAGAGAGCCCCAACAGCCCCAGATCGCCGGCCTTCTTGAAGACCTCGTGCGCGGGGAACATCCCAGCTTCTTCCCACTCGTCGGTGTAGGGATTGATTTCCCGGTCGACGAACTCGCGGACCGTTTCACGAAATAACTGATGGGCCTTCGTGAACCCCGTGCCCGGAATTATTCCTTCGGTACTCGCGTCGCGCAACTGAGTGACCATCGCCGGAACTCCCCGACAGTTCGAATTTAGAATTCTTTGACTTTATCGGGCCGACAATCGCGATGCCAGAGACGGTTGCGGCGATTCGGCGTATTCTACGATTCGGTTGATCTGACAGGGTGGAAACCGTAAATGAGTGCGTGATTTCGAGCGCCGAGAGCGGGCCCCTCACCCCCGGCCCCTCTCCCGCACAGGGGAGAGGGGAGAAGACTTGCTCGCACCGCTTGTTGCGCAAGTGCACTCAACCCTGGAACTCTTCCCCCCTCTCCCCTCGCGGGAGAGGGGCCGGGGGTGAGGGGGCATTCGGGTATTCGCCCACAATCGCGTACTGTTACTCAGGAGAATCGAACGTGAACAAGTTCGAGATGATCAACGTGTCAATCGATACTCGGGGCATCGCGCGACTGACCCTCGATCGGCCGGACGTCAAGAACGCGATGTCACAGCCGTTGATGCGCGAGCTGGCAGCCGCCGCTAAACAGCTCGCCGAGGACGAATCCGCGCGAGTGATCGTTCTCACGGGGGCCGGCGAGGTGTTCAGTGCCGGCGGCGACCTAAAAGGCATGACCCAACAGACCGGCAACACGCGCGAAGGCCGTATCGCCGATGCCACGGAGTTCGCCACGATCCTCCGGGAGCTTGACCGATTGCCGAAACCGCTGATCGGGCGAATCAACGGCTCGGCATTTGGGGGGGCCTTGGGGTTGATCTCGGTCTGTGACATCGCCATTGGCCTCGCTGACTCAACATTCCGCCTGAGCGAAGTCACGCTCGGTCTGATCCCCGCCACAATCTCGCCTTACGTGGTCGCGAAGATCGGCGTGCCCAACGCGCGGCGGATCGTGCTCAACGCCTCGAAGCTCGACGGCGTCGCTGCCGCGCGGCTGGGACTGCTCGACGCCGTCGTCCACACGGTTGAAGATTTGGACGAAGCCGTCGAACGCGAGGTGGCTGCCGCGCTTCTGTGTGCGCTCGGCGCCGTCGCCAATGCCAAGAAGTTAATCCGCTTTGTCAGCACGCATGATGCCGACGAGAACCTTGCCTACACGGCCACCGCTCTGGCCGACGCCTGGGAGACCGCAGAAATTCGCGAGGGCATTGATGCCTTCTTCAACAAGCGGAAGCCCAACTGGCAGGCGTGAAGAATGCCCCGGCCCGGGCTGGACACAAGAGCCGCAATTCAGACGGATATGATCGGAGAATCCTGTTCGAAGCGAGTCCCACAGGAGCGAAAGCCATGCCCGCAACACATTGGGTCGACAACGACCCCGGCTACGAACAATGGGTTTCAGAGAACCCCGATGGTTTCGTGGCGAACACAAACAGGCAGCCACACGCGAAGTACTTTCGCATTCACCGTGCGTCACACAGACTTCCCGATCGATCCAGTGCGAACAGCGTAAACCCGTGGACGGGAACTCAATATTCGAAAGTTACAGCGAGCACCCTCGCAGACGTAATCCAATGGGCAAAAGACAATATCCCGGGTTTTACGCTGAGCGATGCGAATTACTGCAAGCAGTGCTGTCCGGATTATGATGGACCGCCTGTCGATCACCCCGGAACGACGAGATACTGACCGCCAACGCAGTGGCGGATCGAATCTCGCTGGGATAAGGTGACTCTCGGAACGACCAACCCGGAGAAGCCTGCGATGTCGCGTGTATACCTTGTCCTGTCGGCCCTGCTCGGCGTGGCCCTGACGTTCACCCTTGGGTGCCGCACATCGGCCCTGGGCGCGGATGCCGAATCGCCTTTCGCCGCCTTCGTCGACGATTACTTCAGCGCCTCCTTCGACGCCAAGCCGTCCAGGGGGACCGGCGCCGGACTGCACCAGTATGACGACCGACTGGAAGACGGCTCGGCCGAGGCCGTGAAGAAACGGATCGAAGCCCTCAAGACCTTCCAAGCCCGGCTGGACAAGCTCCGTGCTGACAAGCTCACCGAGGACGAAGCGATCGACGCCGAAGTGCTCGATGGCCGACTCAAATCCGAATTACTCGACCTGGAAGTTCTGCGCACCTGGCAACACAACCCGATGCGCTACATCGGCACGCCCGCGGGCTCCATCGACGGCCTCATGAAACGCGACTTCGCCCCCGCCGCGACCCGGCTGCGCTCGGTCATCGCCCGGCTGAAAGCCGCTCCCGCGATGTTCGTAGCCCTGCGGGAAAATGTCGACAATCCGCCCAAGGAGTTCACCGACCTGGCGATCCGCTCGGGCGCGGGTTCGATCGGATTCTTCCGGCACACCGTGCGTGACTGGGCCAGGAATGCCGCCGGAACTGACGCCGAGCTTCTCAAGGAATTCAACGCGGCCAACGATGCTGTGGTGAAGTCGCTCACCGAGACCGTCGCCTGGATGAAGACGGAGCTGCTGCCGAGATCTCACGGGAAATACGCCCTGGGTGCCGATTCGTTCGCCAAGAAGTTGCTCTACGAGGAGATGGTCGACATCCCACTCGATCGGCTGTTGGCCATCGGCGAGGCCAACTTGCGGCGCGATCACGACGCCTTCCGCGCCGTCGCCGCGAAGATCGATCCAAATAAGACGCCGGCCGAGGTGATGAAGGCGCTCTCGTACGACCACCCGGCCGAGGACGACCTGATTCCCTCGGCCCAACGGACGATCGAGAAGTGTCGCCAGTTCCTGTTGGACAAGAAGATCGTCGCGGTCCCGTCCGAGGTCCGACCCACCATCCTCGAGACGCCCCCCTTCGCTCGCAACGGCAGCTACGCCTCGATGGATACGCCGGGCGCCTATGAAACCCGGGCCAACGAGGCGTTCTACTACGTGACGCCCACCGAGAAAGACTGGACCGCCAACCACAAAGAGGAGCACCTGCGGCTATTCAACGCCCCGGTCATGCAAATCATCACCATTCACGAGGCGTTCCCCGGACACTACATTCAGTTCCTCTACAGCAAGCAGTATCCGACCAAGACCCGCAAGCTGACCTTTTGCGGCACGAACGCCGAGGGCTGGGCGCACTACTGCGAGCAAATGGCGTTGGAGGAGGGTTATGGCGACGGCGACCCGAAGATCCACCTGGCTCAACTCTCCGAGGCGCTCTTGCGCGACTGCCGCTACGTGGTCGGCATCAAGCTGCACACCCAGGGCATGACGGTGGAGCAGGGGGCCAAGGTCTTCGAGCAGGAAGGATTCACGGAGCCGTCCGTGGCGTTCGAGGAGGCCCGCCGCGGCGCCTACAACCCGACCTACCTTTACTACACATTGGGCAAGTTGCAGATCTACAAGCTGCGCGACGACTACCGCAAAGCGAAGGGCTCGGACTACAAGCTCGAGACGTTCCACAACGAGTTCGTGCGGCAGGGCGGGATCCCCATCAAACTGATCCGCCGCATTCTCATTCCCGGCGACAACGGCCCCACACTTTGAGTCCCGAACTCCGTGCCCTAATCGAGTCCCGTCCCACTCTGCTCCAGCCCCAAGGGGGCGAGACATTTATAGCCCGGGTCGGAGCGCAGCGCAGGCCCGGGATCTCAACCCGCCAATTCCAGCCTCCTAAGCCCTAT
>DASZIA010000544.1:0-4014 GCA_035949535.1 Planctomycetaceae bacterium | reverse complement strand
CTCATGGAGGACGAGACCCTGCTGAAGCCCGGCGATATCCTGCGCGTCGGTCCGATCATGCTGCAGGTGCCGGGCGCGCCTGAGGCCAACGTGCGGGCCTCCGACAATGACATCGCCGAATGGCTTTCCAAAGAGGGAATCAGCGGCAGCAGCGATAGCGGCGAGTCGGCTCCCGGCGACACCACGATCATTCCCAAACCGGCAGGACTTGATAACACCCCGATCCCGCCCGCGTCTGCACCGCGCGAATCGTCGCCTCGGCAGTTTCGCTCGGTCGCGGACGAGGCGGCCGACATCATCCGTCGCCATTGGGAGAAGGTGAAGGCCCAGCGCGAACAGGGCTGATCCCTCCTCGGTGAATGTCGTGCGCATCATTGCCGGAGAATTTCGCCGCCGGAAACTCCTCGCCAGCCCGGGTCTTACGACGCGTCCCATTACCGACCGCGTGAAAGAGACGCTCTTTGAGCGGATCGGCGACGAGCTGGTCGACCGGAAGGTGGCCGACGTGTTTGCCGGCACCGGCTCGCTCGGTTTGGAAGCGCTCAGCCGCGGTGCGAAGAGCGTCGTGTTCATCGAATCCGATCGGCGCGCCTTCGAGCTGTTAGAGCAAAATGTCGCGACACTCGGCGTGCAAGAGCGCGCGCTCTGCTGGCGGACCGATGCACTCCGGTCATCGTATCATCCGAAGGGTGTCGATCCGTTCCTCCCGTTCGACGTCGTTTTTTTTGATCCGCCCTATCGCATGGCGATGGAAATGAAACCCGAGACGCCGATGTATCGCGCGCTATCGCGGTTGGGACGCGACACAGTGACAGCCCCCGACGCTGTGCTTTACTTCCGTGCGCCTGAAGAAGCCCAGTTGAGTCTTCCGAAATGCTGGACGCTGGCGAGAAGTCTTGCGATTTCGTCGATGGAGATCCACGTCTACCGGAAGTGCGATGGCGCACGGCAGACGGACGTGTCGAGCGACTCTTAGGCAGCCCGTCAAGCAGCGACGGCTGCCGCGACCGCCTCGATTTGGCCCTCCTTCAAACGCACGATGCGGTGGGCTTGCCGTGCAATCGAATCGTCATGCGTGACCATCAAAATCGTCAGCTGCTCGCGGTCGTTGAGGCGGGCGAGCAGTTCGGTGATCTCGTGGCCGGTATGCGTATCGAGGTTGCCGGTCGGTTCGTCGGCCAGCAGGATTTCCGGCCGGGCGACAAGCGCCCGGGCGATGGCCGCCCGTTGCATTTCGCCGCCGGACATTTCCGACGGTTTGTGCTTCAAACGATGGTCCAGCCCGACGAGATGAATAATCTCCGAGGCCCGGTCGCGAAACTCGCGGCGACGCTTCCAGAATTCCCACGCCGAGTAGCGGATCATCAACGGAGCCAGCACGTTTTCGAGCAGACTCAGCTCGGGCAACAGGTGATAAAATTGGAAGATGAAACCGAAGACCCGATTGCGAAGCTGATCGCGGGTCCGCACGGGCAAATCGTCCATCCGCTGACCTTCCAGCAAAACTTCGCCGATGTCGGGACAGTCGAGCAGCCCGAGCAAATGCAATAGCGTGCTTTTGCCCGACCCCGACTGCCCGATGATCGAGAGGAACTCGCCCCGCCGCACGTTGACGTTGACCCCGCGCAGCACCGAGACCTTGTGTTGGCCCTTGCGGTACGACTTCTCGACGGCGACTGCCGAGATGTGCGGCCCGACGGCATGTCCCCCCTCGGCGGGCAGCCAGCGCGCCTGTGTCGCGATCGAGGCTTGAGCCGAGTGCGGCTTCTGGGTCGTGATCGACGCGGTGGATCCGTGCATCGAACCGGCTCCGGCGAATGTCTTCGCAGTCATTGGTTTCCTCTTTAAGGCGTCATTCGTAGCGCAGCGCTTCGACCGGGCGCAACCGAGCCGCTCGACGTGCCGGCAACACGCTGGCCAAGACGGCGATCGCGATCGCGCCGCAAGTCACCCAAAACACCATTCCCGGCTGCACGAGCGTCGGAATCTCTGGGAAGTAATAGACTTTGTCGTCAAACACCTTGCGGCCCGTGACAGTCGTGATCACCGCTTCCAGCTCGTTGATGTAGCGGACAAAGAAGAGTCCCAGCACCACGCCGACACCGCTGCCGACGACTCCCAACGCGAGTCCATACGACAAAAAGATACTCATCACGCCGCCCGAGCTCGCTCCGAGCGCTTTCAGGATGCCGATGTCGCGCGTCTTCTCGACGACGATCGTAAAGAAGATCGCCAGAATGCCGAACCCCGCGACAGCGATAATCAAAAACAACAAAACGTTGAGAATGCCCGTCTCAATCTCGACGGCGGCCAACAGAGGGCCCTGCTTCTGTTCCCAGGTCTTGATCGTGTAGATGCCCGGCGAGAAGACCGCCTGCAGCCCCTCGATGACTTCGGGCGCATCCCGAAAATCCTTGAGCTTGATCTGGATCGACGTGATTCCTCGGCCATCGGGATTGTTTGGATTGTCCGGGTTAAACATTCCCCGGGCTTTCTGCAGCTCTTCGAGATTGCAGAAGACCAGGTTGGAATCGTACTCGCTCATCCCGCACTTGAAGACGTCGACGACCGTGGCCTCAAAGTCTGCCCGCACGGGGGGCCGTCCGGCATTGATCGTGCTGATCTTCACGTCCTCGCCCGGACGCACCATTTCGATCATGCGCCGCTCACCGGTTTTCGGATCCTCATACGGAAAGCGAATGAGCCCGGCTCCGATGTAAATCCGCCCAGGATGCGGCTCGTCATCGTTGACGGGCGATTGTGCCAGACCCGGCGATGGAGTGGGAGCTTCCGGAACGTCCTGGAACGGATTCTTGCTCGCCGGCTGCGCGGCTGGCGCGAAGGGGTTGCCAGGTGCGGGTGGTTGAGTGGGCGACTTTACGGTCGCCACAGCTGGGGCCGACGTCTTCAACCCCGCGGTTGCGGCGTCGGGTTTTGCCGCGGACCCAGGACCGCTCGACTCCGTATGGTTGACGGGCGAGATTTTTGGGCGGAGATCGTCCCCTTCGCCGGGCGACTCGTGCGGGCTGTCGAGCCGATCCTCGATCCATTTGCGACGCTGATTGATTTCGTGCCGCCAGGCTTTGGCCTGGGCCGTCAGGTTCCAGGTCGGAGGTTCGTCCAAAGAGCGCAGTGGTTCGCGGATGACTTTCTTGCCGTCCTTGAGTGTGTGATAGCTCTCGAGGTATTGGACCAGCGGACCGACGCTGGCCTTCTCTTCCGGTTGGATGCCGATCAGCGTGATCGGTCGCGTGGTCCACTGGCCGCCAAAATTAAATGTGACCAGCCCCCAGACCTCGACGGTGGCGGTCATGCCGGCGATTTTGTCGCCACAGACTTTGCGAGCCAGCTCGAAATGCTGGCGGGCATTCCTCTGGCCATCGAGCGAATTTGTCTCGATCACGATGTCGGACAGAAGGCCCTGAATGCGGCCGCGCATCTCGGACGTAAAGCCCTTCATCACGCTGTTGACGACGATCATCGTCGCCACACCCAGCATCACGCTGACAATCGATGCCATCGCGATGTAGCGGGTCCGCAGGTAGCGCAGGGAGAGAAAGGCCTTGTACATTCGCCAATCCTTTGGCTCGAAGGGTCAAAGTCCATTTTGTCGTTCACGTCGGATGGCTGGGGTCGAACCGCTTCGGCTCGCCCCCAGAAAATCGAAGGGACTTCAGCCACCCTGCAAGTTCTCGAGGCGGTCAGGTCTCCGGCTTGAGCAGCGGGAAAAAGATCACGTCGCGAATGCTGTAACTGTCGGTCAACAACATCACCAGCCGGTCGATGCCCAAACCCATGCCGCCGGCCGCCGGCATGCCGACCTTGAGCGCCCGGACAAAGTCATGATCCATCCGCGCCATCGACTCTTCCTGTGGCAAGCCGGCCAACTGCGTGCTGAAGAGTTGCTCCTGGAGCCGCGGATCGTTGAGTTCGGTGTAGGCGTTGGCCAGCTCCATGCCCCGCACAAACAGCTCGAACCGCTCCGCGATATTCGGATCGCCCGCCTTGCGCTTG
>DASZIA010000543.1:0-5936 GCA_035949535.1 Planctomycetaceae bacterium | reverse complement strand
TTAGTATCGGTTGCCGTACCCGCCTCCTCGGCCTCCACGTCCGCCGCCGCCGCCACCACCGCCGCCGCCACGGCGATCCTCGCGGGGACGTGCCTCATTGACGGTGAGGGGCCGCCCCTGAAAATCCTGGCCGTTGAGTGCGTCGACGGCGGCTTGTGCTCCGTCGGCCATTTCCACAAAACCGAAACCGCGCGGCTTGCCGGTCTCGCGATCCATAATGACTTGTGCCGAAGTTACGGTCCCATGCGCGCTGAACAGCTCGCGGAGGTCGTCGGCAGTCGCCTTAAAAGACAGATTTCCCACGTACAGATTCTTACCCATTGTCATCCCTTGTGAGCCAACTAGGCTCTTCTTCAAAAAAACCAATACTTTGATTGTCCAGAAACGACGGGGGAAGCCCGAGAGAATTCAGATTCGGACGTGCTGGCCCAAGGAAAATGTGCCGGCACCCATGTCCATTGACCACGAGCCGTGGGTGCGGATACGCGACCTCCAGCCCACCGGGCGATCGTGCCTCGACTTATGCAACCAACAGCTGACGGTCTTTTAACCTGTGAGACGGGATGACTCAAAGTGCGAGACCGGACGTCGATTCTCGAGGGACGCAACCGAATCCTCTGTTAACTTCCGATTGGCTGGGAACCCAGCCAAGCGACCGATTATATCCCCGCGTGGTGGACAAATACAGTCCGGATCCGCGCCTCGGGAGCCGCGTTCCGCGTCGGCATGGCCCCGATCGGATTGACGGCGAAATCGGTTTTTCTTAACACCGGGATGACGAAGGAAAACCCGGATTGATGGACTGCGAAAACTGCGCCGGCCGCGCAAATCTGGATCGGAAGCGCCCGCCTTGAACCTGCAATTTGCGAGCGACCTCGAGCGTTGGGGGCCCGGGCGCGCGACCGCCGCTGCGTCCGAGTCGCAAGCCGAGGCGTATTGCCGTTCTTTGGCTCGCCGTCATTACGAGAATTTTCCTCTGGCCTCGTGGATGTTGCCGCGGCATTTGCACCAACACTTCTTTAACGTCTATGCCTACTGCCGCTGGGCGGACGATCTCGGCGACGAAATCGGAGATCGCGAGCGTTCCCGCGAATTGCTCGGCTGGTGGCGCGGCGAACTTGGAACGTGCTACGGCGGCTCGGCGACGCATCCGGTTTTCGTCGCCTTGCGGAAAACGATCGAGCGTTTCTCGATTCCCCGTCAGCCATTCGAGGACTTGATTTCGGCATTCGAGCAGGACCAGCGCGTCACCCAATACGAGACCTTCGCCCAGCTGCGGGACTATTGCCGTCGCAGCGCTGATCCGGTGGGGCGGATCGTTCTGTACGTCTGCGAATGCTTCACGGAAGAAAATGCTCGCCTGTCGGACTCGATCTGCACGGGGCTGCAGCTCGCAAACTTCTGGCAGGACATTGCGCGGGACTACGACATCGGCCGGGTCTATTTGACGCGTGAATCACGGTTGCAATTCGGCTACTCCGACGAGGACCTGGAGCATCGCCGCACGAGCGAGGCGTTTATCGAGCTGATGCGGTTCGAGGTTGCGCGGGCTCGGACGCACCTGTCCGACGGTTTACCGCTAGTCGAGGCGCTTCCCGGCCGATTGCAGATCGATATCGAACTTTTTGCCCGCGGCGGCCTGTCGATCTTGGACCAAATCGAGCAGATCGGATATCGTGTGTGGCAGAGGCGGCCCGTCGTTGCCAAGCGCGTCTTCGCCCGACTGTTTGTGACAGCGCTCGGGCGAAGCCTCTGGAGGCAGGTTCGCCGCCAGCGCGCGACACCTTCAGTGCAGCAAAGTAGGCACGACGAACTCCCCGGCTTAACGGAATCGGCAGGAAGTCCTCGACCGTCACGGACGATGGAGTAAACCCGTTCATGTTGGGTATGATTTTTGAGGCATCGGGGAGACCAGCCCCGATGATCGCAGCGCAACCAAACGTCGAAGTCGGTTCGTGGACGCCGCAGATCATTCGCGAGCCGTTCGCGGGAGTCCTGAGGGCATCGTACCGCTGGGCGCGCGAGTGCACTCAAGCCAGCCGCAGCAACTTTTATTACTCGCTGCTGGCGTTGCCTCGGCCGCTCTTCCGCGACATGTGCGCGCTCTACGCGTTCATGCGGGTTTCCGACGACCTGGGCGATGATTCGCAATTTTCGATCCTTGAGCGCTCGGCGTCGCTCGCGCAGTGGCGCGTCGACGTCGATCAGGCACTTGACGGCTCCGATTTTCGGCATCCCGTCTTGCCGGCGCTCGCCGACGTCGTCGGGCGCCATCGCATTCCGCGTGAGTCTCTGTTCGCAGTCATCGACGGCGTGCAGATGGATCTCGAAGGAGCGGGCTTCGAGTCGTTCGAAGACTTGTCTGATTATTGCTATCACGTGGCCGGGGCAGTCGGGCTCTGTTGCCTGCACATTTGGGGTTTCGATTCGAACGAAGCACTGGAGCTTGCCGTCGATTGTGGCCGAGCGTTTCAGTTGACGAACATCCTGCGTGACGTGGCCGAGGACGCCCGCGTCGGACGCTGCTATCTGCCGCGCGAAGATCTGCGCCGCTTTGGTTTGAGCGAGGCCGACTTGCAGGCAACACAAATCGATCCGCGGTTTCGCGACCTGATGGCGTTCGAAGCGGCCCGAGCGCGCGACGATTTCGCACGGGCCCGCCGCTTGATCCCCCTTTGCCACTCTCCCGGACGTCCAATTCTCGATGCGATGATCCGAACGTACGCGGCCCTCTTGGACGCGATCGAGGCCCGCGATTACGACGTCTTCAGCCGGCGTATCGCTTTGGGACACTGGAAAAAGATGGCGATCGCGTCGGCGGCCGTGCTGCGGCACCACGCGAGACGCTGGCTGCAAGGCAAAGGCGCCTAGACGGCTCGGGCCGGCCAGAGTTGTCCCTGTCCCGCTTTCCCCTTCGCCCGCCCGCTTCGGGTGGGCGAGGGCCGGGGTGAGGGCCGCCTTTTATGTCCCGTTCGTGCCCCGCCTGACGGCGTAGGGTGGGACAAGTCCGCCGCAGGCGGGCGCCGGCCCACCATCTTCAGACGCGGAAGAGTGGTGTGCCTGCGGCCGCAAGGCGACCTTGTCGACACCCTACGTGTCCCGTCCCAATCTGTCCCGTCCCGCCTGAGCTTCTTCTCCCCTCGCCCCGCCGCGGGAGAGGGGCTGGGGGTGAGGGGGGCCCGTTCGATCGTGTTCCGTCCTGACCTCCGATCGAGGGTTGGGTCACGAATATCGTGGGTCATCGTCCTATCAAGAATTCGTGACCCGACCCAACCCCTGGTGTTTCTACCTAGACGAGACTGCCGGGGATCTTTTCTCCCTATAGTGAAAAAGGATCCCCATCACCGGCGGGAATCCTTTTTTCGTTCCCGGCGGGGATCTTTTCCCGGCAGCGCGGCCGCCATCAATAATGTGTCCGGACCGGATTTTGAACCGCCAACTTCGTGCGCCTTCTTGGTGCCTTCGAGCCTTTATGGTGACCGCACGCTTCGATTCAGTCCCGTCCCGCTCGACCTTGGACTTTGGACCCGGCCGTCCGGCGAATCTTCGACCTTGGACTTCCCCCCGTGGTCAACTATCCCCGTGGTCAACTACCTATTGAAAGTAGGTGACCACACCACACCCCACCCCCTTGGGATGACATTTCGTTAACCAACTTCGGGCCGGCAACAGTTGCCTCTGCGCGCTCCGACACCGGCGCGCATCGCGGCTCACGACCTTGGACCTTGGACTTTGGACCCAGACAAAGTCCCTATTTCCATTCAGCCATAAAAATTCAGATCTGCCAAGATCAGTTTCTTGGTGTGTCTTATGACAATAGAAATGTCCGGACGGGTGGCCGGGGCGCTCCGCCCTGAAGCCCCGGAATGTACGCTTCGACGACGGTCACGAATGGACGCGCGGTGCGCGCAAAAAGGCCCCGAGCGGCTGGGTCTTCCGCTCGGGGCCGATCTTCCGATCCCTGGAAGTGTGGAGGAATCCATTCCCTCCAAAAGGTACCGTCTGTGAATCAACCGAACCGTTATTGAATTCGTTGCGCCGCCGCTGCGTAAGCCGTCGGGTTCATGGAAAACGCCTGAAGGCTCTCGGGGCTGCAGAACAGATACAGGCGATCCTTGTACCACAAGGCAAAGTCGAGACTGCCTTCGACCGACTGGTCGCTGTTGGCTTTGACGACCACATCGAGTCCGCAGGCGGCCGGCGTGTATTTGTGGGGAGTCGCGTCGAAGCGCGCCTGGGCCGCGGACGACGAGAAGCAGTATCGCTGGCCTTGGTAGACCGAGCAGTAGCCAGGGTTGGCGTCAGCCAGTTCGCGTTGATCGCGAAGCACGACGGGACAAAATCCTTTGAAGCCTCTGAGTCCCACGCGTTCGCTAATCAGCCGTTGTTTCTCGGCGGTTGTTTGTGGACGGTGCGCGTACGGCTTCGCCGCCTCGGCCGCCGGCGGCTGAGACTGCGGCTGCGGCTGCGGCAAGATCGGCCCGGTCGGTTCGCTTTCCGCGGATTGCGGGAGCGAGACTTTCCCTGCTTCTTCACTTCGCGGAACAGACACGTTTCCCGAACCCGCATTTTGCGGAACTGAAACGTGTTCGGGCTCGTCGCTGCCCGAGTACGACACGTGCCCCGCCTCATCGCCCAGACGACTCTGAGTCTGCTTTGGCGCATCGACTGGCTGCGGAGCCACGTGCACGACCTTGGGGGTCTCGACTTTCGGGGGAACGAGCTGATTTTGTTCCTCCTCGAGAGTCAAGCCGGTATACGGGCCACTTTCGTTTTGGTCTGCTTCCGCCTCAGAAGAAGCGCGAAACGGCATCGTCGGATCCTCGGCTTCTGTCGCGACGTTGGCGGCAGCAACCTTTTGAGTAACTGGCGGACCCGGTTGCGGATCGACAGGGACAGCGACAATGGCGGGCGCCACAACGTCGGGCGCCACAACGGTCGGCGCCACAGCGACGGGGGCGGGCTCTGGCTGCGGGGTAGCTACGACGGACTCGGTTGGGGCAGGCGCCTTGTCCTTTTTCACAAGCCTTCCACTCGGGCCGAGCTCAATCCAAATCGGTGCGGGTTGTTGCGGAACTCGACGCAGCGTCAGATCACCCCAAAAGCTGCTGGGCTTTGCGGCCGGTCCAACCGCAGCAGGCGAGGGTTGCGCGGCGCCTTCCACTGCGAGTGGGTTCGCCGGAGTCGCTTCCTGTTGAGCGGCCGCGGGGTGACTCGCATTCGCCGCGATGCTGGCCGCAGCAGCGGATTGCGCCTGGCTGTGCGGTTGAGCGACCGGAGTCGATTTGTGGAACGGATTCATGCGGTCGTACCAGTGCCCTTGCGCTGGCTGCGTCGTGCTCGCCTGATTCGGTTGATTGCGGGAATTTTGAGTCGAATTGGCGGCGGAGCTGAAAGGTGCGCGTCGAGGCGCGGGGATGGCCTTCCCTTCGCTCTGGTAATAGTCGGAGAGCTGATCATGAACTGTGCCTTGCGAGGCGGCGCCGCCGCGCTGGTTCCGCTGAGCCGGCGGCTCAGCCGATGATTGTGACGGAGTCGCGGGACCGGCCTGGTTGCTGGAGCCGTCTTGCTGCATGTAGTCGGGCAGGGGCCGGCCGTCGCGGCGATACAATTCTTCAAGGCGCTGCTGCACCGCGGACTTGGGCTGCGCGGCTGGCGCCGGGTTCTGCTCATCGAACGGCCAGTTAGGGGCCGGCGCTTGTGCCCGGACGAGTCCGGCTAGACTGATCGAGGCGGCGGTCGCGGTCAGCAAACAAATTGCTGCTGCGAGGCGCGAACGGAAAACGCTCATTCCCTGGGTCTCCTGGCGAGCGGCAGATTCGCGGGCGGGCCTGCGTAATCCGCAAAGCCCGAAGATTGCACTCCCCAGTAGGACGAGGGATAATCGTCGCGACTGGAGTAATCGCTTTCGCCAGAGCTTTTATCGACGCGCGCTC
>DASZIA010000542.1:0-16322 GCA_035949535.1 Planctomycetaceae bacterium | reverse complement strand
GGGAACCCTGCGTCGCCCGTCAATTCTCGAGATCTTCGCACCTGCCCTGCGAAAAACGACGATCGTGACCACGCTCATGTTTGCCTGCAGTTACGGCGCGGCGTTCGGCGCCATCCAACAGCTCCCCCAAATCGTGCCGCGGTTTTCGGACGTAATGGCGCAGAAGGCGGCGGCAGTCTCGGCGGGCAAGCCGCCCGCCGCGCTCAAGGGAATCGAGCAGGCAGCCGCGGCCGACTACGCCAAGTTTCAGGAAATCGGCGGGCTGCTCGGTCGGTTCTTGCTGGCGGTTCTGGCCGTGCGGCTTCTCAGCCGCCGCCTCTTGATGCGCGTGTTTCAAATCCCCGGATTGATCGTGATGCCGCTTGTGTTTTGGGCGTTCGGCGCGTTCGACAATCGGGTGCTGTTCGACTTCGGATCGATGCATCTCACGTGGGCCCACATTGGCATTTTCTTCTGCGGCCTGTTTACCGTGGCGCAGTTCAGTTTTTGGGGGAATTACTTGCCCTATGCCTATCCGATGCACCTGCGAGGCACCGGCGAGAGTTTTGCCGCGAACATCGGCGGCAGGTTGATCGGCACCTTCTTCGCTCTAGTGACGACGAGCATTGCCAGCCGACTGCCGGTGGCGGCCGATTTGTCAAAGCCGCAAATCGCGCTCGCCGGCGCCACAAACTTCGCGTTCACGGCCGCCGCCGTCGCCCTCTTCGTCTACCTCGTTGGGTCGATCGCCTGTTTCTGGCTGCCGGAGCCCGAGGCGCTGGACCTGTCGGAATGACGCCGGAGTGCGCCCCGCCGTCTCACTTCCGGACTTGAATCACAAAGTGCCTGCCGTAGACGCGGTTGTTCGGATGAACAGCCGGTGTCTCGAGGTCAGCGGTGCCGCCGGTGTTGAGGCGGTACACGAACGGCTTGCCTGAGACCGGGTCGACCGGAATCGGCACCGCAGCGACGTCGTCTAAAGAGGAGGGCAATCGGCCTTGGTGGGCGGCGGCGTCCAGGCGGAGGGCTTCGATCACGCGGAACAGCGCGATCGCGCGGTCGCGACGATCAGTCGCCGCCAAAGAAGGAATCACTGCGGGGGCGAATTTCGCAAATTCAAAGTCGGCGAGCGGATTCGAATCAGTCGACAGGAACGCCTTCAATCGCTCGTTCGATCGCTCGATACCCGCGATGCGCTTCGGCGCCGGAACGTGGGCCCATTTGAAGAGCTCATCGCGGCAGACCTTCCAGTGATAGTCCGCGATCAGCCAGGCGATTTGCTCGGGGGCCATCGCCGCCACGTCGGCCTTTGACCAGCCGGAGTCGAGCAGAGCCTGCTTGTCGTTTGCGGCCCTGGCTGCGGAGGCAAACTTCGCGCGGGCGTCCTCCAGCGTCTTGATGCCGGTCTCGCCCATGCCCTTCATGTCCCGAAACCAGCGGGCGAGCATTTGGTCAGATTGATGTCGTGCCTCGTCGGCGCCGAGCCGGCGCGAACGAAACCCCGCCAGCTGCGGAAATTCATAGTCGACCGCCATCGCTTCGACGTCGACGGCGGGACGACAATCGACCAGCGGAAAGGGCAGATCGGTGAGCGCCCAATACAGGTTCGGTGCCTTGGGGTGTTGGACGAACGCTTGCAGCGTGTCGGTGTTCTGCGCGGCGGCGGCACAGGCGATCAGTGACGTGATCAACACGCGCCCGTGGTTGCAGTCCTGGCTCAGCTTGAAGATCGTCCGCATCGAGGACAAGGCGCCGTCGAGATCGTCCCCGGCGATTTGCAAGCGAGCTTTGAGCGCGAGAAGCTTGGCGGACACGCGAATTCCCTGAAACTGGTCGAGCTGAGTGTTGAACCCGTCGCGAGCGATCGGCAGCTGCCAATCGCACGTGTCGCGACGTGACGCTTGCTCGAGCGCCGTGAAGAGCGCCGCGTAGGGCTTGAGCAACGCCTCGACGTTTTTCCGAGGCAAGCCGTCGGGAGGCAAATCGAGCCACGGATTGACCTTCGCGTTTTCATCGATCGGGGGCAGGTGGCGATTGAGCGCCACCTCGTAGTCGATCGCCGCATTGCCGTGGGTTCGCTCGCCGATCGTCGGGAGCAGGCGATACTTGAGTGCCGGCACCGGTTCCGCGGCAGGCGAGATCACTAGCCGCACGACGGGCGGCTCATCGGCCGGAGCCGGGACGGGATCCGCGGGCCGCGACTTTTGCGGGCCTCCCGCCCAGCACGCGTGCGCGAGGAAGCCGAGCACAATCACTGGCCCGAAAATTGTCCGCATCGCAAGTCTCCCAAAAGCAATCGCTGAGCTGACGATGATGGTTGGTTGATGATGATTCGATGATGCCCGAAGAGCCCTCGCTCACGCTTCGGGTTAGTAAAACGCATTTACGCGTCTGCCCTCACCAACAGCGACGGGCATTTTCCGGATTCGTCTTATAAGTCCTTCTCGTCCGCACGCAGCTGGCCCAGTGCTGCTCCGTACGTGATCGGGGCGAAGGAACCCGCCGCGGGAGCGTCGACCGCCGCAGCACGACCGCGGCTCGTCGGCAAGTCGGACTGGGCCAAGGAGAGTTCGTCCCCCGCTCGGGTCGCCATCGCGATGCGCAGTTCCAAGAGCGACGGCGAATCGGCGGCAACGGTCGCCGGATCGGCCTGCGGGTTCTGCGCGAGGATCGATTGTTGAACGCTCGGCGAATCGTCCGAAGTCTTCTCCGCAGCCTGCCGTACGACCTGGGCGGCGGGCCGGCTCGAGCCGGCGATCAGAATTCCTGCCAGCAATCCCGCGGCGGTCGAGCAAACCGTGATCGCCGGCCAGACCCAACGGCCGTCCCGCGACCCAGTCGCTCGCGACACACCCGCAGCCTGTCCGGCGCGGAACATCGTCCGGTCGCGGTTCATCCGGCCCTCGTGAGGGGCCAGCTCGGCGAGCAAACGCTCGATTTGTCGTTCCTCGTCCGACAGCTCGCTCACGCGTTCGAGGTTTTCTCTTGGTCCAGACATGCGATCCCCAATCGACTTCTTAACAGTGAAAGAGCTTGTTGATGGCGGCGAAAGGCCGTGGCGGCCGACGTCTCTGCGATTTCGCCGATCTGTTCGAATGTCAGCCCACACCAGATGCGGGCCACCACCACCTCGCGCAGGTCATCCGGCAACTCGCGCAGCGCCTCGGTCGCGTCCTGCGGGACGATTTGCCCCCAACTCGTCGGCCGAAACCACGGCTCATTTTCCGCGGCCGCGACGGTCTCGCGCCGACGTCGCCGCGACTCCGCCCGGCGATCGTCGTAGGCCCGGTGCCGCACGACCCGGTAGAGCCAGGCAACGATGTTGTCGGGCCGTTTCGGCTGCCGAGCCAGCTCGACGAAGGCCTCTTGGACGACGTCAGTCGGCGCCTTCGACCATTGGGCCGCGAACAACTCCAGCGCAGCCGCATGCGCATCTATCAACTGAGCCAGGAGTTCTGGGGTGAGGAAACTCATGCGGCGGCGTCATGATTGCGTCTTCTCGCAATAGAGACGCCGCACGGAGCTGGATTTTTCAGTCCGCACGCCGAAATTCGAGAGATTCCGTGGAAAGTTAGCGTCCCGTGCCGAAAGCGCGCGGGAGGTCTATCCACGATCACCCGGGAGCCCGAACGCCCCGATGGCAACGTCTGATCTAGTCTAGTGCCGGACCCAGTTCGGGTCCCAGCCGACGACGGCGGCGTCGGGCGCGAGGACGAAGATTTCGACGCGGCGGTTCTTGCGACGCGTCGATTCCGTGGCGTTCTGGGCCACCGGTTGATACATGCTGTAGCCGGCCGCTCCGAGGCGCGTCTCCTGCATTCCGTGACGCGACAGCTCGAGCACGACCGAGTCGGCGCGGTCGGTCGACAGGTTCCAATTGGTCGGATGATGAGTCCGCGTGGACTCGTGGCCGATCGGCCTGTCGTCGGTATGGCCGACTACGAGGATATTGAGCTTGCGGGCGTCGCTGTCGTTCATGATCTTGGCGAACTCGGTCAACAGCCGCTTGCCGTCGTCTCGGATTTCGGAACTGCCCGAGGCGAAGAGCACGTCGTTGGAGAACTTGCTGACTCCGGTGTGCGGATCGAACTCGAACTGCGGATACTTCTCCTGCAGCTTCTTGAACCGCTCGGTCGCCTCGGGGGAGAGCGGGCTTGGCTGGCCGCGCTGCTTGTCCAAAAGCGCGATATAGCGCTGCTGCAACTGGCTGCGTTCCGCGTTCAAATTGTCGATACGCTGATTGGCTGTGGCGAGCGCGCGTTGCATCTGTTCCGAGGCCATCGTGGCCTGCCAATTGGAAGAGGCGAGCATCTGATTCTGCTGACAGAGGTAGGCCGACTGGCACTGGCAGGCCCGCATCTGGTCGTAGGGGCAGCAGCAACATCCCGGCAACAACAGCACCGCCAGTCCGGCGGCCGCGCTGAATTTAACGATCCGTGCCCAAGCAGGCATGGCAGGACTCCTCACTCGCAAAAACGCGGTCCGGAAAGTTTGCTACGGAATGGTTTGGAAGATCGAGGAAGGAACGAGGCAGGAAATCAATCGACGTGTGCTTTCGATTCCGCGCGATTGCAGAAATCGAACGACGCACAAAAGCCGCGACGCAGGGCGGAGCGCGACCTTCAAATCAGGTTGTCGGAGGTTTAGATGATCGGAAATGAGCGGAAGGACGGAGGAGAGCAGGTTTGCTTTCCGAGCGCGAAGGCTTGGAAAGAAGGCTTTAAGTCGCGATTGGGAATCGCCGGACAGGGGTGATAAGTCGTGGGCTTATACCTGACGCGCGTCGTCATGCCAAGAGCGAGTTCGTGGCGCACGAGCGCGCGGCGAAACTGTGGGCAAAGGTAAGCACCCGCCAGCTTATCCGCCCTTGGCGGAGCAGCTCATCGTTCAAGAAGTCTAGCGTTTACGCCAGACTGCCTAGAACATTCCCTTGACCCATTCCAACAACGCTCCGCCCATGACGACGTTCTGGTCCCAGTACCACATCGTTCGCACGAGGTCGAACATCACCGTGCCGGCCAAGAGTAGGAAGACCGACGAAACGATCAGGCCGGCGAAGGTCAGCCCGTCCCATGGAGCCTCGACGGGCGCGGCCGAGCGAAGCGTGATAGCGGGTGCGATTTCGGAATGGCTTTCGCCCGACTGGGCCGTGCTGTCGAAGTCTTCCTCGGCCGGCTCGAACACGTCGATCTCGTCGAGGTCTCCCTCTTCGGTCAACACATCCTCGGCCACTTCGAGGTCGGCATCGTCGCTGAAGTCCTCGGCCTCGGCGAACTCGACTCCCGACTCCTGGAGAGCGAAGCTGTCGTCGGGCCGTCCCTTCTTGCCGCGAGCGGGAGCCGCTGGGGCTTCGTCGTCGTCCTCAGCGAAGAGCACCACGCTCGTCTTGTCTTCGCCCTTCTCACTCTCGAGCGAGTAGCTGCCCTCCTCGTCCTCGTCGTCCAAGGTCGGCACCTCGACCTGCGTCGAGTCCTCCCCCTCGTCGTCGAGCTTGAGGGGAGCCGTGCGGTCGCCGTCTTTCTTCTTCGGACCCTTGTCCTTCTTCTTTCCCTTCTTGACTCCCGAATCGGCGAGCCGAATTCCGCTTTCGCCCTCGAGGGCAATTCCGCTGTCTTCTTTTTCCAGTGCGATCCCGCTGTCGGCATCCAGGGCGATTCCACTGTCCATAGGGCCGGCGAGGCTGATCCCGCTGTCGGCTTTTTCGAGCGAGATTCCGCTATCGGCGAGGCTCTGCAAGGTGATTCCGCTGTCGGCCGAGCTGCCGGCACCGACTTTCATGGCACTGCCCGTGTCGAGCGCGATGCCGCTGTCGCCTAGCAGAACGGAGCTTTCGTCGGTGCTCGATCCCTCGCCGCTCGAATCGGTGAGCTCGATCGACGACGTGCCCCCCAGGCCTTTGCCCGAGCCGCTTCCGCTTCCCCCGCCGATATCGACGCTGCTGCCGGAACCGGACGACAAGCGAATATCGCTTGCGCTGCCCACGGTGGCCAGGTCATCAGTGCCGACCAGCCGCACATCGCTGTCGCTGCGCGAACCGTTGGGCTGCTTTCCCTTCTCGGGAGGCTTGGCCAGTCGCACGTCGCTGTCGCTATCGGCGGCGACAAGCTGCACGTCGCTGTCGCTGCCATCGGTAGAGGATCCGCCCGACGATCCGCCTTTCGGCGCACGCAGTTCAGCGGAACTGCCCACGAGCTGCACGTCGCTGTCGCTGGCGTCGCTCGAGGAACCACCCTGCGGCGAAAGGTCCATTTCGGTCGAAGACGTGCTGATCAGTTTCACGTCGCTGTCGCTGCCGGAGTCGACGAGGCCGCCGACGTCTTCGACAAGCCGCACGTCGCTGTCGCTAGTTCCCAATTGCGAGAGGACAACTTCGGGATCGCTGTCTTTGCTTCCGGGGACGAGCGTTTCATCCAGGAGCAACCGCACATCGCTGTCGGACGTCTTATTGAATCGCGCCGAACTACCGCCCTTGCGAATGCCACTGTCGGCGGCACCGACCTTGGGTTTGGGAGTGTCGTCGAGAATGGGCACTTCAGGCGATGAGTCGGCATCGCGGCTGCGCGCGAATTCTTCGACGTCTTCTGATTTGAATTTCCAAGTTCCTCGGTCGGCGAAGCCGCGGATTTCACTTCGCTCGCGCAGCCGAACCAGCTCATCGGGCGCCATTCCCAATTGGTGCGCGGCCTCTTCCAGCGTGAGATATTTCTTCGCCATCGTTGCTCCAGGCGGACGAAAAGAGCGACGTCCTTGCGATGTGACAGGCGGCCGGCACGACTCACCGCGCCGACGGAATCGGTACGTCTAGAATTTGCGAAGCACAACCTGTTGTGAGACAGGTCGTTATGCGCCAGCGGCCCTAATTTTTCATTGTAAGTGCCGCGGGGGGCATTGCAAGCAGCCGATTTTTGTTGTCGAGGAATTTCTCGGCCGGTCGGGCCGGCTCGAATGAGCTTTCCGGCTTGAAGTCTTGTTTCGTCAGTCGGCGGGCTGTTGCGGGCCGGGGGCTGTTGTCAGCCGGAGCGAGTCCAATCACAATGGGCACATGACCTTGCGATCTGATCTTGAGCTTGTCCGGGGCCAGCTGGGAGAACTGGACTGCACCATGGCCCTTGCGTCGGGGGGCAAATCGCCGCAATTCAGCGTGGTGCTGTGCCACGGATTCGGTGCGCCGGGAAGCGACCTGGTCCCGCTGGCCGAGGAGTTGGCCCAACTGACTCCCCAATTCGCAGGCAAGATCGCCTACCTCTTTCCCGAAGCCCCGCTCGAATTGGGGGGCTACGGCTTCCCAGGACGGGCCTGGTGGATGATCGATGTCGAACGCTTTCAGCGGGCGGCCGGCAATCCCCTCGAAACGGCGACGATGAGTGGCGAGGTTCCGCCGGGCATGCCCGAAGCCTCGCAGCTGTTACTCGGTTGCCTGGAAGCCGCCGAACGCCACACGGGGGTCCCCTTTGGGCGAACGCTGTTGGGGGGCTTCTCGCAGGGATCGATGGTTGCCACCGACGTCGCACTGCGGCTCCCGACGCCGCCGGCCGGTCTGTGCGTGTTTTCGGGACATTTGCTGGCGGAACACGAATGGCGGCATCTCGCCAAAAATCGCGGCCCGATGCCTGTGTTGCAGACGCACGGCAAATATGACCCTCTCCTGCCGATTGCCGGAGCGATGGCGCTACGAGATCTCCTGATCGAGGCGGGGCTGCCGGTCGAATTTGTGGCCTTCAACGGGCCGCATACCATCTCGATCGAAGGGATCAATCGCTGCGCTGCCCTGATGAAGCGGGTTTTTGAGGCGTAGGAGGCCCTGCCAGAGGGCTGGGCCGACCGGAATGGAAAAGTCGTCCGCGTTCGCTTCGCAGTTTTGGCGATTCCCGCGTATCATGAATGTTTCCCTCGCTCCGAACGCGCTTTGGAATCCCCTCTTTTCCAGTGAGACCCGCAATTTCTGCCCTCATACGACGTGCCGCCGGGGCGCTGCCGGTGATCGTGTTGTTGTCCCTTGGGGCGTTCCGAGCCCAAGGAGCCGACCCGGCTGGGGTGGCGCAGGCGACGACCGACATTCGCGTCGGCCTTTCCGGTGCCTTTAAGGTCGGTCGCTGGACCCCGCTCGAGGTCATGGTGCAATCCGCGCCGACTGCCGGCTACCGGCTCGAAGTCGATGCCCCGGACCCGGACGGTTCCGCAGTGACGTATCGCAGTGAGCGATCCACCACCAGTGCCGGCAGCGGGGCCGCGCCTCCTCGGCTGGAATTGCTCTTCAAGATGGGCCGGCTCGATGGGACTCTGCGCGTTCGCGTACTCGACGGCGACCGGCCGTTGACCACCAAGGCGCTCCGAGTCTCCGCCGATGCGGAGGCCGACGTGCGCGCTCCGTTCCGGCAGTCGGTCTTTTTGATAGCCAACGTTCAGCCTTCCCCCAAGACAGTCGCCAGCGGCAAACCAGACGCCATTGCGAGACTCTTGTCTGCGGGGAACGAGATCGCGTCTGGCCCCGCCGGCCCAGCGACACGAACGTGGACCGAAGTCGTCGATATCGACTCGTTCACCGCACTTCCGACGCGGGCGGACGCGTACGACTCGTTCGACGCCGTGCTGTTAATGGAACGCTTTGATCTCGACGCGGCGCGTAGCCACGCCCTCGAGCGGTGGGTCCGCGGCGGCGGACAGCTCGTGATTTCGGTCGGCCGCGACGGCAATGATTTTTCAAAGAGCTCGCCCGCGCTCGCGTCGTGGCTCCCGGTGCAAATTCAGGGGGCGGTGAAGTTGCGCGATCTAAGTCCTGTCGAAAGCTTCTGCCGCCAAAGCTCGCGAATCATGAGGCCAGGTGACGAGCCGCTCGATGCGGCGAAAATGAGTGCGACTGGCGGGAAGGAGTTGATTCCGTCGCTTGCGGGCCCGCTCTTGTGCCGCGCGGCTTACGGACTAGGCCGCGTGACTGTCTTCGGTCTGGATCTCGACGCGCCTCAGCTCGCAAACTGGAGCGCGGCGCCGGATTTGGCGCAGCGCCTCTTCGACCTTGGGGAAAGTCAGTCGCGGCATACGCAAATGATCTCCAATCGATTGACACAGACCGGCATCACGGAACTGGGAACACAGCTCGATGCGTCGCTCGACGAATTTCCGGAGGTGTCGCGGTTCACGATCTGGCATGTGATGGGCTTGCTGGCGGCGCTCCTGCTCGTCGTCGGCCCGCTCGATTTTCTATTTGTGCACAAAGTCCTTCGTCGGCCCGAACTGACCTGGGTGACCTTTCCGCTAATCGCCCTGGCCGCGGCCGGATGCACGCTCTATTGGACTTCCGAGGCCAAGGGAAGGCAGGTGCTGGTCAACCAACTCGACGTGCTCGACGTCGACGCCGGCAGTGGCCTGGTCCGTAATCACTCCTATAGCTTGATCTATAGCCCCGAAAATCGCCGCTACAACGTGGCAGCCGAGTCCGATTCCGCTCGGCTTCGCGCGAATCCCGCTGCTGGAACCACTCCTACGAAGAGTGACGTCAGCACATCTGATAGCGTAGAGCCGGCGGCTCCCCGAATCGGTTGGCACGGCCGGCCCGAAACGACGTTTGGCGGCATGTACCGCACAGGGGGCGTGGAGATTTCGCGCCCGGCTTATGCCGCCAGCGCGGGCTGTCGTGAGCTCGAGGAATTGCCGATCGCTATTTGGTCGACGAAAAGCCTCGAAGCCGAATGGTCGGCCCCTAAACCGGGGCTCGTCGAGAGCCAACTCGAAAGCCGCGGCCTGGGCCATTTGGGAGGAACGCTCCGGCATCATCTTCCGGGGCCGATCGAGGACTGGATCGTCGCGTTCGGGCACCAGGTGTTTCGCCCCCGACTCGATCCGCCGGAGCCTCTGCTTCCCGAAGTTCCGTGGGTGCCACAATCGGCCTCACAGCGGGAACTTGGCGGTTACCTGACCGGCGCGACACAGACTGTCGTCGAGTCGCGGATCGGCAAACTGGAAGAACTGCGGACCGAGCACGCAGACTATGATCCTCTCAACCAGAATCCGCTCGACGTTCTGCGGATGTTGACGTTTCACGGTGAGGCCGGCGGCACGCTGTACACCGGCTTGGGAAACGGCGCACTACGGCAATTCGATTGGAGCCCGCTGCTCGACCTCAACCGTGCCGTGCTCATCGGGCGGATCCGTCGCCCGTTCACGCACTGGACGGTTGACGGAAAAGCCGTCGATCCAGATCAAAGTTTTGCGTTTGTGCGCATTCTGCTTCCCGTAAAAGCGGTGCGGTATCGCGAAGAAAGCGAAACGCCATGATTCCGGACGCCTCCCGCCCTCTCCCTCGCAGATTGAGACCGAGGATCTAACGTGATCGAGACCCGCAAGCTGACCAAGCGCTACGGCAACCTGATTGCCGCCAACGAAATCGATCTCAAGCTCGATGAAGGCGACGTGTTCGGATTCATCGGCCCCAACGGCTCGGGCAAGACGACCACGATGCGGATGATCGCCACGCTACTCAACCCCGACTATGGCGAGGCGTACGTGTGCGGCAAGTCGATCTACACCGACCCGCAGGAGATCCGTCGACTGGTCGGATACATGCCCGACTTTTTCGGCGTCTATGACGACATGACGGTGATGGAATATCTCGAATTCTTCGCGTCCGCCTACCGCATCAACGGCTCGAGTCGCCGGAAGGTTTGCGAAGAAAAGCTCGAGCTGGTTGACATGTCGTTCAAACGCGACGCGATGGTCAACCAGCTTTCGCGAGGGCAGACTCAGCGCATCGGACTGGCCCGCACGCTGTTGCACGAGCCCCAAGTGCTACTCCTCGATGAGCCGGCCAGCGGTCTCGACCCCCGGGCTCGAATCGAGATCCGCAACCTGCTCAAACGGCTCGGTGAATTGAACAAGACGATCATCGTCTCGAGCCACATCCTGCCCGAGCTGGCCGACGTCTGCACGCGCGTCGGTATGATCGAAAAGGGACACATGATCGTCGATGGTTATGTCGATGAAGTGATGCGCAAGGCCCGCGAAGCGCAAATGCTGCACATCCGCGTGTCTGGCGACCCCGATCCGGCAGCCCGCCTGCTCGAACAATGCGGCGAAGTGCGAGCAGTCACCATCAAGAACGGATTGATCATCGCAACACTCAAAAAAGACGTGCTCGACTACAGCGAGCTGCCGACGCGCCTGTTCCAGGCCGGTATCAAGATCACGATGTTCCGTGAGGAAGAGGTGAACCTCGAAACGGCCTTCATGGAGCTAACGAAGGGCAAGCAGCAGTAAGCCGGTGCCGCATCCGTTCAGCGGCCGCTCGCCTTTTCGTGTCGCAGCACCATGCACGTCGAGCTGGATTTTGCGATCAGGCGTCCTTTTTCGTCGGTGATGTCGCATTCCACATAGCCGACCGTCCGGCCACGGTGCACGACTTTGGCCTCGGCGCGAAGCAGAGCGTTCCAGACAGGCCGCAGGAAGGTGATCCGCAGGTCGAGTGTCGTGAACGTTTCCCCTTCGCCCAGCGTCGAGGCGAAGGCATAACCCATCGCCGCGTCGCCGATATCGCATAGAATGCCGCCGTGCAGTGTGCCCATCGGATTGGCGTGCTGCGGACCGGCCTGAAGAGTCATCACCGCGCGGCCATCGGCACCTTCGCCAATTTCAAAGCCGACCAGTTCGGCCACGGGTGCGCGGGGCACCTTGCGAGGCGGTTTGGGAGAGTTTGGTTGTCCGGCGTCATTCGAACCCTGGCTCATCGGATGTGTCTCTCTTGGGGCCCGGTCGTTTCTTGAGGCAGCCTGGTTTCTGGAGAATTGTCGGTTCGTCGTCGGCTATCCGCAAGAGGTCCCTTTTCCACGCCGGAGGTGATTTGTGGGAGTTCCGCTGCTCGTGGTCGATGCTTTTACTGACCGGCCGTTTTCCGGAAATCCGGCGGCTGTGTGTCTTCTGCCCCAATGGCGTGAAGATCGCTGGCTGCAAAGTCTGGCGGCCGAAATGAAGCATTCGGAGACGGCTTACCTGGTGCGGAACGCCGACGGCTTCGATCTGCGCTGGTTTACGCCGACCGTCGAGGTCGACCTGTGCGGACACGCGACCTTGGCTTCGGCCCACGCGCTGTGGGAGCAGGGCGTAGCGCCGGCGAACGCCCCGATCAAATTTGCGACGCGGAGCGGCACGCTGACGGCCGCACGGCGCGACGGCCGCATCGAGATGGACTTTCCGCTCAGTCCCGACGAAAAAATTGAACCTCCCTCCGAACTTCTGCCTGCGCTCGGCGTGAAGGGCGAGTACGTCGGGAAGAGTCGCTTCGATTATCTCGTGGAAGTGGAATCGGAGGCCGTATTGCGGCAGATGACCCCCGATTTTAGGCGGTTAGCAACCGCACCAGTCCGCGGGACGATTGTCACAAGCCGGTCGGCCGATCCGCGGTTTGATTTCGTCTCGCGTTTCTTCGCGCCGGCTGCGGGCGTCGACGAGGATCCGGTCACGGGATCGGCCCATTGTTGCCTGGGCGCCTTCTGGCAGAAGCGGCTCGGCAAAAACGAGTTTCGGGCGTACCAAGCGTCGCCACGCGGCGGAGTGGTTTACGTGCGAGTCGCCAACGATCGGGCAATTCTCGGGGGACAGGCCGTCACGGTGACGAAGGGCGAGCTGACGAATTTTGCGGTTGGGGACGCCTAGAATATTTTGCTCGCCGATTCAGTGGCCTATTGCTGAGCGAATACTCGCATGCGCAGCCAGCCCCGCCCTCTGCGCCTGGTCTAGCGAACTTGATTGTCTTTCGTTTTCTGCAAATTGTACCTTTCGACCTCCCCGACGGTCTTGGGATCTTTCGTTCTAAGCTGCTCCAGGTACTTTTTGACGGCCGCCTGCTCCGGCGAGCCGGCCGGGTTTGCATGGGTGCTGGCGAGAAGATATTCGATGATCGCGATGTTGTAGCGCCGTCGGGATCCTGTAAGGTCGTACATTCCGACGATGCGCTCCTGCGAGCCCCAATCCTTCCAACGCGCGAGGTTCTCGATTGCGTCAGGAGCGTTGACGGGACAATCGAGCACGAGCCGCATCGAACGAATCAGCCGCTCCTTCTTAATCTTGCCGTTTCCCTTGGCCCACATGAAGTTGAGCGCCCTCATCCCGGCATAAACATCCACCAAGGAACCAGATTTGTTGTTGAGCGTCCAAGCGTCGAGGTTATCCAATCCGGCAGTCCCAGTGAGGAACAGGTATCCGGCCATGGCTCCCTCGATTCCGACTCGGGGATCGTCGCATTTTTCCCGAATCTTCGCCGCAAGCAGTTCGGCATCCCGCGCGTCGCCACACAGGCTCAATAAGAGTCCGTACTGACCCATCTCCGGCGGCGGAGTTTTCGGGTCGGCAATTCTCTGGCGGAGCTTGTCGCGCGGCAGCGACGGAGCAAATGCAATAAGGTCCTCGAAGCGCACTTGACGGAATTCGGCCAACACGTCGGGAGCGATGAAGGGATCTGTCGATCCGAGAAACTTCAGGAAATAAGGGAGCCGTTTCCGTGCGCTACCGCCAAACGCGGGGGCATGGCTCAAGTAGTCGAATCCGGCGCGCGTGGCTGGTATCGCCTCTTCCCAATCTATGCTCCCGCGCGGCTCTTTCATTCCAAGTATGAAAAAGAGGGAATCCTTCTGCCCCTCGACCAATCGGCGCAATTTGAGGCGATCTCCGCGTTTGACCAATTTCGGGCCTTTAAGCACGTCGACGACTTCGTATTGCATCCAACGATAACCGTCGAACTCGGGCGCGGAAGCGGAAATCCATTTCAGCAGACACGCCGCGTCGACCTGTGAGACCGACTGAGACCAGGTATGAGGGCGCTCGGGCTCGCGGTCGGCACTCGCTGAGCTAGAAACGAGGGCCGTTAGAATCGCAACTTTGACTGCCAGGGATCGAATATTTCTGCTGCGGTTCATTCGGCAATCCTCCGGCGCGCACTTTTTGTCCGTGCGAGAATGGAAGTCACAGCCGCTTTTCGAGTTCGAGTTCGTATTCACGGTACCCGGCATCGGAGTAGAAAACGCGAGCCGGATGGTTTCCGCCTTTGACGCGAAGGCGGATTGAGGCTCGGCCGCATCGCTGGGCATAGGCTTCCGCCTTGGCGAGCAGGGCCTTCCCGATGCCTTGACCGCGGTACTTGGCGAGAACGAGGAGATCATCGACGTACGCGAACGGGAGGTGAGTCTCGGACGGTTCCTCGAGTCGGTAGGCGCCTAAGACAGTCACGAGCCCGACGACTCGACCATCGATTTCCGCGAAGAAGAATTTTCCCTCGAATTTCCGAACGCGGTCGAGAATCTCCTCGAGGTACGCGTCGGCCATTTTCTCGCCTTCCGGAAGGCGAGAGTCGAGCGCGCGTTCGAATTCTTGAAGTTCGACGGCACATTCGCGGATGGCCGCCAAGTCACTCTCGGATTTATATTCGCGAATTTGCATAGACGTCTGACTCGAAGGGTAGTGCGGTGCCGCGCTCGCGGCAATCACCGCTCCGCCCGGATTAGTGGAAATCGCGTGACGAGACCCCGAGGTCCTCGATGCGTCGGGAGAGATCATCGAGCCGATTGACCAGGACGTGGATCACGTTGTCCTGGCGTTGCAGCCGGCCGTGGGCCAGCATGGCGGTCGCGGTGCGGGCGGCGTGATGATAGCGCTCCCAGACTTCCGGCCGCACAATCAGGTTAGCGAAACCAGTTTCGTCTTCGAGAGTGACAAATGTGATGCCGCTGGCCGTTCCGGGGCGCTGGCGCATCAGCGTCAGGCCGGCAACTTTCACCAGGCGATCGACGGGAAAAACGGCCAGGTCGGACGCTTTGGCGACGCCCATCTTGTCGAGGCCACGTCGCAAAAATTTCATCGGATGGTCCCGCAACGAAAGCCCCGTCGCCCGGTAATCGGCCACGACCTCCGAGAGAGGAGACGCCGTCGGCAGGGTGACAACGGGCTCTTCATTAGGTCCAAAGTCCAAAGTCCAAGGTCCAAGGTCGGAAGATTCGGAAGATGCCGCGTCCGTCTTGGACTTTGGACCTTGGACTTTGGACCTTGGACTCTCCTGGCTCGGCAAAGATTCCCACAAGGCTTGCCGACGGCCCACGGTCAACGAGCCGAAGGCATCGGCTTGCGACAGTCGGCTTAAAACGGAGTTGCTCAGCCGCGTGCGATGAGCGAAGTCCTCGAACGAAACAAAGGGCCCGTCCGCCCGTCGCGCGAGAATCGCATCGACCTGAGATTGCGACAGCCCTTTCACCATGCGGAAACCCAGACGCAAAGCTAAGTCCAAAGTCCAAGGTCCAAAGTCCAAAGTCGAAGAGGGAACTTTTTCACTTTCCTGACCTTGGATCTTGGACTTTGGACCTTGGACTAATTCTTCCAACGTCGAGTCCCACTCGCTGTGATTGACGTCGACAGGGCGGATTTCCACGCCGTGATCGCGGGCGCTGGCCACAAGCTGGGCCGGTGCGTAAAAGCCCATCGGCTGGCTGTTGAGCATGGCCGCTACGAAAACCGCCGGCTCGTAGCGCTTGATCCAGGCCGAGGCGTAAACCAAGAGAGCAAAACTGGCCGCGTGTGATTCAGGAAACCCGTATTCTCCGAAACCGCGGATCTGGTTGAACAGGCGTTGGGCGAAATCAGCCGAGTAGCCGTTAGCGGCCATCCCGGTGAGGAGTTTTTCCCGAAAGCGATCCATCACTCCTGTTTTCCGCCAAGCCCCCATCGCGCGGCGAAGCTGGTCGGCTTCGCCCGGCGCGAAGCCACCGGCAATCATCGCCAGCTTCATCGCCTGCTCCTGAAACAGCGGCACACCGAGAGTTTTTTCGAGCACGCTGCGAATTCGTTCGTCGGGGAAATCGACGTCCTCCTCGCCGCACCTTCGTCGCAAGTAAGGATGAACCATGTCTCCCTGAATCGGACCAGGGCGTACGATCGCCACCTCGATCACCAGATCGTAAAAGCAGGCCGGCTTGAGCCGCGGGAGCATGGCCATCTGGGCTCGACTCTCGATCTGGAAGACGCCGAGCGTGTCCCCCCGCTGAACCATCCGATAAACCTCTGGGTCTTCAGCGGGGACCGTCGCCAGCGAAAGCTCGCGGCCGCGGTGTTTGCGAATCAGATCGAATCCCCTGCGGATGGCCGTGAGCATCCCGAGCGCGAGGCAATCGACCTTGAGGATGCCCAAGTCGTCGAGATCGTCTTTGTCCCACTCGATGACCGTGCGGCCCGGCATCGAGGCGTTTTCGATCGGCACGATCTCGCACAACGGTTTTTGAGTCAGCACCATTCCGCCGACGTGCTGCGAGAGGTGCCGCGGAAAGCCGAGCACCTGCTGGACAAGCGCGTTCAGCTGCCGGGCCCGCCGCGTG
>DASZIA010000541.1:0-11515 GCA_035949535.1 Planctomycetaceae bacterium | reverse complement strand
GAACAGTCGCTCGAGTCATTCTTCACTCCCGCTCTGGACTGAAATCGAGATCGATCCGCCGGCCGCGGTAGAATTTCGGCACGCACGTGGCATTCTAGCGTGCGAGATTGTGAACTGGAATCATCGGCCCAATTGTGAGGGCACAATGCAAATTCGGCTAGCGACCGTCGAGGATGCGGAGACTTTGGGTGCGCTCAACGCACAGCTCATCCGCGATGAGGGACACCGAAACGCGATGACGATTCCCCAACTCGTGCAGCGCATGGCGGACTGGCTGCGAGCGGACCATGAAGCCGCGATCGTCGAGGATCGCGGTACAATCGTCGGCTATGCGTTGTTTCGACGCGAGGCAGAATACGTCTATTTGCGGCAAATCTTCGTGCGCGGTGAGAGCCGGCGCCGCGGATTCGGGCGAAGCCTCTTTCAATGGCTCTTGCAGAACGCCTGGCAGGCTGTCCCGCGCATCCGCATCGATGTGCTCGTTGGGAATGAAGGGGGGCGACGTTTTTGGGAATCCATCGGGTTTCGCGTGTATTGCCTGACGATGGAGATGGAAACACCAATCAGCCGCGGGACCGAACAGTGATGCGCGTGACGCCGGAAGTGGTGTCAAGCTGAATACACCTTCCCGGCCTTTCTTCGGTAAAGGCCCCAACGCGCGCAGCCCGCTATCAGGTGATCTTCGCTGATCTCTCTGTCAAAAAACTAAGACCTTGCCCCACAGGTGCCGGAGGCACAGCGGATTGCGAAAGTCGCCAAAGCTGCGAAATCAGCAGGCAAATGAGCAGTGCGCTGCTCTCTTGAGCGGCGTTGGAAATTCGATCGGGCCGCGCGCGCATGCAGACGGCGAGAGTCTTCAGATGACGACAAGATTTCTGCTAAAGAATTCGCCGTCCCGGGAACGGATCGTGCTTAGTCCAAGAGCAGACTCGCTCGCTCCAACCGAGATGGAGACAACGCGAGCGCCTGGAGGACGTGACATGGCACGTTTCCGTCCTTTCGCGATCGTTCTCGTCGTATTCGTCACCCTAATGTCGGCTTCGCACGCGGAGGCCAAAGATGGCAGGGGAGGAGGCGGTCGAGCGCCTCATCGAGCGGCCGCTCCGCACCGAGCCGCGCCCCATCGAGCGGCCCCGCACCGCGCGGACCAGCATCGAGCAGCTCCCAAAGCTCGCCAGGTGCACCGCTCAACGCCTAACCCGAAGCGCGTGGCGCGCAAGCCAGCGCCGCATCGTGCGACTCGTCCAGCGCAGAAACAAGCCCGCCATTCGGCGAAGCCAACAAAGCCTGTGAAAGTCGCCAGGGCGGAAGAAAACCACAAAGAGCCCATCAAGCCGTCCCGTCCCGAAACGAAGCCAAAAGCGCCCGCGAGGCTTCCGCGCCCGGTGGAAAAGCCGAAAGAGCCGAACAAACTCGTCCGTCCCGTTCCCAAACCCAACGAGCGACATCCGGAGCCGGATCACTTCGTCGGGCGGCGGCACGCGCTCGTCCATCACTTCGCCCACTTCGATGGTCGCCATCACTGGTACGCGTTCGATCGGAACTGGTGGTATTGCTTCGTCGATTACCCGAACGTGTGCGACGACGGTCTGGATGTGCCGGGAGATTATTTCACGGACGGCGATCAAGGCCCGTGGGTGAATTACGAAACGGTCGTCCCGCCGGCGGATCTGCAGGTTGAGCCGCCAGTGATCAAGGAGGGCGAGGGTCTGCCGATTTCGCGGGCGGGTGCGGTTCTTGCCCAGCAGCTCGATGCGATGGACGTTGAGAGCCACTGGTTGCCGGGCCAGAATGTGAGCTGGGAGACAGGCAACCCAATCGGCAACGAACCTGGTCCCGCGAGCAACGGCGCGGCGTTTGTGGCAGCGGTCGGTGCGCGGCTCAAGGTGCCCATGCCGGAGCCAGTGCCCGGGAACTTTTTCCCGGACAGGCAATACGATTGGCTGGTCAACCAAGGGACGGGCGTCGGTTGGGTGGCCGTAGGCGATGTCGAAGCGCAGCTGTTGGCGAATCAGGGTTGGATGGTGGTTGCGACTTGGAACTCTCCATCTGCGGCAAGCGATCACAGCATGGACGGCCAAACGGCCATTGTGCGACCGAGCAGCAAACCGGTCGAGGCGGTCGCCGCGCGCGGTCCGCAACTCGCAGTCGCCGGCCCGCAAAACTACAGCGACATCGCGCTCAAGGACGCCTTCCCACGGGCCTCCTGGAATCAGGTGGTCTACCTGGCCTGCCGGCCACGATGGTAATCGGCTCGGGCCCGCAACTTTGAGAGGATTCGACCGCGCAGCCAGTCGGCAACCAGGGGCGCCGTTCCCTGGCGGCAGCCGGTTGCTCAGCGCCACCGGCCTGGGTAGCCTGGAACCAACTTCCGGCTCCATCGTCGAAGAAGGAAGGCTGATTGAGATTGGGTCTCGGCCGCGTCTGCAAGCTGTGTTGCCGCTCGACCGCACGAAATCGCTGGAGACAGAAATGATCCGCGGCGTCCACACCATGTTCTACTCTTCCAAGCCCGACGAATTCCGGGCGTTCCTTCGCGACAAATTGGGCATGAGTTCCCACACCGATGTCGGAGGGGGATGGCTCATCTTCGATCTTCCCGAGGCTGACATGGGTTGCCATCCGGCCGGGCCGGAAGAAGGGGAAACGTCGGGCACACCAAGCATTTCCTTCTACTGCGACGACGTCAACAAGACCGTCGCCGAGCTGAAAGGCCGCGGCGTCGAGTTCGTCGACTCGGTCGAAGACATGGGCTACGGACTGGTCACGCACTTCAAGGCGCCCGGTGATTTCGTGATGCAGCTCTATCAGCCCAAGTACGTCAAAGGAGCGGCAGCGCGGGCTGCCAACCGCTAACTCCCAAGGCATTCGCGAGAGGAAGTCCCATGGTCCAGAGCAAAGCGACGACCGTCAAAGAGTATCTGGCCGGGTTGCCCGAGGATCGACGAACCGCCATCCAGGCCGTGCGCGAAGTGATCCTCAAGAACATCGATCGCGAATTCGAGGAAGGGATGCAGTACGGCATGATCGGCTATTACGTGCCGCACAGCGTCTACCCGCCCGGCTACCACTGCGATCCGCGGCAGCCGCTCGGCTTTGCCTGTTTGGCTTCGCAAAAGAACCACATGGCGCTGTATCTGATGTGCGTTTACGGCGATCAGAACCAACGGAAATGGTTTGAGGCCGAATGGAAGAAGGCCGGCAAGAAGCTCGACATGGGGAAGTCGTGTGTGCGCTTCAAAAAGGTCGACGACCTGGCTCTCGACGTGATCGGTGAGACGATCCGACGGGTGACTGCCCGGAGGTTCATCGCGATCTGCGAACAGGCCCTCAGCTCACGGCAGAAGCCCCCGGCCAAGAAAGCCGCGACGGCTCGCAAAGCCGCCAAACCGGCAAGGTCGAAGAAGTCGGCGGCGAAGAGTCCCCGCGCTGCCGCCAGACGGTAAGTCCATCGAGCGCCGGCGGCGCATCGCGGGTCCGCTGGACCAGCCAAGGCTCCGCATGGCAAAATAGTCGCGGCACCTTACTGAGAGATCGATGGGCGAACTGCTGATTACCTGGTCGGCCCGCGTGGTGGTCCTGTTGTACCTCCTGCGCTTGGCAGCCGACGTCTTGATTATCGAGCCGGTTCGCCGTGACCGCTGGGCGCGCTGGGCGTGGACGGTTGGCTGTGGCGTTTATCTGGCGCACGTCGTCTTCGCGTTCCAGTTCCTGCATCATTGGAGCCACGCGGCCGCAGTCGAGCACGCCGCCCGCCGCACGTTCGAGGTCACGGGATTCGAGTTTGGGGCGGGCATCTATGTGAATTACGCCTTCACGCTGCTCTGGATCGCTGACGTCATTCTTTGGTGGCGTCGCAGCATCGCAGAGAAACCGGTAGCACCCGTTTATTACTGGGTCGTGCAGGCGATCTTCGGCTTCATGATGTTCAATGCCACAGTTGTCTTCGGTCCGGCGTTTTGGAAATGGGTGGCGGCCCTAGCGCTGGTTGCCATTATTGTGCTCCGGATGCTGTTGCCCCGGGCTCCCGGTTTGCGGATAGGGGAATCGTGATTCACAAGTAGGGCAGGCTGTGCCTGCCGTCCCGAGTTCGTCGCTCATCCTCGGCAGGCACAGCCTGCCCTACGGCTACGGCTCGTATGGAAATCGTCGACGCCTACGCCCATTGCGGCCTATCGAAATATGAGCCGATTGAAAAAGTCCGCGCGGCGATGTCCGCCGGCGGAGTTTCGCGGGCCGTCCTCGTTCAGCACTTGGGCGAGTTCGACAACTCGTACATCGGCTCGGTCATCGCGTCGGATCCCGAGCGGTTCGCGGGCGTGCTGCTCGTCGACCACCGAACGGAAAACGTCGCCGACACCCTGACGCAGTCGGTCGCGTCCGGCAAGTTTCAGGGGTTGCGGCTGACGGCCGAGGCCTTGCTGGCCAATCCGGTTCTCTTTTCACTCGCAGGCGACCTGGGATTGGTGATTGTGCTGTACGCCCCGCAGGGAATTGGTCCCATTCTGTCACAGCTTCACAAGGAGCTCGAAAACGCACCGTTCACTCGCCTGGTGATCACGCACTTGGGGAACCCGAGTTTAATCGGCTCCCAATTGGACGACGCGGCGAACCGAGCGCTCGGTCTGGCACGATTTCCCAACGTCTACCTGCAGATTTCGGGCATGAAGATGTTCTGCCCTTATCCGCACGAGCCCCTTTATCCCCTAATTGCGCAAGCGGTCGACGCCTTCGGCGCGAACCGCATTCTCTGGGGCTCGAATTATCCGGTTGTCGGAACTGTCGAGGATTACACGGCCGACCTGCGGCTGTTGCTCGACGGCCGCCTGCCGGTTCCCGGCGAAGCGATCGCCAAGATCGTGGGAGAGAACGCTGTGCGGTTGTGGTTCAATCGAGGATGAGGCAACGGGTGCGACCGCGCATCCTTGACAGTGGGTCGCGGAACTCGGACTTTGAAGTTGCGCCTCGCGCGCTGTCGACTCCCGCCCAGAGCAGCACCCGTCAGCTCATCCGCCGCGGCGGATCGGCTCGCCAGGTCCTCCCGAATGCCGAGCAGATCCGTTAGACGCTTCTGTCCACTCGAAATCGGAGTTTGCGCCTTCGCCGCTGGAGCAATCCTGCTGGCCACGGGCGGCCTCGCCCTTGCGCAAGGCTACGCCCCAGAGATTGCCGCAAGCAAAATGACGCCTGCGGCGGGATTCGCGGTCGATCTGGTGGCGGCCGAGCCGCATGTCCGTCAGCCGGTCTGCATTGAATTCGACGATCGGGGTCGGTTGTGGGTCGTGCAGTACCTGCAATATCCGAATCCGGCCGGGCTCAAGCGGGTCAAAGTCGATCGATACTCGCGGACGGTGTACGACCGCGTGCCCGAGCCGCCGCCCCGCGGCCCGAAAGGGGCCGACCGGATCACGATTCTCGAGGACACCGACGGCGACGGCCGCGTCGACCGATCACACGATTTTGTGGGCGGCCTCAACCTCGCGACGGGAATCGCGTTGGGCTATGGCGGCGTGTTTGTCCTCAACGTGCCGTATCTCCTCTTCTATCCCGATCGAAATCACGACGACATTCCCGATGGCGATCCCGAAGTGTTGCTCTCGGGTTTCGGTATGGAAGACACGAGTTCGCTCGCCAACTCGCTCACCTGGGGACCGGACGGCTGGCTCTACGGCACGCAGGGAACCAACATCACGGCGCACATCCGCGGCATCGACTTTGAGCAGGGCGTGTGGCGCTACCACCCGATCACCCACGAGTTCGAGCTGTTTTGCGAAGGAGGCGGAAATTCCTGGGGGCTCGACTTCGACGAGAACGGCCAACTCTATTTCAGCACGAATTACGGCGGCTACCTGATGGTGCACGGCTTGCAGGGAGCCTATTACGTCAAGCAGTTTCAGAAACACGGCGAGCTCCACAATCCGTACGCCTTCGGCTTCTTCGACCACGTGCCCCACACGAATTTTCAAGGCGGCCACGTCACAGTCGGCGGCATTGTCTACCAGGAAGATCTGTTCCCGCCGCAGTATCGCGGCAAATACATCGGTGCCGACTTGCTCGGACACACGGTCAACTGGCACACGATCACCCGCGGCGGTTCGACCGTGCGCACCGCACACGGCGGCACACTGCTCAAGGCCAACGACACCTGGTTCGCACCGAGCGACGTCACGTCCGGGCCTGACGGTGCCGTCTACGTAGCCGACTGGTGCGACAAGCGGACGGCCCATCCCGATCCGGATGCCGATTGGGACAAGTCGAACGGTCGAGTCTACCGCATCAGGCCTGCGGATCGTCCGGTGGGCTCGCTCCGAACAAAACAAACGGCGTTCGCCGACGGTGAACCTCCCGCGCGGAAGTTGATCGACATTCTGCTGCACGGAGACGGTTGGCATTCGCGGCGGGCCCTACGGATGTTGGCCGAACGGCGCGACGCGAGTATCGCAGAAGTGTTTCGCCAGCGGTTGACGAGAAACGACGCCGTCACCGTCGCAGGCAAACCGGGCGTTGCGCCGCGCATTGTGTTGAATATTCCGGAGAGGGATCCGATCGTCGCCTTGCGGTGCCTCTGGGGCGCTTATGTCAGCGGAGGGTTTGACGAGTGGCTCGCGTTGCAAATGCTGGATCATCCGGCAGAAGCCGTGCGTGCCTGGACCGTCCGCCTTCTGGGTGACCAACGCAACGTCGGGGGACAAGTTGAAGAGCGGCTCCTAAGATTGGCTGAGCGCGAGAACAGCCCGGTTGTGCTCGCGCAACTCGCCTGTTCGGCCAAACGATTGCCGGCAGCCTGTGGTTTGAGGATTGCGCGAGAAGTCGCCGCGAATCCGCTCAGCGAGCGTGATCCCTGCGTTCCGCTGCTTGTCTGGTGGGCCGTCGAAGACCACGCAACGGCTGTTCGTGAAGTCGCCGTCGCCACCTTCGCATCGCGGGACGCGTGGCGCGTGCCGTTGATCGGGAAGGAAATTGTCGGCCGCTTGCTGAAACGTTATGCGGCCGAAGGCACGCCCGAGAGTTTTCGGTCGGCGGCCCGCATCTTTGCGTCCGCCCCGACTGCCGCTGACCGCCTGCGGCTGCTGGCAGATCTCGACGAAGGTCTGAGGATGAGCAGAGAGCCGTCGGCGAAGAACGCGACGCTCGGCGCCTACTACGACCGGTTCGCCGTGGTCGCCGCTGAACGGCAAGGCGAGGCTCGACGATTTGCGACGTGTCCGCCGGAATTGCGACCGGTGCTCGACGCAATCTGGACTGAGAGCGCCATCGATTCGCGGGTGCTCCGCGTCGCCTGTCGCCTGGGCAAGCGCGACGCTTATCGCCGCGTGGTGGCGCTGGTTGGCACTCCAAACACGCCCTCATCGTTGCGCAAAGAACTGCTGTCGATTCTCGGCGAGTTCGGCGAGTCGGATTGCATCACGCCGATCTTGGCAATCGTGCGGGATCCGCACGACCACCTGCTACGAGTGGCGGCACTCGTGACCTTGGCGCATTTCGACCACCCGCGGATTGCCGAGGCGGTGCTTGCGGACTACCCGCGGATGACGTCGGCACTTCGAACGACGGCCCGCGGCCTGCTTTTCAGCCGCCGCGACTGGGCCCGCAAGCTGCTGGTGGCGATTGAGCACGGAACAATTCGCACGGCCGACGTGCCGGCAGACGAGGTGCGTCGGGTCGCCCTGTATCAGGATCCGGCGCTCGATGCGACTGTCCGCCAGCTGTGGGGCAACATTCGACCGGGGACGACGGAGGAGAAACTCGCCGGCATTCGACGTTTGTCGAACGATCTGCGAGCCGCGCCCGGCCGCGCAAGCAGAGGGCACGAGCTGTTCAAGAAACACTGTGCGACGTGTCACGTGCTTTTCGGAGAGGGAACAAAGATCGGTCCCGATCTGACGACGGCCAATCGCAAGGACCGCGAGTTCTTGCTCGTCAGCATCGTCGATCCGTCCGTGCAAGTGCGAAAGGAGTATCTCGTTTACGCAATCGAAACGCACGACGGTCGCGTCGTCACGGGCTGTATCGCCGACCAGAACGCGTCGAGCATCACGCTCGTGGGCCCAAAAAACGACCGCACTACGGTCCGCCGCAGCGAGATCGCCGAGATGAAAGAGATGTCCAACTCACTGATGCCTGAGCGGCTGCTCGAGCCGCTGGGGCCGCAAGAGCTTCGCGACTTGTTCGCGTATTTGCAGCAATGACTCGCAGCTTTCTTAGGCGAGTCCGCCGCAGGCGGAGTGTCAGCCCGCCGGTTCTTTGGTTGCTAAATCAAGATCGAAGCGCCCGCCAGCTCACGCAGGCGGCTCGCCGGGTCAATACACGTTAAGCGTAATGCCGTTCGCCGTGAACGCCGGCTGAGCCTTGACCTGCCTCCGCCCGAACAGCACGCGCTCGGCCGGCGCGGTCAGTCGCACGCGGAGCAGGTCGCGCGTCGACCAGCGCGGCAAAGGTCGGCTGACGTCGTATAAGGGCCAACCAGAAAAGATCGCCCGCCACGCTTCGGCTCTGCGTCGGTAGCGAATATGGATCGGATCGAAGCCGTACCAGGCGAGCGGCTGATCGATTAGTCGGGCCGAGAAGCGATCGGCCAATTCGGTTAGCGCGAGATCCGTCTCACGGGCTCGTTCGAGCATCGCCGGCCAACTCACTCGCGTGCGAGGGAAAAACACTACCCTAGTGGAGTGATACCGCAGTGCTGAGAGGCGTTCGATGCTCGCCAGAGGTAAGCGGGTGATGATGAGTTCAGGGCGGTGAGGGGCTAACGCACTCAGGCACCGGACGAGATGGCGCTCGAGCACCGCCGATGGGGAACCATAAATCAGATCGTTGCCGACATCGGTTAGCAGCGCCAGCGTCCGAGTCGGTCGCTCGGTCGCCGCACGCTCGAGGTCGGGCCACAACCCGCAACGATCGATGCCGGGCAGGCGGCGAAAGAGCACTCGGCTCCACTTGCAGTACGATCGCCCGTGTCCGAATGCCGCAAAGATTTCGAGCGGCCGGGGCAACCCCGCCGACAATTGCCGCACGATCTGCGGAAATGCCAGCGCGATATTGCTGGCGCCGAGCAGTACGACGCGAGTCATGTTGCGAATTGCGATCTGAGCCGTCAACGCATCAAAGAACCGGCAGGCTGACACCCGCCGCTCGCCGGATCAGGTGCTCAGGAACGCTGCGAGCGGTTCTTACGCTTGCGGTCGGCTTCGGTGAGGCCGATCTTTCGCAGCCGGATGACCTTGGGCGTGACCTCGACGTACTCGTCTTCTTCGATGTACTCGAGGGCCGCTTCCAGGGTCATTTCGCGCGGCGGCTTGAGCAGGATGTTCTCGTCCGAGCCGGACGCCCGCATGTTGGTCAGTTTTTTCTCGCGGACCGGGTTGACGACCATGTCTCCTTCGCGCGAGTTCTCACCGACGATCATCCCTTGGTAAACGTCGTCGCCCGGGGCGACGAACATTTCGGCTCGCTCCTGCAGCTTGCCCAGGGCAAACGCGACGATCTTGCCCGTTTCTTGCGACACGAGAACGCCGTTTGGCCGTTTGGGGATCTCGCCCTGCATCGGCTTATACGATTCGTAGCGGTGGTGAATGATCGCTTCGCCGCGCGTGGCGTTGAGCAGCTTGGTCCGCAGACCGATCAGGCCCCGCGCGGGGATCGAAAATTCGAGATGGGTCTGGCCCGTTTCGCCGGTCACCATTTCCAGGATCTGGCCGCGTCGCACGCCGACTTGCTCCATCACCTTGCCCATGTCGGCCGCGGGAACGTCGACGACGAGGATTTCAAACGGTTCGTGCCAGTGGCCGTCGATCCGCTTGCGAATGACCTGCGGCTTGCCGACCGAGAGTTCATAGCCTTCGCGGCGCATCGTCTCGATAAGAATCGACAGATGCAAAATGCCGCGCCCGGAGACGGTGAAGGAGTCTTTTTCGCCCGTCAGGTCGACTTGGAGAGCCACGTTCGACTCGAGCTCGCGCAAGAGCCGCGTACGCAGGTGCCGGCTGGTCACGTATTTTCCGTCGCGGCCGGCCAGCGGCGAGTTGTTGATCGTAAAGACCATCGACAGCGTCGGCTCGTCGACGCTGATTCGCTTGAGTGCCGACGGACGGTCGCGGCAGGCGACCGTGTCGCCGATTTCCGGATCCGGCAATCCGACCAGCGCCACGATGTCTCCCGCGTCCGCTTCTGAAACTTCGTTGCGCCCCAGCTTGTCGAACAATTCGACCGCGGTCACTTCACCCGGCTCGTGTTTGCCGTCGTGACGGATCAACACGACTTTCTCATTGCGATGGATCGTTCCGCTCTGAATGCGGCCGATCGCCACGCGGCCGACGTACTCGGACCATTCGACCGAGGTCACCATCATCTGCAGCGGCGCATTCGGCTCGACGTCGGGCCCGGGAATCTTTTGCAACACGAGATCCAAGAGCGGTTCCATCAATCCCGAACGCAACGCCGGATCGTGCGAGGCATAACCTTCGCGACCGCTGGCGTAGACATAAGGGAAGTCGAGGGCCAGTTCGTCGGCCCCCAGCTCGACAAACAGGTCGAACATTTCCGAAAGAACCTCGCCGGGCCGGGCGTCCGGGCGGTCAACCTTGTTGATCACGACGATCGGTTGCAGGCCGACCTCAAGCGCCTTCTTGACGACGTAGCGAGTCTGCGGACGAGGTCCTTCGAAGGCATCGACGAGAATCAGCGCTCCGTCGGCCATCGACAGCACGCGCTCGACCTCACCGCCAAAGTCGGCGTGGCCCGGCGTGTCGATGATGTTGACTTTCACCCCCTTGTAGACCAGGGCGATGTTCTTGGCGAGGATCGTGATACCCCGTTCGCGCTCCAAATCGTTGGAATCGAGGATGCAGTCGCCCGAGAGCTGCGAGTCGCGAAATTGACCGCTTTGACGCAACAGGGCATCGACCAGCGTCGTTTTGCCGTGGTCGACGTGTGCAATGATGGCGATATTGCGGATATCGGTGCGTCGCATGGAATCTCAGAACTCGTGTGTAGGAAACGTCTTACGGGGCGGGTCGCCGGGGAGCACGGGGAACGCGAGCCGGCCGCACATTATCGGGCGGCCCTGGGCGTCAACTTTCCCGTGTCAATCCATCTCCCCTACAGAAGGAACCCCAGCCTGCCGTCAGACAGAGCGCAGTTTGATTTTAGGCCATCGAGCCGCAGAAGTGTAGCAGCCGACGGTCAATCCACAATAGGGATCCGAAGTGAAGAAGGTGTTAAACCCCGGCAATTTGCCTGCCTAGAGCGACCGTCGAGCAGGAACTTCGCCCAAGAGCGAGCCGCCGGTGCGACGTCCTTTTCTTATCCCAGCGCCAGCGGCAAAAAAACTCCCCGCGGTGAGTCGCCTGAATGACTACTGCGGCGGTGCGGGCGGTTCGAGTGGTGAATGCAGCAGCCGCTCAGGCGAATCTCACACGCGGGGAGCGAATCCCCCCAATTCGAGTTCTCTGTGGTCGTTCTCAGTTGCTGAGGGGTCGTTCCGGTGGTGGCGAGCCGCGGCGATTTCCGGCCGCTT
>DASZIA010000540.1:0-5493 GCA_035949535.1 Planctomycetaceae bacterium | reverse complement strand
GCCGAGCAGGGAACGTTGATGGGAAAGAAGAGCTGGAATACCGGTCTCTTCGACGAGATCAAGCTGCTGGAACTTTATGCCGAGTTCGATCGACCTGCCGCGCTGCAGTTCATCGACGGGCACCATTTCGACACCACCTGGCTTCCCGATTTCGTACGAGCCCGCATTGCAGAGAAGCTCGCCGAATCCGCGCCCGACGAATCGGTCCGCGTAATCGACCAGATCAAGGACCCACACTATAGGCTTCAGGCGCTTTGTCGCGCGGCCACTTCGGCGACAAATCGTGATGCCTCGTATCGCGGACAACTTCTCGCGCGCGCCAGAAACGAGCTACCCCAGGTCGCCGAATACTGGCAACTCGAGTCGCTGCTTCTCCTCGCAAGGACGAATCGGGAGATTGGAGACGCCGTCGCCGCAGAGGAATTTCTCAAGCAAGCGGAAAACCGCCTGCAACCTGCTGGTTCCGGCGCCAATCGCGGTCGAGCGGACTTCGCCCGTGGCTGGTTTGCGATCGAGAGAGCGGTGGTCACAGGAGCTGATACGACCGAACTCTTGGGGCCCGCCAAAGACGACTTCGACTTCAACCGCTACCGCGGCGCGATCGCAGAAGCCATTGCGGCGAGGAACCCCGTTGCGGCCGAACAAATCCACTCCACGCTACGCCAACGCCAGGACTGGACTCCCAGGATTTGCTATGCGATGGCAAAGGCGGATCCCGAACGGGCTGCTCGCCTGGCTCGCTCGGCCGCGGAACCCGTCTTTCGCGCCTACGCAATGAGCCTGGTCGCGCTAGTGACCGCCGACAAGGACAGAGCGACTGCCCTCCGACAACTCGACGAAGCCTATTCCGTGCTCCAGCAGGCTGCCGAGGCCGGACAGTCATCAACGCTTGTTCAAACACCGGGGAGCACGGCGTTAGCAATGCTCGAAATCGTCGAGCAGATCGATCCGACCCTCATGCGAGAGTTTTTCTGGAGGGCCATTTCACTGCGGACGAATACGACGTTTGGCAGTGAGAGAATGGCACTCGGCCCATACGGGCCACAGCAGGGGATGCGGCTGTCGGACCCGGTCTTGGCCGCTTGCCTCGCACGCTACGACGACGAGGCGGCTCTGCACGCCCTTCGGCCGCCGGGAGACGAATCGGTGATCCAGGGGGTTGAACGATATCCCCACTGGTATTTCTTTTCGTCGGCAATTCTCGACCCCGCGGGGACGATTGACGTCGTCGCCCGATTGCCAAACGAGACACGAACGCAACGAATCGCCACTGAAACAGCTTGGCAAGAGTTGTTCGCATCAATGACGCACCGAGGCGAGGCGCGCTGGGACTTGATCCGCGAAAAACAAATGTATCTCTGGAAGCCCGGTAGCAACAGTTTTTGATTGCAACGCGGATTGATTCCGAAAAGTGTGACTCCAGCCCGTCTCTTTGACGTCCGCGGCAGTCTAGACGGAGTTTAACGCCACAATTCCGCCGATTTCCGACTTCGGCACACAGCATTCCTCAAATAACGCCGATCGCGCACAACGCCGCCAAAACGCATGCCTTCCGACACATCCGCGGGAGGGCGGCAAATCGTCTTTGATGCGTTCCCGGAAGCGGTCGAGATTTCGGCCTCAGACGAGGTCGATGATCTCGGCTGATCGAACATTTTCGCGAGGCGCGGCAAAGATTCTTCGAACACTTGCATTGTCGGGGCAGTCTAATTGGACGAAGGTTGGACCGTGCCGGCCGTGGAACCGGAATCATCCCGCATGCGAAGGTCGGATCGGTGCCACAGAGGTTCGCGCAAAACGACTTTGGCGCGCTATTTGATGAATACGGATCGTCCATTCTCGCCTTGCTGCGCCGCTTGAGCGGAAACCGACACGATGCCGACGATTTATTTCAGGAGGCCGCAGCTCGAGTCTGGCAACGGTTAAGCGATCGGCCCGCTTTGCGCAACCGGCGCGCGTGGATCATGACGATCGCCTACCACGTCTTCCTGGATCACCGCGCTCGCGCGCGTGTGACCCAAGGCGACGCGAGCTGGATTGAGGACCAGGAGCAATCCCCCGCCGTGCGGGCGGAGATGGCGGAAGATGTGTGCCGGGTGAATTCCGCCGTGGCCGAGCTGCCAATTGCCGTCCGCGAAGTCGTGCTTCTCCACTACAACGGCGGACTGACATTGCGCGAGACGGCTCGGGCCATGGGGATTAATCCCGGAACTGCGAAAAGCCGGCTGAACACGGCGCTGAAAGAATTGCGGAGACGGCTCGAATGAAATGTGACGACGTCTGGCCGAGCCTGGAAACGGGAAACTGGTGGCAGCGACGGCGCGCAAGGCGCCATTTAGAACGCTGTCCGTCTTGCGCGAATGCCGCGAACAAGCTCGTCCAGTTTAAGCGGCTTCTTGCCGGAACCGGGTCAAATGCACCCGAATTGCGAATGCGTTGGATGGCTTCGGCGGCAATAAATCCGGCGGCATCTGTCCCTGTCTCCAGTAATCGGTCGAAACTCGTGATCGGTTCTCTGGCGACGGCGGCGGCCATCATCGTCGCCGTCGTGCTTTGGTCGAAAAACGTGCCGCAACCGAACCGGGCGGCGCCGAACATTGTGGACTCCAATCGGGTGGACTTGAAACCGATCCGCTTGAATCGTGCGGACAATCACAATTTGGAATCGCCGCCGGCAAGCGTTGTCGTGGCGTCCCCGGTGCAGGTCGAAGAGGTCGACGTCGCAAAGGAACTGCTGCGCCTGCGCGGCGAGCTCGTGCAATCGGAGACGGAAATCCGAAAGTTGGCCGAACAAGCGAAACGCCGACAGGCGAGCGCCCAATTGGAATTGCTATTGGCCGGTTACGGACGGAAGTGAATGAATCCCGACCAACGCGCTCGATGTAAGCGGCCCCACGTTCGTAGGAGAGTTGCCGATGCGTATGCAGTTTGGATACGTAAATCGACTTGTTCGCCTGTTCTTGCTCGTCATCAGCGGCTTCGCGGTGTCGAGCGATCGGATTGGGCAGATCGTCCGCGCGGAGGAACCGAAATATCCGACCGCTCAGGCGCCTCCCAACTATGCCGTGCTGAAGTTTGCCGGCGGCGGAGTCTACTACGTGGCCAAGGACCTCAAGACACGCCGTGATCGGCTCATCGAGCAAATGCGATCGCTGAAGAATCAAGTCGACGACGCCGACATATCGGGAGATGAGGCACTGCGGCAACTCTCCAAGCTCAAGCACGACTTGGACAGCCTGCAAAAGCTCGTGGACGAACGAAGAGTGTTCGTAACACCTTACAAGCTGAACAAGCAGACTGACACGGTCACGTTCGATGTCGGGCCTCAGAAGTTCGTCGTGATCACGGCTGACGATTTGAAAGTAGAGAGCTGGGCCGGACCAGGCGTGAAATGTGTCTTGGAAAAGACGGTTCTGACCGTGGGGGACGAATCGGCCGAGCCTCAATTGAAGGCACTGCAGGTCGTGCACCGACACAGCCGTGCCCCGCAAATCGTCGGTCGGACCGACGAAGAGATTACGGCGGACGAACGGAAGTTCTTCGACAGTCCGGATGGACGCAAACTCAATGCAACTCAACGGGCGTCGCGAAAAAAATTCGTCCGTCAAATTGCCGAAAGCTACTCAATTTATCGCGATTTTCAGGGAAAAGAGATCGATTCCATCGCGATCCAAGGGACCGAGTACGACCAGAATCGTTCTATCGTTTTTGAGACGAAGTCGGAAGGAGGGGAGGGCACTGGCGGCAGTACGCGCCAAAGGCACGTGAAGTTGACCGTGTTTCTGCCGCCGTGCAAGTCGGTCGCATTGCGCGGTTGCCTGGTTGGGTTGCTTGTCCAGGACTTGAAGACGTCGCTGATTATTACGAATAGCGATTCGCGGGACCGGGATTATGAGGGGCGATTCGAAATCCGGAATCACGTCGGCCCGGTTCGTGTCGAGCACGTCCCCATTCAAAAAATTACAAATGTGCAGGGGGACGTCAGGCTGCTCTTGACGGAAGAATTCGCGAACTCCGGCACTTCGTTTCATGGGAACTGGCGACTCATGTATGTGTCACCGCCAAATGAGCTGCTGTGTGCGGACATTGCCGGCAGCTTCACCGCTTGGTGTGGCCGGATGAATCTGAGGCTCGAACGGCTTGGCGGACAGATCGACGTCCGCAATGAATTCGGCGACACGTTGTTGACCGTCGACCGTTTATTCCCTGAGCAAGCCCATCGAGTCATTTCCGAAGCGGGACGAGTCGACGCCGTCATGCCCAAGTCCGTCTTGGGCCAACTCCCCCTTCTCGCGGCGACGAATGACGGAAGAGTCGAGACGAACGCAGATCACGACTTTCTCGAGGAATTGAACGTCGGGACGCCCGGGCGAGAACTCGGCGAGTATCGCAATTGGCGCGCGTTTATCTCCAAGTCCATGAAGCGTTCGTTTCAGCAGAATCCACTCGAGTTTCTCGAGATACCCCGGCGGATGGCGCTCGCTCTCGACGGCGAAAAACGATCGCCCGGCCTCGATCTCATCAGCCGCGGTGGAACAGTTGCGGTGAAGGTCGAAAACTGACGATCTCGCGGGCCACAAATCTGGCGATTCTCTGTCAGCGGGGTCCTTCCAGTCTTTGGCCGAGCCCGGAAGGGTGAATGCACAATCTCCGTCCCTCGCATCAGACTTCGGTCCCCATCCCCGCCCCTATTCCCATCTTTCGCCACGGCCGTTCGAGGACTTCCACGGTGTCCCGCGAGGGGTTCATTACGGGCGCCTTCGGCGCGCGGGCTTTCAAACAGTAAGCGGCCTCTGGTCTTGAGTCAGAAATGGTTCGAATTCTGCCGCCGATTTCCGGGCGTTTGATCCGCTCTCGCAGCCCGAGGCCCGATTCCGCCAAAACGTATGAGAATCCGGCACACAGAACTGCGTACCGAAATACGGATGAGTTTACGGGGCCTGCCACGGCGGCACCTATCGGTGCCTTTTCACCGTTCCCGAATAAGGGTCGAGATTACGGGAGCAGCGGCAGATGTAAACGACCTAATTCACCTGTCGGCATTGGCGAAGATCTCCCCGCGGGCGTCGCGCTGCGATCGCCGTCCAAAACCGTCTGGCCTAATGCTAAGAAAATCGCGCGAGCAGCAGCAAGCGGCCGGTCAATACGGCGCGATGAATGCCACCCCTTCCGGCCGGTGCGTCGTCGGCTTGTTAAGGCGAAACGAGCCGAGCCGGGCGGGAGATCAATTCGGCATCGGCCGGGTCTACTGATTTTGAATTGGCACTTCCAGGGACTAACGCATCGGCCGCCCGAAAATTCCCGCCAATGTCCGAAACGATATGCTCTCGCCGAGTTGGCGGTCGGACGTGCGGATCAGTTTGCGGGGCGCGGCGCCGCCGGGACAACGTCGACGGCGTACCAAACGGGCGCGAAATACCGATCGTTGCCCCAGGCGGACATCATGGGAAGCAGGATTCGTTGTTCCTCTTTCGTCAATGCGCCGAAGGGCGT
>DASZIA010000539.1:0-32216 GCA_035949535.1 Planctomycetaceae bacterium | reverse complement strand
TCCCTGCCGGTATTCTTCGATCGGAATCGCGCCCGCCACGCAGCCCACATAGGCCAAGATCTCGCGGCCGATTTCCGGAGGCAGCGGTTTCTTCAGAGCGATATCGCTGATTGCCAATCGTCCGCCCGGCTTGAGCACGCGTGCCATTTCGCGGAACACGCGGTGCTTGTCGGCCGCCAGGTTGATCACGCAGTTGCTGATGACGCAATCGGCCGTGTTGGCGGCCAGCGGAAGGTCGTCGATCATCGCCAGGTGGAACTCGACGTTGGCAGGCGGCTTTCCGCCGCCCGCTTTGATCGCATTACCTCGCGCCAGTTCGATCATCTCCTTGGTCATATCGATGCCGATGGCGCGTCCGGTCGGGCCGACCTTCTGTGCGGCCAGAAAGACATCGAGCCCTCCGCCCGACCCCAAATCGACGACCACCTCGCCCGGCTTCAGGCTTGCGGCCGCAACGGGATTGCCGCACGAGAGTCCCATGTTCGCCTCGGCGGGAATCGAACGCAGCTCGTCTTCGCTGTAGCCAAACGCGGCCGCCACTTGACGCACGTCGTCGCGCCCGCTCGAGAGTCCGCTTTGGGCGACCGCGCCATATCGGGACTGCACGATCTTTTCAACGTCAATTGAAATCGGGGCAATTGAAATCGGGTCTGCTGTCATGGGACACCTTGCCGGAGTTTGGAATCAATATCTGCATCTGCCTAAACGCATATAACTGTCAAAAAAAATATAACGGCGAAAAAAACATCAGCAGCATCGGTTGGCTGCACTCCAACTCGCCACGCTCTTCTTGAGTCGTTGCGCGTCCTGCGTCAGCTCGGGGACTTCGCGGAAGCAGGTCCCCAGGCACTGCAGGAGCTTTTCATGGAAGGCGCTCTCGGCGGGCGCGAGGCGATAGTAATTCCACAAGCCCTCCTTCCGAGCGAGCACCAAACCCGTCCGTCGCAGATAGGCCAGATGCCGCGAGACCTTAGGCTGCGATAAGTCGAGTACGTCGACGATGTGGCAGACACACAATTCGCCGGGCAGCAACAGATGGAGAATCCGAAGCCGGGTCCGATCGGAGAAAGCCCGAAACATCCGATCGACCGAGCCGATGCGACTGGCACGCAGCGTTTTCATATCTGCCTAAGCGTATGTACTTCAGACTCGAAGGTCAAGTCAGTACGCAGGGGCCGGATGCAGTGGCACCCCCTTTGGGCGAAGAATTTCCAAAGTTGTTTACATGGGCATAGAAACTCGGGCTCCGCGCATTGAATTGCGGGTGGTAGGATGGAGTGTTGGCCCCGCGGCGGAGACGGTCGACGTGCGTCTCGACCAAGCGGCCGGCCAAGGCGACACCGGTGCGCCCTGCGGACGGGGGCTAGAGGACTGGGACGGGACATCGGGACTGGGACGGGACATCGGGACTGGGACGGGACATCGGGACTGGGACGGGACATCGGGACTGGGACGCTGTTTAGCGAACGAGAAGAAAGAATAAGGCTTTTGAACAGGAGGTCGCAGAGGGAACAGAGGTCAGAGGAGGACTTTGGCTTTGGCTCCTGCCTCTGCTTCCTCTGCGACCTCCGGTTCAAAGTCTTTCTCCGAAGACCTCGGCAATAACGGCTCCTACTGGGACGGGACACCGGGACCGGGACGGGATACGAACCTTCGGGAACGGGACTCGGGACTCGGGACGGGACACGGGACACCGGGCTTTGCACAACAACCCCCGATTTTAGCGCGGGGTCTTTGTGCAGCGCTCGGAGTTATTGTGCAGGTGGCTTGCCGGTTTCGGTACGGTCCACGAGCGGGACTTCTGTGCTGTCTGAAAGCGGCGCGGAATCCCATAGACCAGCATGGCCTTCCGCGAATCGCTTGAATGCGTTGAAGCCCTCAATCGTTTTGGGTGGCTCATCGCGACAGAACGTCAGGACCGTGCAAAGAATGCTCTCCCTCGACTGTGCATTTGTGGTTCTGGAAACCGCTTCAGCCGCCTTGCTTTTGAACCATTCGCAGAGTTGTTGCCATTCCCGAGTGAGATCCAATTGGCTTTCGCTCAAGGCGGGGGGACCTTTCCGGCGGTGGGCTTGGGGTGAGGGAGCAAATCGCGCTTCCCTACGCGTTCGCAAGTTTTATGCCCGGCGGACAATTCTTGTCCAGAGCAGCCGGCGCCGTTGCGAAGTCGAGTTGAATCCTCAGTTCGTGCATGGCCCCGATCACACGCAAGTGTTGTGGCAGAGAATCGTGCAGAGCACTTCGTTCCTCATGGCCACGCCGGGTTCGGGACACCGGGATTGGGACGGGACAGGAACGATGGGGACGGGTCACAGGGCGTGATTGGACCCGCCTTGGCCGGGTGGGAAGATCCTCGCCGGGGCCGAAAAAAGGATCCCTGCTGGTGGTGGGGATCCCTATTTCAGTAAAGGGGAACAAAGATCCCCGGCAACTCGGAAAGCATCGGGACGGGACACGAAGGTCGGGACGGGACACGGGACTGGGGACGGCGATCGCGGCCTGAGAAAGCGAAGGTTGGCGTGGGGGGAAAGAGGTTGTCCCAGTGGGTCGGGACACATTCTTTCAATAGGCAGTTGACCCAGCGCCCTCGCGGGACACGACACACCGGGACACTGGGACTGGGACTGGACACCGCAGCTTGCCGGAAAATAGGGTTTTGACGCAACTGAACGCCGCTCCCGGTACAATCGCCGCATGAGCGAAGCGAAGGCCGACAGGCCGGGTGGGAAGCGGCGGCGATGGAAAACCGTTGGGGCGGCAATCCTGGCGGCCTATAGCATCAGCGGGTTAGTGCTGGTCACGCTCGATCAACTCCATTGGCTCAATCGGGCGTTCGTTGATGTTGTCGCGTGGCCTTTTGTGCCGCTGTTTTGGATAGTGGTGCTGTTGAATGGAATCATCGAGTCAGTAATAAACCGTTAATTTTCCGGCAACACGACTCGCCCCCCACTCACCGATTTTTTGTGCAGCCGTCCGAATTTTGTGCAGGACGGATTTATTGTGCAAAGCCCGGGACACCGGGACTGGGAGGGGACTCCGGGGACACCGGGACTGGGGCGGGACAGGAACGATGGGGACGAGACACAGGTCGTGATTGGACCCGCCTTGGCCGGTGGGGAAGATCCCCGCCGGGGCCGAAAAAAGGATCCCTGCTGGTGGTGGGGATCCTTTTTCACTAAGGGGGAACAAAGATCCCCAGCAACTCCGAAAGCATCGGGATGGGACACGACACGAACGTCGGGACGGGACATGGGTCCGGACTCCCCGCAGCGGGGGGGTCTCCTCAAAAATTGGGTCGGTACACTCGAACTTGGTATAGGGGATCCATTTTGACCCAATTTCAGCTGACCTCCGACTCGTTTGACGGCCTGACCAACAACCTGTAGGGCAGGCTGTGCCTGCCGCCAGTTCGGGTTGCCGGACCGGAGGACGGCAGGCACAGCCTGCCCTACAAATGGGTGCCCTCACCTAAGGCGTGAAGTCGCTCGACGGCGTCACCGCGAGGCAAAAATGCGCGAGCAGCTCGGCTGCGTGTTCGAGGTCGGGGAGTGAGACCATTTCCACCGGGCTGTGCATGTAACGGTTGGGGATGGCGACGATGCCGGCGGCCGTGCCGCCTCGGGTGATCTGCAGCACGTTGGCGTCGTTGCTGGCGGGGACTGAGATGCCGTTGGGCTGAATGGGGATTTCGTGCTCTTTCGCCAAGTCGGTGAGCCGCTGGAAGACGATCGGGTTGACGTTTGGTCCGCGGTAGATGACCGGGCCCTTGCCGAGTTTCACGCGGCCGAACTGGTTCTCGTCGATCGTGGGGCAATCGGTGGCATGGGTGACGTCGACGGCGATTCCGATTTGCGGCGCGACGGTGAAGGCGCTCGTCTGGGCACCGCGCAGCCCGATTTCTTCCTGCACGGTCGAGACGCCGAAGACGGCGGCCTGCGGTTTGGCCGCTGCCACTCGCTTGAGCGCCTGCATGACGACCCACACGCCGACGCGATTGTCCATGCCCGGGCCGGCCACGATGTCGTTGCGCAGCGTGTCGAAACCCAGTTCGAGCGTGACCGGATCTCCGACGGCGACCACTTCTCGCGCCTCGTCGCCGCTTGCGGCTCCGATGTCGATCCACAGGTCCTTGATCTCGGGAACCGTTTTGCGTTCTTCCTGGGGAAGGAGGTGGATCGGCTTGCGAGCGATGACGCCGACGACGGGGCCCTTGGCTGTCCAGATGTGGAGCTTTTGCCCCAGGAGCATCTGCGTGTCCCAGCCGCCGATACTTGTCGCGCGGACAAAACCCTTGTCGTCGATGTGTTTGACCATCAGCCCGATCTGGTCGCAGTGACCGGCCAGCATGATTCGGGGGCGGCCATCCGGGTTGACGGCGGCGATCACGTTGCCGTGCCAGTCGGTGGTGACGCTGGCGGCGAACGGCCCGACGAATTTCCGCACGACGTCCTGAATGGGCCGCTCGTAGCCGGACGGACTGGGCGAGTTGAGGAGGGCTTTGAGAAACTCGAGCGACGGCTGATCCATGACGACTCCTGTGGCACTTTGGGAAGCCGGATTATAGTCACCGAAAATCGAACTGGCGAAAATTCCACGAATGAGACAATCCGATTTGACGGACGGGGCTCGGCGTAAGTACAGTTTGTGAACACCTGCCGCAGCCACAGCTTGTGGCTCGCCCCGGACGATTGCCAATGGAGGGATCACCGTCGTCTGCCGGACTGCCAGCCATTTCATCGCTGGATTCCTACCGCCCGCCTTTATTCCGCTGGCTGAACGGTCCGCACACCTCGCTCCGTCTCCTGCTCGAAACAGCATCCGACCCGCTCTTTAGGCCTGTGAAGGGCACATTTTTTGCGGGTTGCTTCTCAAAATAAACCGGATCATGCGAGAAAGAAGTGGCCGCTGATCGCCAGGATTGCGCGATCGGGCGTTCAACTCACGGAGGACAGACGATGGTCGTTTCGATTCGGGGGGGCTTGGCGGAATCGCTCGCCGAAGAAATCACGCGGTTAGTGCAGTCGAGGACTGGCGGGCAGATTGTCGGATTGAACGTGTCCGTCACCGGGGCGGACGTCATCATTTCGGGTCGCACGACGACTTACTATCTCAAGCAGCTCGCGACGCACGCCGCCCTCGACCTTGCCGGGAGATTTGCCAGCCTGACGAATGACATCGTCGTGAGTTGATCGATTAGCTCGTAGGCCGAATGGTCGCGGGGTGGCCACTGTCGGGCACGCGAAGGGGTTCCGGAAACTCCGAGCACATCTCTTCTTGGCCGCGTGCCGCCAACAGATAGCCCAGGCACAGGCCCGTTGCCGCAATCGACGGCGACGCGAAGCGAATCACGCGCCCAAATCCGCGCCTCCAGTCACCGCGCCGGTTTTCTCAAGCAGCGCCTCCGGCTTGCAAACGCATCCGGCGGTCGAGATACTTTCGGACGCGCGATTCGCAATGCCATCGCACACGCACCCCCTAGCTCAATTGGCAAGCGCAATTCCAGCGTCGCATCCCCCACTGCCAACGGCACTTCCGCTTTCCTAAAAACTCTTTTGGGTGCCCTTTTTTACCCCTGTTTTCGCCCGTTTTCGCCTCGTTTATTGCCGTTTTTTGCCATCCCGCGAACGTGCGGTTTCAATCGACGATGCTCCGCCCGATTGAGGCTTACAAGGCAAAAGCAAAGTGAAGGATTGAGATGTCCAAAATATGGTTGGTGACCGGTTCCGCAAGCGGGTTGGGCCGCAACATTGCTGAAGCTGTGCTTGAGTCGGGTGATCGACTCGTTGCAACCGCGCGCGATCCACGCCGCCTCGAAGACCTGGCACAGAAATACGGAGATCGGGTGGGCACCGTTTCCCTCGATGTCGTAAACGAGGCTGCGGCCCATGCGGCTGTGCGGACGGCCGTGGAAGCATTCGGGCGCCTCGATGTCGTCGTCAATAATGCGGGCTATGGCGATATCGCGCCATTCGAACAGTTGAGCTCGGAGAGATTCAAGGCGGTGGTCGACACTAACTTCTATGGTGTTGTCAATGTGTGTCGAGCGGCGATCCCCATCATGCGAAAGCAGAAGAGCGGCTGCATTCTTCAGATCTCATCGGTCGGTGCCCGCCTGGCCCGGCCTGGGAACACACCGTACCATGCGGCTAAATGGGCTGTGGGAGGATTCACCGAGTCCCTTGCCCAGGAAGTGGCTCCCTTTGGCGTCAAGGTGTGTGCGCTCGAACCTGGCGGCATGCGAACCAACTGGGGAGTGCGCGCGAACCAAGACACGCCGGATTTGCTCCCGGACTATGAGCCGTCCGTTGGCTCGGTAGTCAAGGCACTGGCCTCTTACTGGGGCCGTGAGACCAGCGACCCAGTCAAGGTCGCTCAGGTCATCCTTCGACTGGCGGCCGCCGATCGTCTGCCTGCACATCTCCTGCTGGGGAGCGACGCGGCAAAGCACGCCGGCGACGCTGACGCGACGCGTGCAGCCGACGCACAGCGCTGGAGAGACGTTAGCGTGTCGACTGACTTCGACGCACGCGGGGCATTGCCCGATTTGCGATTTTGAGAAACCGAAGGACGCCTGCTGCGCGCAATGGATGCGAAACGCAGATGTCGACCGGAGGAGGCAGCGAAGAGCCGTGCTTCGGACACCGACCCGTCGTCGGGCATCGGCATTTTCGAGGCAAGATAATGCGTGTACTCAACATCGAATCTTCTCCGCGCGGCTCCAGGTCGGCGTCATATCGCCGTCACCGACGCCTATCGGAAAGAGGTAGTCGGCTTCATTTCCAAGAAAATGATTCCCAAGCTGTGAACAAAGGCCATCGATGCGCTTTGTTCCGTTTTTTGCCGGCTTCTGGAACCGCTGAAGTCCGTCGGTCGCTGTACAATCAGGGCGAAAAGTGATAGGTTTATTGCCAGTCGCGCAGACTTGATAGCCGTAAGTTGTTTAAAATAAAAGAGTTACAATCAGGCACCCCTAGCTCAATTGGATAGAGCATCGGTCTACGGAACCGAAGGTTGCAGGTTCGAGCCCTGCGGGGTGTACCTTTTTGGCGCGTCCAAGCGACACAGCTGACTCTTCGGCGGCGATGCCTGTGACGGAAGCCGTTCACTTCGTCGCAAGCCGACTTTTGTGCTGCCCCGACTTTTGTGCTGGCCCAGCCTCGATTCGCAATTGCGTCAAGGTAACGGGCGGCCCCTCTTTCAACGACTCTTTTCAAGCTCCTGCCGCAGCTGTCGCACGAGGTATTGCGCGACGAGCGGCAGCTTCGAGCGCAGCGCGTTCGAGCCCTCGAACCACCCCTCGGGCTCGGCGAACACGAGGTGATATTCGATAAAGGTCGCTCCCGCCGGCTTCATCAGTCTTGTGGCCTTGGCATAGCCGCCGTAACCAGAATAGGGCTGACGGCTGCCGAGAGTGCGTCGTCCCGCCTCGTCGCGCGAGACCGGTCGCCAGCAGTTGGGAAATTGAGAATCGCTGGCGAACCGCGTGTCGAGGATTGAGGCAGACAGGATCGAGTCTTGCGTCTGGCTCGTGGCCGCCCTTGTCGTCATCCCAACCCGAACCCGGCCTAAAATCCGCAATTCGTCGGCAAAATAGTGCGGCTCGTCTTCGTGCTCGGGGGGTTTCAGGCCACGTCGCAAGAGATCGCCGGAGGTCAGCGGCTTGATCGTCACGCCATTTTCCGTGTCGATCTCGGTCCCAGAGGACTTGGCTTGGCTCTGCAAACACCGGAGGTCTCTGACCGCGGCGAGGGTGCCGTAGGCGACGAACGCGACGTCGAGGCGGCAACACATTCGTTGCGGCGAATCCTCGTCTTTGGAAATCTTTAGGATGATCGGGGCAACGACTGAGCGGCGCGTGAGCTCCTCCCAGGTATGGCCGGCGTCGGGAATGGCTTCGATCGCCCGACGTTGCTGGGCGGCATTCAAGCCGTCGGCTAGTGTGGGGGGGACCACGCGTACGAATTCGTGCGGACTAATCTTGATGCCCTTGCCGATCAAGGCAGCGAAAACCTCGTTTTCGGCCCAGCACGACTGCGGTATCGCGGCCGCAGTAAAGAAGCAGAGAGAAATTATCACCGGCTTGCACATGGCAAATCCAAGTTATCACGTAACGGTTGGTCGTTCCAAGCCTATGGGGTGGCATCAACGAGGCGGCCGCGCGGCACTGCCCGGCTCTTTCCTGATCGCAGTGATTTGGCTGCTGGGAATCGTTGCAGACGTCTCGGGACAATCGAATGGCAACGTCGACTGGCCTCGCGTGGGCAACGATTCGGGTTGCATGCGGTATTCGGAGTTGGGGCAAATCAATCGCCGCAACGTCCGCAAACTCAAGCCCGTCTGGACTTACCACACGGGCGAGCTCGCGGGCCGCACCGGCAAGACGATCGAGTGCACGCCGATCGTGATCGAGGGCGTGATGTACGTCACGACGGCCTACCTCCGCGTCATCGCTTTGGATGCAGCGACCGGCCGCGAATTGTGGCAGTTCGACCCGTTAAGGGATCATCCGTTCCGCCACAGACCGACGTCCGGCGGCGTCAACCGCGGATGTGCCTATTGGTCCGATGGAAAACGCGACGGAGAGCGACGGATTCTCCACGGAACTTCGGACGGTCGACTGTTTTGTCTGGACGCGAAGACCGGCCGACTCGACCCGAGATTCGGTGACGAGGGAATTCGCAATCTACGTCAGGGGCTCGCTCCACATGTTGCCGGGCTTAGTTACGGGCCGACGTCCGCGCCGGCAATCTGGAGGGATACGATCATCGTCGGCGTCTCCTGCGGTGAAGGGCCCGATCTTGCTGCGCCCGGCGACGTCCGCGCCTTCGACGTGCGAACCGGCCGGGAGGTCTGGCGCTTTCGCACCGTACCCGGTCCGGGAGAATTTGGTCACGAGACTTGGGAAGGCGAATCCTGGAAGGACCGCGGCGCGGCGAACGCCTGGGGCGGGTTCAGCATTGACGCGGGCCGGGGCCTGGTCTTCGCCGGCTTGGGATCGGCGGCCTTTGACTTCTATGGCGGCGACCGGCACGGCGCGAACCTGTTCGCGAATTGCACGATCGCGCTCGACGCGAAGACGGGCTCTCGCATCTGGCACTTCCAGACACTGCACCACGACTTGTGGGACCACGATCTGCCCGTGTATCCCAACCTGGTCACGGTCTCGCGGCACAGGAAGCAAGTCGATGCCGTCGCTCAAGTGACGAAGACGGGCTATGTCTTTTTGTTTGATCGCGAGACGGGTAAGCCGCTGTTCGACGTCGAGGAAAAGCCAGTGCCGCCCTCGGACGTCCCGGGTGAATGGGCAAGTGCGACGCAACCGGTCCCCGTGAAGCCGCCGCCGTTCGCCGCGCAGTTCCTGGACGAGACCAACGTGACAAACATCGGCGCCGCCAACCACGAGTCGGCGCTGGCCCAGCTGCGAGCCATCCGCAGCGGACCTGCCTTTCAACCACCGAGTCTTCAAGGCACCATTGCCATTCCCGGACTGCTAGGCGGAGCGAACTGGTCGGGCGCATCGTTCGATCCGACGACCGGTCTCTTTTACGTCAACTCGAACAACGTTCCCAACATCATCACGCTCGCCGAAGGCAAGAACGGCAAGAGATGGCGCTACGGACCTTACAACCATAAAGGCTACATCGAGTTTCGCGATCACGAAGGTTACCCCGGCATCAAGCCGCCATGGGGCCTGTTGAGCGCGATCAATCTCAACACGGGGGACTTCGCCTGGCGAGTGACGCTCGGGGAATACCCCGAGCTGACCGCTCGCGGCGTCCCGCAAACGGGGACGGAATCGATCGGTGGCACGATCGTCACCGCGGGCGGTTTGGTATTGATCGCCGCGACCAAGGATGAACGCATCCACGCCTTTGACAAAGCGACGGGAAGGCTGCTTTGGGAACACCCCCTTCCCGCCGGCGGTTACGCGACGCCGTCGACCTACATGGTGAGCGGCCGCCAATATGTCGTCATTGCGGCCGGCGGCGCGGGCAAAATGGGGACGAAGGCGGGAGACGCATTCGTTGCCTTCGCACTCCCCTGACCACTGCGTGCAGCTCTCGAGGCGGAAACATTGTGGGCGGGCACGACCTACGGCGCGGCAAGCTGTTTCGCCGCGGCGGTCGTGACGATCCGACACTGCGGCAGCGACGTCTTGAGTTTTGCGACGCGATCGGCCGTGACATAGGTGTCGCTCAGGTCGAGTTCTTTGAGGTGAGTCAGAGGTGCCAGGCGCGTGACTCCTTCGTCGGAAATAGAACTCTTGGCCAGAGACAATCGATCCAGTTTCTTCAACCCGGCCAGCTCCACCAAAAAGAGGTCTGTGAGCCCCGAGCAACCGAGGCGCAGCTCGGTGAGCTCGGAAAGGTCCTGCAAGTGCATGAGACCAGTCCCGCGAACGGCGTCGCCGTCCAGATTGAGTTGTCGCAGCGCAGTCAGACCTTTCAGAGAGGCCAAGCCGGCGTCCGTGATGCGTGTGTGAGCGAGGTTCAGTTCCCGGATCGCGACCAGAGGCTTGAGCCGTTCGAGATCAGCGTCGTCGAACATCGTGCCCGTGAGGTCGAGGGAAACCAGCTCCTCCAGCCTCGGATTCATAATCGCCGGCAACAATTCGTTGAGTTTGGGCCGCGATCCAACTAGGCGCGCCCGAGTGATCTGAAACGATTCACTGGGGAGCTCACCGATCGCTTTGACGGAGCGCTCAGTTCCTGATTCATCGAGACGCACATCGACCCGGCCACCTGCCGCCAAAATGGCGCGGGCCGTGAGGACATTCGGCTCGGACCAGTTGATGCTGAGGTTCGGCGAAGCCGCTTTGAGAACCTCGAATCCCCGAGCCGAAACATGCGTGTCTCGCAGGTCGAGGGAGCGCAGGCTCGGTAGATGCAGAAATCGCGGTATGGCCCTGTCGGTCACGCGAGCAAGCCCGTTCAACCCCAGGACGCGGAGGTTCTTAAACCCCTGGATGTCGGCCAGCCCGGCTTCCGTGACCTGCGTTTGGCCGACGTCGAGCAATGACAGACGCGTCAGGCCCTTGAGCGGCGCGAGACCCGCGTCGGTCAAGCGAGTCTGGTCCAGGATCAGCTGACGCAGGTCCGACAGAGTCTGGAGATTGATGAGCCCAGCATCGGTCACTGGTTGATGGCTCAAGTTCAAGATTCGCAGCTTTTTGAATGCGCGAAGATGGGCGAGGCCGGCATCGGTCAGAAGCGTTCCTGGCATCCAGAGGGCCTCCAGCCTTGTCAGATCCTCCAGCTGCGCTAGACCTGCGTCGGTGACCTGCGTGTAGGACAGCGCGAGCTCCCGCAGGTTCTTCAGCTGTCGCAACAGCCCGACGCCGGCATCGGTCACCTGGGTCCCGTACCCGAGCCACAGGCTCTCCAGTTTTGTCAGGGGCAGCAACTGCTTAAGGCCCGCATCCGAGACTCGCGTCGCTTCCAGGACAAGGCTCCTGAGTTCAGTCAAACCCACGACGTGTGCTAGCCCGGCATCTGTCACCGCGGTGTTATTGAGATTGAGATCTTTCAGCGCTTTCAGGCCCGCGATGTGCGACAGGCCGGCATCTGTTAATCCCGTCCGATGGAGTGCCAGGCTCGTTAACCTGGTCAGGCCACGCAGGTGGGACAGTCCGGATTCGGAAAACTTGGCGCGTTGGAGCGACACGTCTTCCAGATTTGTGAGTCCGCCGAGTCGCGCCAGATCGGCGTCACTGAGCGTGTTCCCCTCCAGCAACAGTCGGTGGAGGTGAGTGAGTCCCTTCAGGCGCAGCCAGTCGGCGGCACTAATCGCCGTGCCGGACAGATTGAGCGAGACGCAGCCGTCTACCCGCGGATCACCGAGTGCAGTCAGCGCCGCTTCAATTGGCCTTTGCGCGCCGGCCAGGCTGGCGCTCGCGATCTGGAACGGCACCGACGGGAGCTCAGCGATCGCCGTCACCGAACGGTTCGTCGCCGCGCCGTTCGGACGAATCTCGACCGTTCCGCCGGCTGCAAGGATGGCTTTCGCCGCCGCGGCATTTGCGTCGGTCCAGGCAATGCGCACCAAACCTGGAAGTCCCGTTTTGAGAGCTGCGTATCCCCTGGCCGAAAGACGCGTGCCACTCAGGTCGATCTCAGTCAGACTTCGCAACTTCAGCAGCTGAGGCACGACCGAGTCTGTCAGCTGTGCTCCCTTTAAACTAAGAACCCGGAGATTTTTGAGCGCCTGCAGGCCAGCCAGTCCGGCGTCTGTGACTCGGGTCCCCCCGAGGCTGAGGTCTTCCAGCTGCGCGAGCCCCTTCATGTGCGCGAGGACGGCGTCCGTCACCTGGGTGCGCTCCAGGTTGAGGTTGCGCAGGTTCTTGAGAGTCGGCAGGTTCGTAAATCCGGCGTCTGTCACCCGTGTGGAACTCAAGCCGAGCCCCATCAGGTGGTTCAATCCCATGATGTGGACTAGTCCGGAATCGGTCACAGGCTGCCCGCTCAAATAGAGCGTCCCCAGGCTCTTGAAGCCGCGAAAGTGAACCATGCCGGCGTCCGACAAGTAAAGTCCTCGCAAGTAGAGGGACTGCAGCTGTGGCAAGTCCTCTTCGAGTCGCTTCAGTCCAGCGTCCGTCACGTGCGTCCAACTCAGGTTGAGTTCGCGCAGGTTCTTTAGGTCCTTGAGCTGCGCGAGCCCGGCGTCGGTCAACTTCGTGGAGTCCACTTCGAGGACCTGGAGTCTCCCCAGGCCGCCGAGTTGAGCCAGCCCCGCATCGGTCACCGGCTGCCCACTCAAATAGAGAGTCCGCAGATTCTTGAGGCCTCCAAGGTGAACCAGGGCCGCGTCGGTCAGCGAATTGCCACGTAAATAGAGAACCTCCAGTTGCGAAAAGGTGTCCAGCGCGGCGAATCCCGCGCCTGTGAGGGGCGCCCAGTTGAGGTTGAGTTCACGCAGGTTCTTTAAGGGCGTGATGTGCACGAGCCCGGCGTCGGTTAGTTGGGCGCCATCGAGCGACAAAAACTCGAGTTTTGTTAGCCCCTCGACATGCTTCAGCGCTCCGTCCGTCACCGAAGTGTTCCAAAGGATCAGGCTCTTGAGTTCAGTCACGTCGGCGAGATTTGCCAGCCCGGGGCCCTTGATCTGTTTGCCGCTCAGGACCAACTCGACGAGTTGTTTCAGCCCGCGGAAGTGCACCAGGTCGGCATCGGTCAATGCCCCCTTCTGAAGATTGACCGTCGTCAATTTGAAATCCGATGCGGGCAAAGCGTTGCCGGGCTGAACCAGAATCGGTTGCGCCGACTGGCCCACCCGAACGTTTACCATCCCTCCTTGTTCAAGCACCCACGATGCGACACTGCGGTCCAAATCGGAGCCAGCCGCCACTCGCGGCTTTTGATCCTTCGGCGTTTTTACAATTGGTCGGGTTTCAGGCCGCTTTGGTGCGATCGGCGTGAGGGACGCGACGGCCTTCGCCAATTCTTCCCGGGCTTCGAAAGCCTTTCTGTCGCCGCGGCGGAGCGTAAATTTGTCGGTCTTGAATTTGGCCTCACTTGAAGCCTGCTTGACGGTTACCTCAAGCTGATGGTCGCCCGCTGCCAGAGTGATTTCTGCCTGGCCCTGGCCGTCATGGATTACGACCTGGTCTTCCTTCACGTTGAGCGTGATGGCGGGATCATCGACTTCGATGACGATCTGCCCCTTGTTTGTCGCGACTCGGATGAGTTGGCCGCCAAAGAAGAAAGCCACAAGCGGAAGCACCAGTGCGAGGCCAAGGCCTGCGCCGATCGTCCACTTTTTCCCCCGCTTGCTACCCGCTCCAGCATCGCTCGATAAGTCACTCGAGCTTGTCTTCGCTGCGACGGGTTGAGCTGGGAGTCCTTGCTCGATCGCGCGCAACTCATGAACAACGATCTGCGCCGTTTCGGGACGGTCGTCGGGACACTTCGACAGGAGCCTGTCGACCAGGTCGGAAAGCGCATGCGGAACCTCGGGATTGACCATCTCAAGTGGCGTCGGATCCTCGAGGGCCAGCGCTCGCACGAGCGCGAACAGATTGCTACCGCCAAATGGCCGCTTACCAGCGGCCATCCGATACAAGAGGCATCCCAGGCTGAATAGATCCGCGCGCGGATCGATGGCGTCTCCCGACAATTGTTCAGGCGCCATGTACGCAGGCGTGCCGATCAGTAATCCCCGCTCCGAAACCGCCGACTCGTCCGCCCAGGATTTCGCGCAACCGAAATCGAGAATCTTGACCTTGCCAGGCGAACAATGGTCGCGCGATAAAGGACCGGGCTCGACCGTCGGGGCTGCTGAATCTGAAGCCTGCCGATCCTCGGCGACGGACTCCCCTGGGATAGGCTTCTCGGGCCCTTCCAAAAAGATGTTCGCCGGTTTGATGTCGCGGTGCAGCAGGCCCCTCGACTGGGCCGCCGCGAGGCCTGATGCGATCTCGCGACCGATCCGCACGACCTCTTGCACGCTCAACCGGCTTTCGCGCACGAGGTGATCCTCGAGGGTCTCACCGTGGAGCAATTCCAGAGCGATGAAAGGCGTTTCCCCGTGCATCCCGACCTGGTAGATGGTCACCACGTGCTCATGCTTCAGCGCCGCGGCACTCTGCGCCTCGCGCAGAAACCGATCCGCGCCCCCCTGCCTGGCCGCGATGAACGGGTGCATCAATTTGAGCGCGACGTGCCGCTTGAGGTGAATATCTTCCGCCTCGAACACCACGGCGAACCCGCCGACCCCCAACACGCGCAGCACCCGGAACTCGCCGAGTCGGCCAATCTCGTCGTCAGATTGAGGCGGGGCGAGCTGGCGACTGATCTCCGTCATCGAAAAGGGTCGCCCGCTTCTGTCAGATTGCGTCGTGTCGTAAGCGCGGCCCCAAGTCGCCAGGGCACCTCGGAGACACTCGAGCGGCAGATAGAGCGTCTTCGTCGGCTCGCACGTCGCACCGCGGCTGGCTCTCACCGCTTCGAGCAGCTCATCCGAATTCACGCAATGTTCGAGAGCGCTCCAGCATTTCAGACACCGCTCGAGATGCTGTCGAATCTTCTCAGCGACCGGGTCCGGAAGTTGCCCCAACACCATCCGCTGCAACTCGTCGCGGCTGGGGCAATTCTGCGGTTCCGCCATGGAATGCTCGCCTTTATGACTACTCCGCGAGCGGCGGCTCTGGACTCACGGGCGGAGAAACAAACTTCGGCGAAACGGGCGGCGCCGTGGCGCCCGAAATTTTGTCCTGCAGCGTGTCACCGTCGATCAGCCCCGTCTTTTCCAGCGCGGTCGGAGAGACGGGAAGCTGCGTTCCGGAATCAGCCGGCTCGAACTGCGCGGTTGCCTGGGTCAGATCAATGCGCAGCTGCAGATCGCCGACCGACACCACGTCGTCATGCACGAGAATGGTAGATCCGGCCCCGATGCGACGCCCATTCACTCGTGTTCCATTCTTGCTGGCCAGATCGCGAACGCGCAGGGTGTAATCGTCCAGCAACAGCACGCAGTGGTAGCCGCTCACGACTTCGCTGGCCGGTCGCAAGTCGCAATCTTCGGCCCGTCCGATCAGCAGCTTTCCACGGGGAACTTGAATCGTCTGTCCAGCCGTGGGGCCGTTAAGAACACTCAGTTTTGCATCCATCCGGGCCCCCTGCTCTTCCCGACGACCATCTTCCGCCAGTCCGCCGCGGCCTTCAATGCCCACGCCCAGGGGCTTCTCCCCTGATCCGAATCCGCTGCCTACTTCTGCGGGCCGCGTTGGACCTCACGTGCGCCGGACTAGCCGGCCCGCCGACCAGATTCTGTCGCAGCCGTCACCTGTGCAGCAATCAGTATTTTTACCTACTTCGGGCAGCCGTCGGGAAAAGTCGATCCGGGTGCCTCGAAACTGGTGACGAGAATTGAGTGCTTGGCGTGAGGAAATCCCCAACCATCCTATCAATTCGCGAGTGCAAACCCGAACATCGCTGCCCGGCATGCCGCATTGCACCGTAAGATCCTGATTGTCGCAGGCCACCACCTCGCAGGAACGGAAAAAAGGGGAAGACATGCAGAAAACAGTCCTCATCACCGGCGCGAACCGAGGTATCGGGCTCCAAACCGCCATGGAACTCGCCAAGCGCGAATTCCGGGTTTTCGTAGGCTCTCGCGATCCACGGTCTGGCGCAGACGCAGCGGCCAAGGTCGGAAGCAATGCCGACCTCTTAGTCATCGACGTCGCCGACTCGGAAAGTATTTCCGCCGGCACACGCGCCCTTGCCGACAAAACGGACCGGCTCGACGTCCTGATCAATAATGCGGGAATCTATCCTGATCGCGGCGTTTCGGTTCTCGATGTCACACGGGCCCGCATGGTCGAGACATTTCAGACGAACACGTTCGGGCCTATCGAGGTCACGCAGGCGTGTCTGCCCCTGTTGCGGAAGTCGGCCGCGGCCCGCGTCATCAATGTCTCGAGCGGCTACGGCCAGCTCGACGGTCTGTCTCCCTCGGTGGCGAGCTACTGTTTGTCCAAACTGGCGCTCAATGGCGTCACCATCATGCTGGACCGAGCGCTTCGCAATGAACGGATCTCTATAAACTCAGTCTGTCCCGGATGGGTACGGACGGAGATGGGAGGCGCGGACGCCGATCGCTCCGTCGAGGAAGGAGCGTCGACGATCGTTTGGTTGGCATCCGAAGCGCCCGCGAGCCTCTCCGGCAAGTTCTTTCGGGACAGGAAAGAAATCCCCTGGTGAAATCGTGCAAGACCCCTGCGCGCAAAAACACGGGAGGACGAGTTTGATCTCGCCCTCCCGTTGATTGCCTGGTTGTTCACACGGATCGGAGATGCTTATCGGCGACCTCCCCGTCCGCCGTGCCCACCGTGCCCGCCGCGTCCACCACGGTGGTGGTCCCAGCCGTGCCCGCGATATCCGCGGCCCCATCCGAAGCCGTAGCAGCCGTCGTCACAGCAGCTGCTGCTGCAGATCGGGTAGCCGTAGACCGACGCCACAGCCGTTTCGCAGACCGGCGTTTCGCAGACCGGAGCGTACTCACAGCACGAATACTCGGGATAGCAGTAGCCGTTGTAACAGCCCCAACCGAAGTTGCGATAACCGAAGTAGCCACGATTGCGGTAGTGTCCGAAATCGCGATGTCCCCGGTGATTCCCGTGCATGCCGTGTCCACCCCGACCGCCGCCGCCTTTTCCGCCGCGAGCGAAGGCCTCAGGAGACGAAGCAGACATTGTCATAGCCACGATCGCGAACATGGTTGCCGGCACGATGATCTTGGAGATCTTGGAAAGCATTGTTAACTCCTCAGTCTTCTGGCAGATGATTTTTTACGGTTCACCCGGTCCTGCCCTTGTCCAGGCCCCCGTTTCATTTCCAACACACTGCCAAGCGGACCATCTGCCGATTTGTTACACAGCTTTTTTCGCGCGGCTTTGATTGGGGCACTTGCGGCCGGCTGTCGTTTGGTTTTGCCGACTTATGTTGCGCGGAAGAGACAGTTGTTCCGCAGCATCTCCGAATTCTGCAGCCGACTGCTAATTGCCTGACGTTGCCGCGGCAGCCTATTGATGAAACACATCGACCTTGCGCGGCGGAAGGGCGCGGAGATGCCGTGGCAAGCAGGACTCGCATCGTCCCACCGATCGCCGAAGCGATCTCTAGAAGAACCGCACCCTGGGCGTCGTCTCAGAGATCGCAACCCGCTGGCAAGTTGTGGTTGGCCGACCCGAGTTCTATGCGTTGTCTGGGAACAGCGGTTCGGGGCCGGGGGCCAGCTCTGCAGTGCGGCCGCGGCGAACGATCCTACGCGGCACTTCTCTGCCCCCAAAGGAAGCGCACGTCCACATCACCCTGTTCCAGAAAGACTTAGAGCGGTTTTCGAGGCCGGCCCGCTGTCGGCGCAAGAAATTCCGGATTTCCTTATGTAACAGTCCCCGACGGTCATCGCTTGGAGAGGCAGACAGTCACGGCTTCGCCATTCGAACACGACCTCATGCCAATCGGGAGACAATAAGATGAGCCTCAACTGCACCAAAACACTGGCGGTCGCCTGCGGCTGGGCGCTCTTGGTGTCGACTCTCGGCGGAAGTGCCTTCGCTCGTGGATCGACTGGGGGTCGCAGTTCCAGCGGGAGCCACTTCTCCAGCAACCGGGTCCAAACTTCGAACAATTTCATCCGCACCACGCCGACCAATTACACGCAAAATTTCACCAGCGCCAATCGCTTTAACAATGTCAGCCGTATCAACAACTTCTCCAAGGTGAACACGACCTCCAACTTCTCGAAGATCGGAAACTTCAAGAAGAGCTTTAACGGAAAGAAAAGCCCGTTTCAGAAATTCACGAAGAAGGGCTTCAAGGGGCCGTTCTGGAAGAAGTACTGCGGCTGGGGCAAGTTCTGCGGACCTTGGGGCTGCGACTTCGGATGGGGCTGGGGATGCTGGGACTCGCCGTGGTGCTGCGGCTGGTGCTGGTACGAGCCGCTGCCGGTCGTTGCCTACTACAACCCTTATTGCGAGTGCTCCGGGAACGTCGTCGATGGGATCGATTATTCGACTCCGATCGCGAGCTTGTCTACGAACGCTGTCGACGGCGACGGATCCGACGCGTTTGCCGCGGCCCGAGAAGCGTTCGCTCAGGGCGACTTGAACACGGCTTTGAAGGCGATCTCTGTCGCCGTTCTTCAAACGCCCCGCGATCAAGATGTCCACCAGTTCCATTCACTGGTCCTGTTTGCGATGCGGGACTATTGCAAGTCGGCCGCCGTGGCTCACGCCGTCCTCGAAGAAGGCCCGGGCTGGAACTGGGATGCCTTGCAGACCTGCTACGCGTCGCCGGAAATTTACACCGAGCAATTGCGGCAGCTCGAGCACTTTGTGGGCGAGCACCCCTCGAATGCGAACGTGCGGTTTCTGCTCGGCTACCACTACTTGATGTTGAATCACGGCGAGGCCGCTCAGCGTCAGCTCGGACAGACCGTCGAGCTCGAGTCGAAGGACAAGCTCGCCGCCAACATCCTGAGCGGGCTCAAGAGTGAAGCGACGACAAAGAAGGAGCCGGTCAAGACTGAGCTGACCAAGAGCGACTCGACGAAGATCGAGCTGACACAGACCGTGCCGACCAAGACTGAGTTGGCGAAGTCAGAGACGGCGGCAGTAACGCAGACTGCTAAATCGGACGTTGCGAAATCGGACACTGTGAAATCCGATACTGCGAAATCGGACACTGCGAAGTCAGACGTTGCGAAGCTAGAAACCAAGGCCGACTCGGACGCCGACACAACCGATTCAACGCCCAGCGCGACCGGACCTGTCAATGAGCAATTGGCAGTCGCCGCCGACGCGGTGCCGCTCAGCGGGACCTGGAAAGCCAGCCCCGCAAAAGGCGTTCAGATCGAACTGGCGCTGCGGGCTGACAAGACGTTTACCTGGAAATTCACGACCAACGGCAAGAGCCAGAATTTCTCGGGCAAATACGAGCTCGGCGACAAATCACTGGTGCTGACCCGCGACGATGGCGAGTCGATGGACGGCACGTTCGAGCGCCACGGAAACGCCGGATTCAAATTCCGCATGAAGGACGCCGAAGCGGACGATCCGGGCCTCAACTTCTCGCGGTAGTTTTAGAGACTCATCAGCAGGACGCAGCGTTCTGTACGGCGACGTTCTGGACAGCGACGTTCTAATACGACGACGAGGTTCGCCGGGCGCATTCCAGCCCGGCGAACCTTTTTTGCATCCAAATAGCTGAGGTGGGAACTGAATCGCCTGGGCGCGGTCACTTGGCAGCAAGTCGATCCTTCCGCAGCTTCTCCCGCTGAGCATCGCGGTCTTTCTTCAGTTGTTCTCGCTCAGCTTTCGCCCGCTTCTTCTCGTCTTTCTGCTGGTCGTTCATTCCCTCGTCATCGATTTGATAAGCCATCGGGCGCACTTGCTCCTGCTCGTCTTTCCGCGGGACGCGACGCCGGAAAAGCCGGCGTTCTTCGATTGTAGCAACAAGGAAACGCCGCTGTCCGCTCAATCGCTCGCTCGGCCGGTTTCTCGTCGTGCGCGGTGGCCTCGACTTCGCTGCTCAGCTAAGACAAGACGGCCTTGCTGAGTTCTCTTTCTTGGACCCTTTGGAAGTGATTCAGCCAGGTTTGATTCAGGCGAAAGGTCACCTTCTTCACCGATCCGTCCGCCTTCGGTTCGAACTCGATCAAGAGACCTTGCTTCGCGATCGTGTCAAAATTCCCTTTGCCATCGCGACACGCATCCCAAAACCGCTTGCTGCCGATCCCGTCCGCGAGGTCAGCGCCGAGTCCCTCGGCAACCTCATTGACCGTGACGGTGGTCTCGGTGCAGCGCTCCTGATACATGCGTTTGCGAAGTGCGATGGTCCAATTCTTCCAGCCTTTGTAACGACGTGGCATTAACAACAGCTCCGGTGAGTGAAAAACTGCTCGCTTCGCGGCTTTGGCCCCGAATTCAGTGCGATCCCTAATTGTATGCGAAATGGGCGATCTTTGCTGTGCCAAAGGGCTCACCTTTCCGCACCGACTCAAATTACCCAAGGCCGTCACAACGCGGCCGGCCCGCCTGACCGACCCTTTTTTCGCGAGACTTCACCTCTAATATCGACCATTGATCGAAGGGAGCGAGCAGTCAAACGACCGCGACGTCTTAAGGCCCTCAGACTGATGTGAGAGCGTCGAGAATTTCTGAACTGAAATCGCTTTGGAACGGAGACGGCCTCATGTTCAGGGAGACCCGGCCAAAGGCAAAGTGCTCCTCTGACCTCTGTTCCCTCTGCGACCTCCTGTTCAAAAGTCTTATTCGTTCTTCTCGTTCGCTAAACAGCGTCCCGATCCCGGTGTCCCGTCCCGATCCCGGTGTCCCGTCCCGATCCCGGTGTCCCGTCCCGATCCCGGTGTCCCGTCCCAGTCCCGGTGTCCCGTCCCAGTCCCGGTGTCCCGTCCCAGTCCCGGTGTCCCGTCCGTTGGTTGGGTGGTGGGGCCTCCGCCGGATTGTCGCGCAGCCTGTGGGCGGGAGCGCGCAATCGAGGCGCTCCGTCCACGCGCGGTCCTCGGGTGGCCCGGGCAACTCGCTTGCCCGGGCTGCGAAGCAGCAAGAGGCCGCCCCCGAATCGCTGAAGAACGAGCCAACCTCGAACTGCTGCTTAACGCGCGCGCAAAACCCACTACTTCCATTCAGCCACAAAAACTCAAATCTGCCAAGATCAGTTTTTTGAACGTCGGCCCGGAGCGCTCTGTCAAAAGCCCCGAAAGGGGCGGCACTCCGATAGCCACGCGGCGTGCGCCCGTGGATAGGAGTGCCCTCTAAGTCGAAAAGCCCCAGCGGGGCGACAGAGCCGCTCTGAGTCCGTCGCCCCGCTGCGGCTCAATTCCGCGCGGACGGGGTCGCATAGTCCGAGCGGCTCGTGCGAAAGCATCCTCTGGGAAACCAGAAGAGCACTTGCGGGCCAAGGCTCCCGCCAGTGGCACCCGGCCCGGTCCCAGCGCCGACAGTAAGACACCAGGCTTTCGGCCCCAGGAAGGCATAAAACTGAAGAGCCAGATCGCCAATCGACGCGCGGGGCGCGCGCGGCAAGCGGACGCCGGAAGAACCCGGCGCCCGCTCGCAATTGATCCGGCAGGCGCGAACACGTGATCGCGGTTCAGGTTGCCAGTTCGGCCGTCTAGGGTGCGGGCACTTGAACCAGGCTAACCGGTAGAGAACCGATCAGAGAAAACCCGGTCGGATTATTCGCGTCGGTCACTTTGGCGCTCAAGGTGAATGACGCGGGAGGAGCAGGTGTCCCTTGCCGCGCTCCAAATTGGTTCTGGATGACGCTCATGATGTTGTTCGTCAGCGTGGTCAGATCCGACCCGGTGATCGTCAGCACATTGGCTGTGGGATCCCAGCTCGCGCTGTTTAGCGCAATTGCCTGCGGCGGAAGCTTGCCCTTTGCGCCGTTGCCGAGCGCAAACGCCAAGGTCACGGTGTTATCTGGAGGCGTGACATAGTTTGTGCCAAGGCTGATAGTCAGTGAACTTGGTGTGAAGCTCGGGGGATCGCAGGCCGCGATTCCGATTCCTTTGGTCACGTATCCGAGCGTGAATTGCGACGAGCTCCATTGAGGCAACGCGCTCGCCGATGGTCCAGCCGATCCTCCGCCCGATGACCCAGCCGCCGGCGGACCAGAGCCAGTTTGCGTGAGGTGCGCGGCTGGGACCAGCAAGTGCGTCGTCGTGCCGTAGGGAGTCGCCAGCTGCACATCGACGTAGAGATAGTCGGGCCATTTGTAGCCCACGTGGATCGCCACGTTGACCGTGCAGGGCGAATTCGCGCCCGAACCTTTAAACTTGATCGTCAGCACGTCGACACCGGCGAAGGTCGCTTGCGGAGCATAAGTCAACCCCGACAAGGCCCCTTGCAGCGCGGTGAATTTCCCGGTAAAGGCCATCGACGAAGAACCGTTCGTGCCCGAAATAAAGGAGATTCCCTCGAGTTTTCCCAACGTCAGGATGCCGTTATTGACCGTCAGCGATAACGTGCCTGGCGGCAACGTCGCAGCGGTCTCCGCTGGATCGTGCAGCCTGATGGTGCCGGGGGAAAACACAAGATTTTGGGGCGGATAAATCGATTGGCTCGATGGCGTTTCAATCGACGTCAATGCGCCACTTGCGCTTGTCACACTGTCGGAGCCAGTTGATGCCAGGACGACGCGTCCCGTCGTATTTTCGGGACCTGGGGGGTCCGCAAACACCGCGTCGGCGCTCGCATCCGAACTTGCTTTTCCGGGCATCGGCGGCCCTGATTCTGCGGGCTTGCGAGCATCGATTTTCCATTTGGGCTCGGAGGGATCGAGCTGTTGCGCCCATCCACCTTCGACTCCGCCCGTTTTCTCAATGAGCGCAATCGCGTTTGGAGGAATCGTGCATTTCAAGACCTGCCGACTCAGCAATTCCGTTCCCACGATCTCCTGCCCGCCGACCACTACGCGAGTTTGATGGACACTGAAGTGATTTCCGATCAAGAAGATCGTCGTCGGGGCGTCGAGATTGATGGCGGGCGATCCGTACCAACCCAGCAATTCGGGAGCCAAATCAGTGACCCCCGTGTTGAACATCGCAAACCCCCCGAGCGTGTTCTCGTAGGGAACCTGTACCGACATCGACTGCAAAGGCAACCGAGACTCCAGTTGCTCGGTGCGCCGCTGCAGGCGTTCGATATCTCCTTCCCGGCAGCACTCGGCGCGACAGACGAACTGCGAGCAAGTCTGAATCATTTTGAGCTGCTCGCCCAGCCGAATCGCCTTTCTCGAATTCATCAGCTTGCGTCGCGGATTGTCCAGGGCAAAGAAATTGCTGCTGGCGTCGACATCCACGTACGGCACGAACGACGGCATGAGCACGATGGCGACGCACTCGCGAATTCCGGGTTCCAATTGCCGTTGCCGTAAGAGGTGCTTTCGATTAGGCCCGCCGAACAACAATTGAAAGAAGACTTTGAAATTGTTGTCTGTGTCGGGAGACTGAAAGCGGGGATAGAAGCGCCAGCCGAAGATGTCCGTTCCATGTGAGAAGCCAACCATGGTTTTATTGAGCGCGATCGTCTCCATATCGGTTTCGAGCCGCCGCGCAAATTGGAACATGTTGTTGGCGCTCAAATTCCCACTCACAAACGCGAGCGAGATCGCTAGTTGCATTTCGCGGCGCATGCTATAGCTGTCCGCGATATTCTGTGATTCGTCCTCAGGGTCCAGCGAGAAGACATGGATCGGCCAGCGGCAGCGGACGTATTCGTTGAACGCCTCGCGGTCCTGCGGACTCGGATTGGGGAGAAAGTACTGCGGCCACGCGCCCGGCGTAGGCTCCGGCAACGCGAAATGGCCCCTCTGTGATGCCGGCGCCTCCTTCATGTCCTCAATCAATTGCCGGTTCAAGAGCGCCGAATCGACGACGACGGTCCAGGCCAGTGTGGTGGTCAATTCTGAAGTCGAGCGTTGTGATTTTGTATGTGCCAACGCCTCGAACTTGCTTCGTTTGTCTTCTATCTTCGGCTTGTTTCGACCGTGGATGTCCTCTACAAGCTCGCTGTCGCAATAACGCCATAGGTCTTGTGTAACTGGGTCCAACTTCATCAAGTTGTACGAGGCGTTCAGTTCCGTCTGGAGGAAGTTCTGGACGTCCGGATAATGAATGAGCTCTTTGTTTTGAACTTCTGCGGCAAATGTGCGCCAAGCCGTACAGACGATCTGCGCCCACGCATGAGGCCCGTAGATGTCCAGAATCTGCGACGGTGGAAATGCCTGTCGCGCATTCCGTAAGCGGGATGAGGAGTGCACCGCGAGCGACATATTCACAAGCCTTACGCTCGGAGTCACTAGCCCGTTATAAGCGTTCTGCAGCGACTCATAATCGGAGGAGCCTCTTGCAAGCAAAGGGATCTGCGAGGGCGAGGACGCCATAGCTGCGGCTAACGTGTCGACGAGCATCTGTTCTCTGGTTTGCCCCGGCGGAATTGCACTATCAGGAAGGTTGGAGAGCGTGCGCCACGTTTGCTTCATCGGGATCCGCCAGTCCATGTCATTTAGGATCTGGGTCAGGGGCACGCCGATTTCGTCGAGCAAGTCATTGAGCACGAGGCTTCGAAACGTCATCGGCAGCAGTTCCGGGTTCAAGTGGGGCTTCATCGTAAACGTGATTTCGGCGCCGTAGCGCTGCTGCGTCCGCCGGCCGGGCAGTACCGAAACCGGAATGCGAATCAGATTGAGCGAGTAGCCGGGGGAATCGGCCGTGTCGTCGCCGTCGCTCATCCGGCGCAGCTCGTGCAAGTGGTCGATGTAGCGCTTCATCTGATCCAAGTAGATCGTCGGCTCAAGACTGATTCCGTTCGAGCTGCCGACAAAGGCGAGCGCGGTGGGCATCGACACAGGCGTGCGGGAAATGTTGCTGAAAGCACCGAATGCCGTTGTCGAAGGGTCATACGAGAACGGCGACGAAGAACCCGACCCGCCGCCACCACCCGACCCGCTCGGTGAGCTTGCAGGGGCTGCGGCAGCCGAGCTCGACGAAGAACTGGCGGCTGCGGCCGGAGCTACCTTCAAAGGCGGAAGAATCGAGGGGGGGCTAGCGGACGCCGCGGCCTGCGCAGCGTAAGAGAGGGCCAACGCATCGGCGGCGTACGCCTGATCCGAGCGGTTCAACGATCCTTGGAGCGTCGGCTGAAACTTGTTCAACTGCGCGGCCATCGTCGTCTCGAACTCCTGGCGGTACATCGTCAGGCGGGCCTGGCCCCAGACCGACGGCTGCTCAGCCACGACGCTGCCGTCGGATTCGATGTGCCGCTCGAGCGAATCCAAAGCGCTCGCGAGGTCGGCGGCGGTCGGCTGGTTGAGAGCCTGAGCGGGCGCTCCGTCCTCGTCCGAGATGAGTTCGATCGATTCGAATGACCCGAGTCGCGAGCAAGACGAGGCGAGCAAAGCTGTCGCGAGCGTGATCAGTGTCCCGTGCGCAATCCAACGCGGCGCATAGCCCTTCATCGACCGTTCCCCCCAAGAAACGAATCCAACGAAATTTCGATGAGGTGACCGACCAAAGGTCGATCGACGGCGGACCTGGGTCCACCGGAGATGGGAGTCGTGAACGCACGACTAGATGGGCTTATAGATCGACTTGTATGAACAGAAAGATCATGGGGGTTCTACCGATTGCCCTCAAATTAACGATTACGCGGCCCCTCTTTTGTGAAATTTTCTGGAATGGGCAAACTTTGACGGGTATACTCGGCCAACCCGCTCCACCAGTAACCCACGAAGAGGCGACACCCATGCGACAACTCATCGTTCTGGCGCTATCTATCTCACTTTTTTCGGCAGTTTCGCCCACCAGCCGCGCCCTGGGCTCGACGCCCGCAAAAGGGAAAGACAAAGGGAGCTCTGACCCAGCCGCAACGGCTCCAAAGAGCCTTGCCGATCCGAGCGACGCCTTAGTCGCGAACCTATGCCACATTGCCTGCGGAGAATCGCCCTGCTGCTGTCACGCTCCTTGTCACCAAGGGCGAAACCTCGCGGCTCGACTGACGGCGATTGATAGCATCGGCGGCTTTAAGACTTTCGCGGCCGTAGAATGCTTACGTGGCCTCTTGAAAGAGCTTTGCTGCCATTGCGGCAAGGATCACTGCTGCTGCGGCGACCTCGACAGAACCTTATTGGCGCTGCACGCAATTCAAGCTCTCAGCGGCATGGGCTCTGTAGCGTCTAATGCGCTACCAGAGATCAATGGCGCGGCATGTATCAGCGACGACCTCGCCGCTCCAATCGGTAGTGCAATAACGGCCATTACGGCGCCACCCCAAGCGGCCAAGCCCGCTCCGCTGGACCCGGCCGTCAAGGCGGTGCTGGATAAGATCGTCCATGAACTAGGCGAAGCCCAGGAGGCGGTCCATAAGGGAGACCCACACAGAATCGAGTTGCTGCTAAAGAAAGTGGAGAAGGAGATCAACAAGATCGAGAACCCACCCGCAGCCCAATGAGGGTGGCGCTCGACATACCGTGCATCGACTCGGCTCTCCCAACTCGAAGGGAAACCGAGCCACCATCCAGTTAGATTCGGGTGGTGCCGGCGGTAGGACAGTGGTCAGATCCAAATATCCGAAGTGCAATCCCCACCCGGGAAGCGGATCTCGTGGGCGCGGACGGCGCCAGTCGGTTCTTTGCCGAAGTCGACGAGGAGGTCTTCGTTGACGGTGAGGCTGCCGTCGGGGGCGCAGTCGAACTGCATCAAATAGGAGCCGCTCTTGCCGAGGTCGGGGTAGAACTGGTTGTCCCAACTGCTGTAGAGCGAGTTCGTCATATAGAGCCGCTTGCCGTCGAGGCTGAGTTGCAGCATCTGCGGGCCGCCGTTGAGGTCGCGGCCCTTCACCGATCGTTTTTTGCCGAGCACGCCGCCGACCCAGACTTGAGCCGTCAGCTTGGGATGGGCCGGATCGCTGACGTCGTAGCGGCGGACGTCGCCGTGCAGCCAATCGGAGAAATAGAGCCAGCGGTCGTCGAGCGAGAGGACGAGGTCGGTAATCAGTCCGGGGACCGGGAAGGGCCAGCCCTTCTGTGGCACCGGATCGACCTGGATCACTTTTTCAGCCTGCCACGAGAGGTCCGTCTTGTCGGAGGGGTGAAAGTGCCAAATCGCGCTGCTGAGCGCGGCCCCGACAAAGCCGTGCGAACTCCCTGGTGAGTGATGAAAGCGGACTTCGAGCGGAATCAGCCCCGCCTCGCCCAGATCGACGGTCTGCAGAATCGTCCGCTTTTCCCAGTCCCAGAAATTCAGGCGACGGCCGTACTTGCCGGCCGCCACGTCGGGCGGCTTGAAGCCGTCTTTGATGGTGTTGGGCGCCCCCCATTCGCTGCTGACCATCACGTTGTGTCGGGGCTGATACCAAAAATCGTAGTTGAAGGTCATGCCGCTCTTGGCGGGGTCCCAGCGGCCGGCGACGTTGAACTTGTCGTCGAGCAGCAGGAAGCCGCCGGGGAGATTCCCCTTCGCGTCGCCGAGCATTGAGATCATGATCTCGCCGGTCGGCAGACAGTGGACGGTGTGCGGACCCGTGAGATTGGTCTTCGAGATGATTTCTTCCGGTGCGATGACCTTGTGCATCTTTGGCCGCCGCGGATCGGCGACGTCGATGATGTGGATGCGAGTTGACTTCAAGCCGGGCACGACCAGGAACTGCCGCATGTGCTTCGCGTCGCCGTGGCAGCTGCTGCAGGCGTTCCAGCCAAAGTGATGCAGCTCGTCCCCCGTCTCGGGCATCGGCACGCGTTCGATCACCTGCGAATAAGTCGAAGACGCCGGGTCGACGTCGACGATCGCCAGGAAGTCTGGCTTTTTGACCGACGTGGCGGCATACGTCGCCGTGACGAACGCGATTTTTTCGCGTTCGCTCTGCATGGCCTCGCGCGGCGACGCGTAGGTCGCGTGAGCCGAGCCGCTGGGCTCTTGGTGGTGTGCGGCTATCCCACGACGCAGAAGAGTCGATGAAGCGGCGGTGGCAACGGCAGCCGTCAGAAAATCACGTCGACGCATGGCCAACCTTTCCGTAGCGATTTGGGGGAAAAGTCGCAATCCGCGAGGAAATGTCACGGTTCGTGAAGTGGTGCAGTCTCGCGCGCATTGTATCGCTCGAAAATATCGGGTCAAACCGTCGTCCACGACAGGCCAAACGCGTTCCCAGGCGCGCTGTCAACGCGGGGGTGGCGCACGAAAAAACGGGTAGTTCCGCGCCCCGCTCCGGGTTAGACTCAAGGCATTGCGCGGCGCGCGGGCTCTGGACAGACGATGATCCGTGGAAAGCCAATCGGCCAAGAATGCGGGCCTCGAACCGCCGGTGAATGAACCGGCAGGCTCCCCGTACGCGCGTTTGGTGATCCGCGGCGCCGACGGAAAATCTGTCACCAAGAACATCCTCCGACCCACCACGCTCGTCGGTTCGGTGGGTCCGTGCAACATCGAGTTGATCGGGCCCGGCGTTGGGCCGGTGCATTGCGTGTTTGCCGTCGACGGGGGCGGGCTGCGGGTCCATGACCTGCGCGCGACCAGCGGAACATGGCTCAACGGCCAGCGGATCGACGTGGCCTCATTGGCTGCGGGCGACGTCGTGCGAATGGGCGAGTTCGAGTGCCTGGTCGAAACGAATCTCCCGCGGCAGGTCGATTCGACCGACTTCGCGAACGGGTCGGCCCGACTGGTGATTGCCGGCGGCGATGGCCGCAGCGTCGTCAAGGACGTCTTCCGCCCGACGACCTTGGGAGGCAGCCGGCCTGGCTGCAACATCCAGTTTGTCGGCCCCGACGTGGCGGCGGCCCACTTTCTGATTACGGTCTTTTCGGGGCGGCTGCGGATCCGCGACCTGCGAACGCGCTTCCCAACGCGAGTCAACGGGCGTGCCATCAGCGTCTGGACGCTTGGAGACGGGGATGAGATTGAAGTCGGTCCGTACCGCGTCCGCGTCGAGACGAGCCTGCCGCGCATAGAGGAAAGCGCGGAAGACCAGCTCGACTCACGTTTTGGCCCGTCACCGGCCGTTCTTGCGCAAGAGACAGCTCGGGTCGACCGGGAGCGCGCCGAATTTACCGCAGCGCGACAGTCCCTCGACGCAGAGCGAGCCGATCTGGCTCGGCTCCGCGCGGAGATCGAGCAACAGCAGAATCGCATGCGAGACGAATCGGATGCGCTTGCGACGGCCCGACGTGACTTCGACAAGGATCGGGGCGAACACGCGGCCGAGCGCACCGCTCTTGAGGCTGATCGCGCCGCGCACCGTCTCGCCACCGAGGCGCTCGACGTGCGCGAAACCGCGTCGGTTGCAAGCCGCGCCGAGTTGGAAGCTGATCAAAATTCACTTGCTGGCGAGCGGCTTGCCCTGAGTGCCGATCGGTCATCGATCGAGACTTTGGAGGCAGAACTTCACGCACGCGAACGTCAACTCGCCGCAGCGACGCAGGAGATCGAGCAGCGGACCGCCCGTATCGACGGACGTGAGACAGACCTCCGTACCGCGGAAGGCCGGCTCGCGGCGGCGAACGCGGACGCCCAAAGGCGAGAGGAGGAGTGCCGGAGGCGCGAGGAAGATTGCCGATTACGGGAGGACGAGTGCCGATTGAGGGAGGCGGCGCTCGACTCGGGCTCGGCTGGCCTGGCGTCTGAAGCTGAGCGGATCCGTCAGCACAATGAGGCAGCCACCCATGACAGAGCAGCGCTTGATCGAGATCGAGACGCCCTGTCCAATGCCCGCGCTCGGATCGATTCCGAACGAGTCGAGCTGTCCGCGCTGCGTCGACAACTCGAGACCGATCGCGCCTCGCTAACTGCCGCGCGACACCAACACGACCAAAACCTTCGGACCGCCCAGTCCGAAGGCAAGGCGCTCGAAAAACGGCAGCAGGAGTTCGAGGCCCAGACGAAGGAACAAGAGCGTGTCGCGAAACAGTTGAGGCAACGCCAAGAAGAGCTGAGCGGACAGGCGGACGCGCTCGATGCGCGACGTGCCACGCAGACAAAGCTGGATGCCGAGACCGCCGCTCGCCGGAAGGAGCTGGAAGCCGAGCGGTCTTCGCTGGCTGAGATGCGCCAGGAAGTCGAAAGCGAGAGAACGGCACTCGAGAGCGAACGGGCCGCGCTCAAGCATGAAACCGAACTCCTCAAGGCAGAAGCCGGAGAACTGCAGGCTCGATCGGCGTCGCTGGCGCGGCAGCGCGACGAACTGGATGGACGCGAACGCGGACTCGTCGATGCGCGTCGCGCCCTCGAATCGGAGCGAAAAACGCTGGCCAGCGATCGAAGGAACCGCGAACAGGCCTCGGCAGCACTGGCGACGGCGCAGCGGGTACTCGAGTCGGACCGAGCATCGCTCGAAGGCGATCGGCGCCAACTCGAGAAGGCCGTCACCGCGCTTGCAGCGGAGCAACAGGCGCTCGCGACCGATCGCAAGTCGGCGGCGGAAGACCGGCGCCAGCTCGACGAGGCCGCGTCGGCACTGGCCGCTGGACAAAATGCGCTCGATGCGGATCGCAAAACACTCGGCACTGCAAGAGATTGGTTGACCCAGGAATCGTCGGCGCTCGCCGCTCGGGCAGTCGACTTCGAGCGACAGGTGGCCCAGCTTTCCGGTCGCGCGGCGGAGCAATCGCGGGCCGACGCCGAGTTGACCGAACGCGGGAACCGGCTGTCCGCCGGCGAGGCCGAACTCGAGCAGTCAGCGCTCGCGCTGGCGACGCGTGCCGAAGAATTGAAGTCGAACGAGGCGCAAGTGGCGATGTTGCGCCACGAAAACGACACGCGGCGCGACGCCCTCGAACAGCGGCTGCGGGAGGTCGAGCAGACCGAAGCCGAGTTGGGCCGAAGTCTCGCCGTGCTCGGGCAGGAACACCTCGAACTCGAAACGAAACTCGAAGAATTCGACCGCCAGAAGGCGCGGCTGGAAGAAGACGAGGCGACCCTCCGCGCGGCAGAGGCGGAAATTGGCCGCTTGCGTAACGCCATCGAGCGCGACCGGGCTCAGGTCGGCGAGCGGCAGGCCCAGCTCCTTGCGGGCCAGGAAGCGCTCGCCTCGACTGAGCGCGCCGTGGAGCAAGAACGAAAACGGCTCGACCTCGTTCGCGGCGAGATCAATGAGCAGCGGCTCCGGCTGGGCGAAGACCGCGCGGCGGCCGAGGCAGCGCGGCAGGAGCTCGCCAAAGCCCAGTTGGAACTCGACGAGCGCGAACGCCGCATGACCGAGTGCGAGGTCGATTTGTCGACGCGTCAAATTACATTGGCGGCGGAGTCCGAACGACTCGATGAAGAGCGCGAACGGCTCGACGAGTGGACCAGACGCTTGCGCGAAGAACAAGCCTTTGCGCGGGCGGCCAAAAAGCAATTTCAGAGCACAGTCGACGAATTTCGATCGGAGAATCGTCGGTTCCAAATGGCAATCAGTGCCATACGGGCCGATCGCGATCGCCATCGTCGTCGCCGTATTGGATCGAAACAGGTTGCCCAAGACCGCGCCCTGGCCGAGATCCTCTGCGCCGAGGGAATTCTGGACGAAGCTCAGGCCGAATGGTTTGCGTCCGATCAACTCGGAGAATTGCGGCTCGGAGGTTTCGAGCTTGTCGAATTTCTGGCGAAGGGCAGCGAGACTTGGATCTGCGAAGCGATCGCTCCAGAAACGAAACAACGAGTCGCACTAAAAGTCCTGGCCCGTCCGCTCACTGCGGATGCCGACGCCCGACGGCGGCTCGCGGCGGAGACCCGTCTCGGACAGACGGTTGAGCATTCGGGCGTCGTTCGCACGCTGGCGGGCTGCGGGTCCGAAGAAGCATCCCCGTTCTTGGTCATGGAGCTGGTTCCCGGGATTTCCTTGGCCGAACTAATCGCCTTGCATGGCGCGCTCCCCTGGAGAGAGGCTTGCAACTATGCCTTCCAGGCGGCCGTCGGACTGGGCCGGCTGCACGAGGCGGGAATCGTGCATCGCGGCGTCGAGCCGGCAAATCTGTTGATCGATCGCGAGGGCGGACTGAAGGTCGCCGACTTCGGCGTGGCAGACGCCGTTTTTCTCCGCGACGACAAGAGCCAACCGTCCCCACCGTTCCCAACGTCGTGCTACTCATCTCCAGAGCTGTCGGGTGGAACTGCCCCGGGCGATCCACAGACCGACGTGTTCAGCCTGGGATGCACGATCTATCACGCCCTCGGCGGTTCGCCGCCATTTGCAGATGCTCCGGGGCAAAAAGACG
>DASZIA010000538.1:0-3698 GCA_035949535.1 Planctomycetaceae bacterium | reverse complement strand
GCGCAGGAGCTATCGAACCTGCAGGCGATTTATCGCATCGCCGAAGAGGCGGTCAGCCCGGCCATCTCGTTGGATCAATTGCTGCAGCGAATTCTCAATCTGACGATCGGAGTCGTCGGGGCGGATCGCGGGTGCATGCTTGTCACCGACCCTGAGACCGGCACCAGCATTCCCAAAGTGGTGAGTTACGGCCGTCGGGCCGACCAGAGCGCGCGGATGCCGGTGTCGACCAGTATCGTCGATTACGTGCTGCAAAAAGGCCAAGGCGTGCGCACGTCCGACGCGCGGACCGATCGGCGGTTCGTTCCCGGGCAAAGCATCCTGCAGGCAGGCATTCGCGAAGCGATGTGCGTCCCCATGCAGGGTCGCTACGACGTGCTCGGCGTGATTTACGTCGATACGACGACACCGCCCGAGCGAGTTGTCCTCGACGGCGGCGTGACGCACAAGTTTTCTGAGGAGCAGTTGCGTCTGTTGGTCGCCATTGGCAGCCAGGCGGCACTCGCCATCGAAAACAGCCGTTACCAAGAGGCGCTCCTCAAAGCCGAGCGCTTGGCGGCAATGGGCCAGACGATCGCCATGCTCAGCCATCACATCAAGAACATTCTGCAGGGCATTCGCGGGGGGAGCTACCTGATCGACTTGGGGCTCAAGGAGCACAATGAAGGGCACGTGCAGCAGGGCTGGGGCATTGTCGAGAAGAATCAAAACAAGATCTACCAGCTCGTGATGGACATGCTGACTTTCAGCAAAGAGCGCCAGCCGGTGATGAAGTTGGCGTCGCTCAATCAAACCGTGGCCGAAGTCTGCGAGCTGATGCAGTCGCGGGCGGCCGACTGCCGCGTGCGCCTGGAAGTCCGGCTGAAAGAAGAGTTGCCGACCGCGACCTTCGATCCGGAAGGGATCCACCGGGCCGTGCTCAACATCCTCACCAATGCGATCGACGCCGTTGACGGAATCGAAGGCGGGCACGTGATCGTCGAGACGGGACACGACGCGTCGTCCGACGTGATGTTCGTGGCTGTGACCGACAACGGTCCGGGGATTCCCGAGGAGCATCTGGCCAAGATCTTCAACATCTTCGAGTCGACCAAAGGGGCGCGCGGCACCGGACTGGGCCTCGCCGTCAGCCAAAAGATCCTGCGCGAGCATGGCGGCGACGTGATCGTCGAGACCAAGCCGGGCTTCGGCTGTCGCTTCGTGCTCGACTGGCCGCGAGTCGACGACGAGCACCGCACGCTCGACCCGCCGACGATCGTTTGAGCACAACGTTTTGTGACTTCTCCGTCGGCTCGACGACGGTCTGAGCACTTCCGCCAACGGTGCCCCTTGATCGCAGCAAACCCGCGCTACAATTCGTCTGGAAAACCCTCGATCGACACTGCTCACAGTCAAGGAGTCGTCCGATGCCCAAGATGCGTGCCGTTCAGGTCAGCCGAGCGAAAGGACCCTTTGAAATCGTCGAGCGCGATATCCCCGAACCGGGTTCGGGCAGTGTGCGGATCAAGGTTCAGGCGTGCGGCGTCTGTCATAGCGATTCGTTGACCAAGGAGGGAATGTTCCCCGGACTCGAGTACCCGCGGGTTCCCGGGCACGAGGTGATTGGGCTCGTCGATGCCGTGGGGCCAGGCGTGGCCGGCCTGACGGTCGGCGAACGAATCGGCGTGGGCTGGAACGGCGGCTACTGTGGGTACTGCGAAGCGTGCCGTCGAGGCGATTTCTTCGCCTGCCAAACCGCAACTCGGGTCACGGGGATCACATCCGACGGCGGATACGCCGACTATATGATCGCCCAGTCGTCGGCGGTGGCCCGCGTGCCGAAGGAGTTATCGGAGATCGATGCCGCGCCGCTCATGTGCGCGGGAATTACGACGTTCAATGCGCTGCGACACAGCGGAGCCGGGCCGGGTGAAGTCGTGGCGATTCTTGGCCTGGGAGGGCTCGGCCATCTGGGTGTGCAATATGCGGCCAAGATGGGATTCAAAACCGTGGCCATCGCCCGCGGACAGGACAAGGAGGCGTTGGCCCGTAAATTGGGCGCGTCGCACTACATCGACAACCAGACGCAGGATCCGGCCGCGGAACTGGCCCGGTTGGGGGGCGCCAAGGCCATCCTCGCCACAGTGACCAGCGGCGACGCCATGCGCTCTGTGCTGGGAGGGCTCGCCATCAACGGGACGATGTTGGTCATTGGAGCCGTCCCCTCGTTGGAGGTGAATCCCTTGTTCCTCCTCGGCGGGTGCCGCTCGGTGAAAGGCTGGTACTCCGGAACCTCGATCGATTCGCAGGACACCCTGCGGTTCAGCGTGCTGACGGGCGTGCGGTCCATGAACGAGGTCCTGCCGCTCGAGCGCGCCAGCGAGGCCTACGAGCGCATGATGAGCGGCAAGGCCCGATTCCGCGTTGTGCTGACGACCGGCAACTAGTCGAGTGACGCGCGCTTCGAGTCGCGGAATATGTAGCTCGAGGGGGGTTGTCAAGTAGCTGACTGAATTCTTACCGGGGCTGGGGATTTCGGGGCTTGATTCTCCTGCAGAATTACTGTCCAATCCCCAGAACAGCCAAATTAACGCCGGCTCAGCCAAATTAACACCGGCAACCAAACTCTCCCTCTTCGCAAAGTCGCTCAAGACCTTATCTCTCGATCGAGGCGGGCATCAGCTGCGGCTCCGTCGGGTGTTCCTTTTTCGTCCACGCCAGAAAAACTGCGCACCTGTTGCAGGAGTCCGAGGATGTTTTTCCCCCGACGGCTTACGATTTCGCGCTCCTATTCCAGCAAGCCCGTAAGCCGAAGGAAGCATTCACGCCGCCGCAATCGGCGCGATTCGGAGTTGGGCCCTCGGGCCATCTGCTGCGGTCCCAGCGTCGAAGAACTCGAAGGCCGGCAGATGCTTTCTGCGGCGCTTCCAGCGTCCGCGGCCGTCGCCGCGCCATTGGCCAAATTCGTAGCCAAGACGACCTTCGTGCCGTTCACGGGTGGCTCCGGATCCCCGGACACCGTTGCGCCGATCACGCCGCAGCAAATGCAAACGGCCTACGGCATTACAGACTCCTCCGGCTCCCCCCTGATTTTGTTCAACGGAGTCAAGGGCGACGGCACGGGGCAGACCGTCGCGATCGTCGACGCGTTCAACGACCCGACGATCCTGAAGGACAGTAATGCGTTCAACTCGTTTTATAGCCTGCCCCAATTTAATGCGACGGGCGGCCCGACCCTGACGCTCCTCGGTGAGGACGGGTCGACGACGCTCCCCACGGGCACCGACGCTGGCTGGGGCGTCGAGGAATCGCTCGACGTCCAATGGATCCACGCCATCGCGCCGCAAGCCAACATCATCTTGTACGAGGCCAATTCGCCGATCAGCAACGATATGTACGCGACGGAGCTGTCGGCGGCAGCAAATCCGGCCGTGACCGTGGTCTCGAATAGCTGGGGCACCTCAGAGTATCAGGGCCAGACGGGGGACGAGACGCAGGACGAAGCCAGCTTTTTCCTCACTCCGGTTAAACACCAAGGCGTTACCTTCCTCGCCTCGACGGGGGATAGCGGGACGCCCGCTGGCTTTCCGTCCTTTTCCCGCGACGTCGTCGCCGTCGGCGGAACAAGTCTGACGATCAACACCAGCGGGGTTTACCAATCGGAAAGCGCCTGGAGCGGCACAGGTGGTGGCATCAGCCAGTTTGAATCGTTACCCCCC
>DASZIA010000537.1:0-3623 GCA_035949535.1 Planctomycetaceae bacterium | reverse complement strand
GCTCGGCGTGATCGTCAGCCCGGACGGGTACATCCTCACCAAAGCCAGCGACTTGAGCGACGACCTGCAGTGCCGCATCCGTGGCGGCGGGATCGTTGGGGCGAAAATCGTCGGCATCCACAGCCGCTACGACGTCGCGCTATTGAGAGTCGACCTGACAGGCCTTGCCGCCGTCGAATGGGCCGAAGGCCGCGATCCGCACGTCGGTCAATGGCTGGCAACGCCCGGAATTGACGACCTGCCGGTCGCGGTCGGAATCGTCAGCGTGGGCCGCCGTCCGATCCCGCCCGAAAAAGGAGTGCTCGGCATTCAACTTTCCGATGGGGCGCCCGGACCGAAAGTGACGCACGTCGTGCCGGGCAGTGCGGCCGCACGAGCGGGCGTCCAGATCGGCGATATTATCGTGAAGGCAGGCGACCAGCGCGTCGACAATCCCCAATCGTTCGATCAACTGCTGCACAAGTTTGCCCCGGGCGACAGCGTCAGCGTCGTGGTGCGACGGGGTGGCAAGCAGCTGACCGTCCGGGCCACAGTGGGACGGGCCGTGGGCGGTCCTCTTACTCGCGGGTACTGGATGAACCGGATGAGCGGCCGAATGAGCCACCGCCGCGCCGGCTTTCCCCAGGCCATTCAGCACGACACGGTCCTCAGCCCGGAGATGTGCGGCGGACCGGTCGTCGATCTCTCGGGCAAAGCGGTCGGCGTGAATATCGCCCGAGCCGGCCGCGTCGAAACGTACGCCGTCCCTGCCGACACGGCGAAACTGCTGATCCGCGAACTACGCGGCGGCCCGGCCGCTCCAATCGGAGCGACCGCCGAGGACAATTCCGAAGCGGAAGGCGCCGCCACGAAGAGTCCCGCTTCTCGCCGAGCCCCGAGCGGCAAGTAGTCGCCTTTTCCACGCCTTGTTTCGTCGTGAGCGTCGCGGCAGGTTTGTCGACGTTCCGGGGCTTCCGCAATGCGGAGCGCCCCGGCCACACTGCCGTTGCGGGCGATCAGCTACATGAATACGGGCAACACGAACCACGCCGCGAGGCCGCCGAGCCGGGTTGCGCTCCGTCAGGTTCAACGTTCTTTTGCGTCGTCCTCGCGGTTTGCAGTGCGGTGGACGCCGTCCTGGTACATGACCGAATCTTGGCTGGCGTCGGCGAGCCAGGGTGGGTAGGGTCGCGGGCCGAGATACCAGTAGCGTTTCCAGTCCCCCTCGCCCTCCGGTCTGCCGACAACCCAATCGTGTTCGTGGTGATACCACTCGAGCGTCAACAGCGGATCGGTTTCTTTGACAAAAGCCCGGCGGTCGATCGACTCCCATTTCCCCCCAAGGCAGATCGCCGGCATGCGGACACCGCGGGGGCAAGCATTCACGATCGTGACGATGAACTTCTGCCGCAGCCGGGCCATGACGGCGTTCAGCTGGCTGCCGCGAATCCGGACCTCCTTCTGCTGATCGGGAGAGAGCACGATCTCGGGATTCGGCTTGGTCCAGTCCCGCTCGATCTCGCGGCGGAGCCATTCCGATTCGGGACTCTGATCCAGGGCCAGGATCATCGCGTAGCGGCGGAGGGGCTTATCGCCTGCGATCGACGCAGAGAATCCAATCGACACCAGCAGGAGCCAGGCAAACAGTTGACGCAATCCCTGCGCCTCCGACGATTTATAGCCTCTTCGCTATCACTCGGACCTCGGCTTAGAGTCGGCATGCTGCTCGACTTTCCTCCGAGACCTCTCTCGGCCGAGCTTCCGCTGCTCAGCTATCAAAGATCGTAGCCGATGCGGCTCGCGTCGCCAATCGTGTTTACCAACCCGGAGCGGTCGGATGGGCTGATGAGGTCCGTTGGTGATGACGGAGTCGCTTGGTTGACATTCGTAATCCGCCCCTGCACACTGGCAAGCGCTCGCTGATGACCGGCGAGCGTTCCGGCAGTGGATGCCTTTCCTGCAACCCATCGGCTGTTTCGGTTTATCGGTTCCCTCGACTTGAGCCCCGACGTTCTGTCGCGCGGGCGGGCTTTGAGATTCGCTGACTTCGTTGCTTTTGCCTGCATTTCGAGGCAGGAGTTTGTCGCCACCGGCTTCCGGTAAAGATTGCCGCGTTAGTCTTGTGAACGATGCGCCGTAAGGCCGCGTCCCTCGTTCACGCAGCGCGAACGCCAGGTGCGGTGGACCCGCCACGAACGGGGCACCACGGGGATTCGTCTTCACCCCGATGCACCCATCATTCGCTGAACTCGTCTCACTGACTCGTCGCCGCTTTGGCGCGCCGCCGAGCGGACCGGACCGCTGGTCCACGCACTGCTTCTTTTCGCAATCGCGCTTGCCGCTTTCGTGAATGACCCAGAGGCGGCATAGAAGGAGGAGTCGACCGTCGGGCCGGAGCGTTTCAGGTCGATCATTCGTAGTCCCAACATCAGGAGAGTCCGAATGTTCAAGAACAGCAGAGCGCAGACGATCGCCGTCTTGGCGATCGGCGGGCTGCTCGGCTACGCGGCCGCGTCAAGCAGGTTTGACGCATTCCGCAGCGCCGACGCTTCGCCGTCGCAACCACGCGTGGCCGACAAAGTTGAAGGCCCGGCCCTGCGTCCCCCCGTTGGACCGCAACACGTCGGCGCGCAACAACCCGTAGTCGCGCAATCAGGCCACACCGTCAAGGCATCCGCCGGCACGCACTGCGCGATAGGCTCGGCCAAAGGACAGCTTGTGGCTCTGGCCAACAATGCGGCAGTGCAGGAACAGCCGGCCTCGGGCAAGAAGCCGAACATCCTGTTCATCATGGGCGACGACATCGGCTGGATGCAGCCGAGCTGTTACCACCGCGGCTTAATGGTCGGCGAGACACCGAACATCGACCGCATCGCGCGCGAAGGCGCGATCTTCATGGACTACGTCGCTATGCAGAGCTGCACCTCAGGGCGCAACGCCTTCGTCACCGGCATGTATCCGCTGCGCACGGGCATGATCCCGCCGCAATTGCCCGGCAGTCCGTCCTACCTGCGACCCGGCACTCCGTGTATCGGGCAGTTCCTGTATAACCTCGGCTACACCACGGGCGAGTTCGGGAAGAACCACTTGGGCGACCACCCCGATTCTCTGCCGACAGCGCACGGCTTCCAGGAGTATTGGGGCTACCTCTATCACCTGGACGCGATGCAGCAGGTGAGCTTCCCCGACATCAACAAGACTCCGCTCGTGCAAAGCATTGCGCCGCCTATGAAGGTGGAGCCGATTCCGGGCATCCCGGAACCCCCGGGCGCGATCGACCCCAAAGACGGCATCTGCATGGCCGTTCCTCGCCCGATACTCTGGATGAAGTCCTCCGACGGCACTGCGAAGAACCAGACCGGCAAAGACGAGGGACCGCTTACGCTCGAGCGGTCCAAGACCGTTGACGAGGAAATCTCGACGCATGTGATCGACTTCCTCGACCGCAACGATCCCAAGAAGACCGGCAAACCGTTCTTCTGCTACTACAATCCGGCGCGAATGCACGTCACGACCGTGTTGTCGGATAAGTACATGTCCATGGTCGGCGAGCCGGGCGGCAAGGATTGGGGCGTCAACGAAGCCGGCATGAAGCAGATGGACGACAACATCGGCTACGTCCTCAAAAAACTGGAAGACATGGG
>DASZIA010000536.1:0-14370 GCA_035949535.1 Planctomycetaceae bacterium | reverse complement strand
GAGCTGATTGGCGCGACGCAGATCTTCGAATCGCGACAGCAAGTCCTCAGGGCGCAGCCGTCGTTTCGCCTGACCCGAGATGTCAAACGCAATCTGCCCGCGGTCCATCATGATGACCCGATCCCCCAGAAACGCCGCCTGTTGCATCGAGTGCGTGACCATCAAGGTCGTGAGGTGGTCCCGGCTGATGAACTCTTGCGTCAGGCGGATGACCTGATCGGCGCTCTTGGGATCCAGTGCGGCCGTATGCTCATCCAGAAGCAAGAGCGACGGCTTCATCAGCCCCGCCATCAGCAATGTGAGCGACTGCCGCTGCCCACCGGAAAGCGTTCCGATCGGATTGTTGAGCCGATCCTCTAGGTTGAGGCCCATCGCCGCGACACGGTCCCGCAGCTTGCCGCGACGACCTGGCGTCAGAGCCCAATTCAGTCCTCGCCGTTGCCCGCGCCGGGCTGCCAGCGCGAGGTTTTCTGCGATCGTCATCGACGGGGCCGTGCCGCTGAACGGATCCTGGAAGACTCGGCCGATCAGTTTGGCGCGACGGTGCTCGGGCCAGCGCGTAATATCGGCGCCATCGAGCTCGATTCGCCCGGAATCGACCAGAAACGCCCCGGCGACGGCGTTCAGCAGCGTCGACTTGCCCGATCCGTTCGTCCCGATCACGCACACGAATGAACCCCGCTCCAGCGAAAGGCTCACGCCCTGTAAGGCGCGCACCTCGTTCGGCGTGCCGGAATGAAACGTCTTTTTGACGTCGGTGATTTCAAGCACGTCGCTCTCTCCGCACCAAGCGCGAGCCGCCCGAGACGAACTTCGGCAGCACGAGGGCCGCAAACACGAACGCGGCGGTGATCAGTTTGAGATCGTTCGGATTCAGTCCCCACCGCAAGGCGATGGCGACCAGCAGTCGAAACAGCACCGATCCCATCACGGCTCCGGTGATCAGGAAGCCGATCTTCTTCGTTCCGACCAACGATTCACCGAGAATCACGCTGGCCACGCCCCACACGAGCATGCCGATTCCCATTTGGACGTCCGCGAATCCCTGGTACTGGGCCATCAGCGCTCCCGAGAGCCCAATCAAGCCGTTGCTGATGAACAGGGCCACGATCATCATGCGCTCGACGTTGACCCCTAGAGCCCGGATCATGCGGCTGTTGTCGCCGATCGCCTGCATCGCTAGCCCCAGGTTCGTGCGAAAAAAGGCAAACAGCGTGAGACCGAAGCCGGCAGCCACAACAGTCATGATCGCCAGTCCGCAAACGTCACGGGGCGACGCCTCCCACCCGGCCACGTGCAACACCGATCGCCCGGTAAACAGCCTCGCAGCCATTTGGTTCGCGAAGTTCATCAATGTTTTCTGCGACGCCAGGGGAATATTGCTCTTCCCCATGACCCGCAGGTTGACGGAGTAGAGCGCCGTCATCACCAGGATCCCGGACAGCAGACGGTTGATGCCGAAGCGGGCGTGCAACGTGGCCGTCACTGCGCCGGCCGTCGCGCCGGTGAGCGCTCCGCAGAGCGTGGCGACCAGCGGGCCGGTGCCGCTGACGATCAGCATTGCGGCCGTCGCCCCGCCCAGCGTGAATGAGCCGTCAACCGTCAAATCCTCAAACGCCACCACGCGATAGCTGATCAGAATGCCGAAGGCGAGCAGCGAGAGCATCAGCCCGACGGTTAACGACCCGATGAGCAGCGTCATGTGCTCTCCTCCACGGCGATCGGGATCTCGATCGGACCAAGCCAACACGCCCCGCCGAAGAGTTCCGACTCTCCGGCTCCGCTCGTCGGGCGATCGTCTCGCAGCAGGTGCAACACGTCTTCGATCGAGCCGGACTCGAACAATTCGCTCACTGAGGGTCCCAGCGGCAACACTCGTTTTTTGAGTGGCCGGTAGGGAAAAACGGCAGCATGAAAATGTCCGCTCAATTCACCTGTCGGCTCCATCGGTCGCAGGAGGGGCGAAAGTGGCGACGATTGCTCGACCGCTCCGGCGGCGGCGATTCCCACGATCAGCACGAGGTTGTGCCGGTGAATTTGCTCGGCGCTGAACGAGAGCCATTTCCGAATGCCGGGCAGCGCGAAACGATCGCTTCCGTCGTGCGACAATCTGGTCGGCGATTCACGCAATTGGGCTCCGACTAACCCCGCGCAATCAGCCAGGATGACCAATCCCGCGAGGCGAAAAGTGGCCTGCCGCAGCGCGCACGAGACAATCTTCGACAGCCCGATCTGAGTTCCCGTCTCGGCCGGACTGAACCGGATCAGCATCGGCAGCTCGCCTTCGCACTTCACTCCGTAGAGGATCTGTGCCGCCGGCACGAAGTCGCCGGCCGCCAACAAGTAATCGGGCAGACCGTGGCTCTTGTGTGCCGATTGGGCCACAGCGCCGGAAACGGCCAGGAATTCGCCGTATTGCGCCGACTGCGGGGTTTTGACCTCTGACAAATCCTGCGACGAGTGGCCGAGCGCCCCCAGCCCGAGGCCGAAAGTCTGCGGGCCGAATGTGACGCCTTGTGGACGTGCCTGTGAACCATTCGAGTCAAATAACGACTGCGAATTGCCGAAGACGTGGCACTCAAGCGGCGGCGAATCGTTGAGCGAATAGATCGCCAGCTCGAGTCCGTCTTCGTGAGCGTAGCGGGTTGCGGACGACAGGGCCGATGTCGTCGTGCTCATCGACGGGCCCGACCGCGCCTTGTGAGGATCGCAGTGCAGCATCTCCAAGAGGCGAGTCAGACGCAGAATCTGCTCGACTTCCGGGCTCGCATTGTGAATCCCAAACAGCCCGGCGAGACGATCCAGACGTTTCTTGGCGTCGACGAGCGCCGCGATGCCCGAGGAGCTGAGGTAGGTCACGCCGCTCAAGTCGACCAGGATGCGATGCCAACCCTCCCGCGCAGACGTTTCGATTTCCTCGCGAAAATAAACTGAAGAATCATTGTCGAGCCGGCCGCGCAATGTCAGTTCCAGCAAGTCTCCTTGCGAACTCTTTTCGATCTGCATCCCGTCCGTTCCTCAGCCCGGCAACCGCGGCCCAAAGCATCGTCCCGTCGGCAATGCGGCGCGACGAGGGTTCAAATTTAGAATTGCGGCCGAGGAAACGCCACTTTAAGAGCGCGTCAGCCGATCTTAGGGAGCCAGCGGCGTCTTCTTTTCCTTCGAGGTCCGCGGCCACTTGCATGATGGGGCGCTAAGGCGCGTTTCGCGTCGATGTAGAGATACGCGAACCCACCCACCACGCAGAGGCTGGTGATTGCGAAGATCCAGATGGCGACGTTGCTTCGGTTCCCCAAGATTCGCGATGTGCCCGGGCGACCGGCGATGTACTGCACCGTAAGCCCGGGAGGCGGCGGACCCCATGAGGCCGGGACTGAATCGGTCTCCTCTCGCACGTCCTTCGACGAGGGATCGATGAACGAATAGCGGATCTCGAACGCGCCTTCGGAGTCTTCACTGGCGACCGGCGGCTGAACGCGGATCACCGAGGCATCGATGGTCCGTCCGAAAACCCAGTAGCGAATTTCTCTTAAGGTGAAACCCGCCGAGATCAGCCACGCCACGACAAAGGCGACGCAGAGGAGACAACCTGTCGAACCGTCGTCCTCCTCGTCGTTACCGTCAACGTCAGGGATCAAGTTGGTGAGGGACATCGAACGGCCTCGTCAGATTTCCTGCCCCGGATTCGACCAGTATATCGGGCAGGGTGGACCATGATGGGAACGCAGACGCGGGAGAGGCGGATCATTCCAGGGCACGTTGCCCGCAATTTGGGACCCGACAAGCCGCTCAGTCAGCTCGCGACTGCTCGGCGGCGGCGCTGCGGGGTAATCGCATACGCGCAGCGCCGCGCTCCCTCGATCAGATGCTCGACGCGCGTCACGCTGACGTCCGGACCCAGCAGCTTGCTGAAAAGCTCGAGTTCGGAACGGCAGAAGCCGCTGCAGGCCGTGGCGGCGGCGCAAATCGGGCAGTGATTTTCGACCAGAAGATAAGCCTTGCCGCGAGCCGACCACTCGGCCATGTAGCCGTCGCGATTGCGCAGCTCGACCAGCCGCTGGATGCGTGCTTTCAGCCCTTGTGCGCCCTTCATTGCCTCTGTGTACGTGGCTTCCATCGTTCGCCCGCGGGCCGCGACGAGTTGGCCGAGCGCTTTTTCACCGAGCTCGGTGCGGACCGCGTCGATCAGCTGCACGGTGAGTTCGGCGTGCGTGTCGGGAAAGCGGGCGTTCCCCTTGGCCGTCAGCCGCCAAATCAGCGAGGGACGGCCGACGCCGCGCGTCTCGGCAACGGCGGTGACCAATCCCTCTTCCGCGAGCCGGGCTAACTGCTGGCGTGCCGCTTCGCCCGTGATCTTGAGCGCCGCCCCCAAGTCGCCGGCGGTCTGAGGTCCCCGGCTCTTGAGCCGCATCAGGATCCGATCGGCCGAGACGCGTCCCAGCGGACTGTCACCGTTTCTCGAGTGCGAATGATTTTCCAAGTCTTTACTTGACATATCCGGAGTTTTGCATCAGCATCATTTCAGAAGTCAATACTTGGAAAATAGACCACCAGGGCCCGCACGGCAAGAGACCCTGGTGCTGAGGCGCCAAGAAGGACACTGGCGGACCAGCCGCCAGTGGCACCCAATTCTCTGTAGGAGAGGTAAATGTCGAGCGATCATCAGGTCCGCAGTTCGACGCCGCCCGCATCGGAGTCCAATGGCCGCCACTGGGTCCGAGCAAAAACCCTCTCCGAGGTCGCCCCTGGAACGTGTGCCGTCTTGCACTTGGAAGGGCATACGCTGGCAATTGTCCGCGAGGGTCAGCGGGTGTTCGCCGTCGACAATCGCTGCCCTCACATGGGTTTTCCCCTTTCGCGCGGCAGCATCTGCGACGGCATCCTCACGTGCCACTGGCATCACGCCCGCTTTGATCTCGAAACCGGTGGCACGTTCGACCAATGGGCCGATGACGTCCGCGCCTTTCCCACTGAGATTCGCGACGGAGCGATATGGGTCGATCTGACGCCTCCGGCCGACGCGCGGCGACATCATCTCGAACGTCTCAAGGTCGGACTCGAGCGGAATATCTCGCTCGTGCTCGGGAAGGCCGTGCTATCCCTGCTCGACGCCCAGCCGCACAGCATCGAGCCGTTTCGCGTCGGGCTCGACTTTGGTACGCGCTACCGACGGGCCGGCTGGGGACAGGGATTGACGATCCTCACCTGCGTGCAAAATCTCCTGCCGTGGCTCGATCCCGGCGATCGCCCGCGGGCCCTGTTTTCTGGCTTGGCGGCCGTGGCCAACGACTGTGACGGCGAGGCGCCGCGGTTCGCCATCCGCCCGCTGCCCGACAAGAACGTGAATCTCGCCACGCTCAAAAAGTGGTTTCGGCAATTCATCGAAGTTCGCGACGCGGAGGGGGCCGAACGGTGCATCGCCTCGGCCGTGCGGGCCGGCGCCGACAGCCGGCAGATGGCCGACATGCTGTTTCCCGCGGCGACCGATCATCGCTTCATCGACATCGGCCACCCGCTCGATTTCACGAACAAGGCCTTCGAGGCGCTCGACGTCGCCGGCTGGGACTACGCCGAGCCGGCCCTTGCGAGCCTGGTCGCGACCTACGCCGCGGCCGAACGGATGGAGGAATCGAACGAATGGCGGCATCCGATCGACCTGGTCGCCCTGTTGGAATCGGCCTTCGTCGAACTGCCGCAGGTTCTTGAGTCCAGCCGGGCCCGGGCCGACGAGTGGCGACGCCGCGCGCTTCTTGCTCCCTCTCCTATTCGGATGGGCCCGACTGAAGGCGATTCGGGCCGGGGTGAGGGCTCTGTCTCCTTTTCTGGCCCGAACTTCAGCGAAACGCTTCTCTGCGACGATCCCGAGCGAATCATCGCCACGCTGCTCGGCGCACTGCGCGACGGCTGCCCGCCGGCGGATCTGGCCGGCCAGGTCGTCTACGCGGCCGCCCTGCGGATTGCCCGGTTCCCGACGAGCAACGAATTCCGTGACTGGGACACGGCCCTGCACACGTTCACGTTCGCCCACGCCGTCCAGCAGGGTCTGCGACGTTGCCAGTCGCCCGAACTCTTGCGGGGCGTGTTCGACGCGGCGATCAGCATCTACCTCGACCGCTTTCTCAACGTCCCAGCCGTGCCGCTTCCCACTCGCCCGAACGCAGCGGTCGAACCCGAAGAACTGCTAGGCGCCCTGCCGCGCCTGTTGAACGAACGCCATCAAGTTAACCCGGCGGCCCAATCCGTGGTTCACTATCTCAGCAGTGGCGGCGACGAACGCCGCTTGCTGGCAACGCTCGGCGGATTGTTGCTGCGCGAAGACCGCGACTTCCACACGATTCAAATGGTGGAGGGTGCTGTCCGCCAATATCAACTCCTGGAGGGCTCTCCCACCGCGCGGATGCACATCCTAACGGCGGCCTTCCGGTACCTCGCCGCGCACGCGCCCACGATGCGCTCGCAGGAGCAAACCTGGCAAATCGTCGACCGCCTCCATCACGGCGCCCGCCTGTTCGAAGCCGAGGAGGAAACGGCTTAAAGGACGGCGACCAAGGTTTCAACACGTTTGCGTTCCTGCGCCAAAAGACGAAGATGGCCATCCATGCGTTCGTCTCCGAGGATTGCGGTCGCCCCAATCTTTTCTAGACCAATTTCAACTCGCGAGACGCTTCACCCAATGGACGCGTTGAGTCCGCATCGAGATCGCAATCTGCCGGCGACCGGGAATCTTCTCATGTTCGTGCGTTGGAGTTTCTCTCTCGTCACCCTGGCAAGCGTCTCCTTGACAGCCGGCGCCGCGGATCTGCCGTTTCTTCACGCGCCCTCCGTGGACACGTACGCACGGCACGATCCCAGTGGGCGCACGATTCTTTCCACGGGCCGTTACCTGCAGCCGCTCGGGCGGCATGTGCCTGTGGGCCATTTTCCGTATGGCCTGGCCATGAGCCGGGATGGCAAGACGTTGTTTGTCGCCTGTGATGGCCTGGGGCAGATCATTGCCGACTGGCGTGGGTCGAAGCCGGTGGTTGCCGTCGTGAAGCCGCCAACCTATCAGCCCCGGCCCGGCAAGAAAGAGCGACCCACGAACTCGGGCGGCGCGGATTTCTCGCCGGAGGGGCACACGCTTTACTGGAGCGTCGGGGAAATTGGCGCCGTGGACTTTATCGACGTGGCGTCGCGGCGGAAATTTGCCGAGGTGTCGTTGAACTCGGTGATCGGCGGCCGCAAGTTCGAGGACAGTTACGTTGTCGATGTGAAAGCCAGCCCCGACGGGAAATACCTCTATTGCGCCGATGTCACCAACTTCCGCCTCGTGGTGTTGGACGTGATGCGGCGGCAAGTGGTTGGCTCAGTGCCGGTGGGCCGCTATCCCTACGCGCTGGCGGTTCGCGGAGACAAGGTCCACGTCGCGAACATCGGATTGTTCGAATACAAACCGGTCCCGCCGCCCAAGGACCCCCGCTTCGACAAGCGCGGACTCACGTTCCCACCCTTCGGCTATCCGAGCAAGGAGGCCCGCGACGGCGTTGAAGTCGAGGGCCGAAAAATCCCCGGTTTGGGCGAGCCGAACGTGCCCGAATCGTTTTCGGTCTGGGGCGTGGATGTCTCGAATCCGCAATCGCCCAAGGTCTTCAGCCGGGTCAAGACCGGCCTGCTGGTTGGCGCCCCCGCGGACAACGGCAAGACCGTGGGCGGCAGCGCGCCCAACTTCCTGGCAACTCATGGTGACGCGCTGTTCGTGTCCAACGGCAACAACGACATGATCGAGCGCCTGGATCTCGCCAGTAACAAGATCGTCGCCAAAGAGCGCAACGTTCCGTCGCCTTTGGTGTCGCGCGTGCGGGGCGTTAGCCCATCGGGCATGGCCGTCTCTCCGTCTGGCGAGCGCCTTTACGTTGCCGAATTGGGGATCAATGCCATTGGTGTGCTCGATGCGAAGACGCTTAAAGTGCTCGGACACATCGCAACCGCGTGGTACCCCTATCGAGTCGCGATTTCACCAGACGGCCGACAACTGGTTTGCATCTGCTTCCGGGGATTTGGGAACGGACCGAAAATGGGCAAGGACATTCCCAAGGGCGACTTCTTGCACATGCGGGGCGTTGTCAGCGTTCTCGATGTGCCGTCGGACAACGAACTGGCAACCATGACCGCGAACGTATTGGCTTATAACGGAATCGTAGACCGTCGCGCGGATCGGGAGTCGATGTCCTCGCCGATCGTCCCCACAGTCCCCGGTCAAACGTCGAAAGAGATCAAGTACGTGGTGTTCATCGCAAAAGAGAACCACACCTATGACACGATCTTCGACCGTGTTCCCGGGGCCAAGCACGATCCCAGTTTGCTGCGTTGGGGGTTGCACCAAACCATTCGGGAGAAAGGACAACCGCTGCTCAAAGACGTCGCTGTGATGGTCAACCACAACGCCCTGGCGCGGCAGTTCACCGTCAGCGACAACTTTTACATGGAGCCCGAAGCGTCAGGAGTCGGGCATCGCTGGCTGGTGGGCGTGCAGCCCAACAACCTGATGCAGATGACCTACTCGGTCGGCTGGTCCTTCAAGAAAAATAGCGGCGCGCCGGGACGCCGTTATGCCATGGGGTCGAACGGCTCGCTCCTGCCGGAGGATTATCCGGAAGCCGGCTCGATGTGGGAGCACCTCGCGCGGAATGAAATGCGGTTTCGCAATTACGGCGAAGGATTTGAGTTTCCCGGCGTGGAGGAAGCCGAGGATATGCATCCGACCGGCGCACGCGAGGTCGTCAATATTCCGATGCCCAAAGTCCTCTACGACAACACGTGCCGCGAATTTCCCATCTTCAACATGAACATCCCCGATCAGTATCGCGCCCATTGGTTCATGCAGGACGTCGAGAAGCTCTTCTTACACGGCAAACAACCGTTTCCCTCGTTCGTCAACATCGCTCTGTGTTGCGATCACGGCGCCGCTCTGAGACCCAACCAGGGCTATCCCTATCTTGCCTCCTTTATGGCCGACAACGACCTGGCTTTGGGGCGAATCGTCGAATTCCTGTCGCACACCCCGTACTGGAAAAACATGGCGATTTTCGTGACTGAGGATGATTCCGGCGGCGAACCGGATCACGTGGACGCCCTGCGCAGCGTCCTGTTGCTCATCAGCCCCTGGGCAAAGCGCGGTTACGTTTCGCACCGCCACACCACCATCGTGAGCATGCATCGTACGCTGTACGAAATCTTCGGCTTGCCACCGCTGAACATGTTCGACGCCCTCGCCAACGACTTCTCCGACTGCTTCACGACCAAACCGGATTTTCGTCCGTACCAGTGCCTGGCTGTGGATCCGCGCATTTTCGATCCGGAGAAAGCGAAGGACCCAAAAGATCCCGACTACGGCGAAGCCCGCAAGCGGCCGTCCATCTCGATGGATGATCCCCAGGATCTGGAGACAACTTTGCGCCGCGGCGAGAAGGAAACCAGGCCGAAGTGATTCCCTCGGTCCCAAGCTCCGCTTGGGACCGCACCTCCTCGAAGCTCCGCTTCGAACGCAGCGAGCCACTCACCGCCAATCCATCCACGTTGGCTGCCCCCCGCGTATGAATCGACGGCGAGTTAGAGAGCGCTGGCGAGGTCGGCGAAGAAGTCGTCGATCGCTTGCTCGGCTGCCACGTCCGGGGAGTTTGGTCCATCGTGATCCGAAATAATGTCGAGTTCGAGTCGAACTTCGGCCTGAGCCAGCGTGACGACATCGGCGCTGAATGTCTGGAGGTCCTGCGTGAGCGTCGCCACGGGCGCCCCGGTCTTGATGTCCGCTTCCACGGTGGCGAGGTCGAGCTTGGCGATATCGAGAGCGGCCGTGGCCATCTGCGCCTCGGCGCGTCCCTCCGGTGTTCCCGCGGCCACGGGCTTCAGCGATCCAAACAGGCCGTGCTTTTCGTCATCGATCCCGGCTGAGAAGTAGATCGTCTGGCTGCTGCCGCCGCCGTTGTCATTCCCGACTCTCAAGGTCCAAAGACCATTGATCTGAATCGGCTCACCATCGGGGTCAAGCAGCGCACCCTGGGGATCGGCGCTGGAGGTCACCCGCGCTCCCGTATTGGGATCGTAGACATGGATCAGCCCGTTGCCGAAATTTCCAACCAGCAGCTTGCCGCCCAGGTTGCCGAAGCTCGTGGGCGCGATCGCCAGACCCCACGGCGAGTCGAGGGCGCCGTGCGAAATCAGGCGTTCTTTTCCCAGAGCCAGGCCCGGCGTCCCGTTCAGGTTGAACACGTCGACGAAGCCGTGCCCCAGGCCGGCCACGTCGTCATGCTTGACCGCGTTCTGCAGCGCGTACGTGACATAGACCTTGCCGTTCAGGACCTGCACGTTGAACGGGGCATAACCCTTCGGCAAGTTCGGATCGCTGAAGCGGCCCGTGGGCAACGTCACCGGCTTGAAGTTCGAGTCGTAAGCTTCGATCTGGCCCGAGCGGAAGTTGGCGGCATACAGCACCGTCTTGCTGGCCGCATCGCCCGCGAAGATCGGCGTCGCGCTGGTGGCGATGCTCAACCCCTTGTAGACCGCTCCGGTGGCGGCGGTCGGGTTGGTCGAGTTGTCGACCGCGATAATGCCGTAGGTCCCGGCCTTTGCGGGATCGAAACCGACGGGATTCACGCCCGGGTTCCAGCCGACGATCGTGCCGTCCTCCGTCGCGAACAGGAATATCGCCGGAGCGGAGGTCGCGTGCCCCATGGCATCCACGCCGCTGACTTTGAAACCACCACCGCCCAAGTCGAGGTTGAACACGGTCCCGGTGGGCGCGCCGGTGGATCCGAGCGGATTGCCGGGCGTTGGAATGCTCACCACCAGCGGAACGATCGAGACGGGCGTGCTGCTCGCGCCGGGCACATTGTAGAGCGTGGCGACGCCCGCGTTGTTGTCCGAGATCCAGAACGGGCTGTTGGGACTTTCAGAAATGCCCCACGGATTGACCAGGTGCGGGTCGCGGATGGCGGCCACGCCCGGCAGGTCGGACACCAGATTGGTTTGCAGAACATTGGCGCTCAACAGGCAGCGGTCTTCCAACGACTCGAGGCTGAGGCGAGATTGGCGCAGTGCGGATGATCGACGTCGGGACTTCATGAAGGCACCTCCGAAACGGGATGGAGTTTGCGATCGCGCGGCTTGCGCACCGCGCGGGCCCTTCCAAGGAGACGCTAGCTGCGGTCCGAAGTCTTTGATACATCTGAGCAGCGGCTGGCACTGCTCGCCGAAACTAGACTCCGGACTTCCAACACCTCTGCCGCTACAACCTCGAGGGGAGCGGATGGCGCGCGTCTGCGGGCTGACATAAAGTTCCTCCGCAAGGCTGGAGCGAATCGGGATGTCGGATCTACGACCGCTGAGGCGGTGCCAATCGTACGCACTCTCGCCCAAAAATGCGCAAAATCTTTTTAGAGAAATTTTGCACAGGCCCGAAAATTCACGCAGCTGTTAGATGTCTCACACTTCTGATGTGAGCGGTGCGAGATGGGAATCATCCCTGCATCGGCAGCGATCAGAGCGGCACTGATTGAACCGGACCGGCTTGAACCGGATCGGCGCCGACCAACTGCACGTCGTTGAGCCAAGACTTGGCGGACTCCGCACGTCAACGGGCCGTCGCTTCGGTTCGCTTCTTCACGCATTCTTTACGCGGCCGACATCACAGGCGTCCGTCGGTGCGCGTCAGCGATAGTCGAGCTTGGTGATCGCGTGCGGTCCCCCACTCGCCCCGCGACACGACGCATTTGACAACGCCAGGCTCGGCTGAAAGACTGCGGCAACCGTTGCACCGGATCGGCGGTCAATTCCTCTCGCGCGCTGCCCGCTTTTTCGTCGATCCGCGGGTGGCTTTCGTCGATTCGCAGGAGTCCGTTCATGTCGATGAACCCGGTCGCCGTTTGGCATCAGCTCGCGAGGACGCGTGACGTGCGCGGCCTCGACGCGTTCCTGGCCGAAGACGCAGTTTTCTATTCGCCCGTGGTGCACACACCTCAGGTCGGCAAGGCCATCACCACGAAGTATCTCGCCGCGGCGTTCCAGGTGTTTTTCAATGACTCGTTTCGGTACGTCCGCGAACTCACGAGCGATCGCGATGCCGTTCTCGAGTTCGAGCTCGAGTTAGACGGCATCAAAATCAATGGCGTCGACCTGCTCAAGTGGAACGACGCTGGCAAGATCGTCGAATTTAAGGTCATGCTGCGCCCGCTGAAGGCCGTCAATCTGATCCACCAAAAAATGGCGGCAATGCTCGAGGCCAAACCGTAGCCGATGCATCCGTCTCAGGCAGGCGGTTTCTGTTACTCCCAAAAGGTGGAGCGGGCCATTCGGCGTATCAATTCAAACGCTCTCCCACCTCCAAGGGGGAACGTCTCTTCGACATGCCCTGCCTGGTGAAGCGGCTTGCCGGCGTAGGGCCGACCCAATTTTGCAGAAAACGGATGGCAAATCAGACAAAATTTGGCCGGCGCACCGTCTTGTGCCAAACTATCGGTGGACAATTTATACGCAAGCCCCCAGTCGCTCCGAGGTTCAAACTCGCCAGCCATGTCTTTTGCCGCCCGGCCTGCATCCACAACCTGGGAACAGGTCCCGCTGCCAGGATCAGCGGCCGGATTCTGTTGGGCCTGGTTCAAGCCGCCCGCCGCGCCGGAATGTCTCATCATTCGGTTGCCTGGCGAAAGCTTTTCGGCCAATCGGAATTTGGTGCCGGTAACGGCCAGGCAGCTCCTCCAAGCGACGGGCATTGATCCGAGCCACGTCGCCTCCTGGTCGCTTCACGGGACTGCGCTTCCGACCCGCGATCTGGCGACTGTGTTGGATCAGCCGATTCCGCCGCCTCCAGCCGGCGCCGAGCCCGAGCTTTGCCTCTCCGTCTCCCTCCCGTCGCAAGCAGTTCCGGACGCAATGGAGATGCCGGCATCTCGGGGAGGCGACGTCGGCCACATCTTCGACATGATCGATACCGACTGGAACCTGGGCTTGCTGCTCGAAAAACACCTGGTCCTCTTGCGCAAGCAGCTTTCGAGCATGCTCACGCGAATCCAGACGATCGACCGCGACCTCAATCCCGACGAGCGGATGTACGGTGACCGCCAGGCCAAGAACGATTGGCAGGAGGCCCGCCGTTGGCTGAAGGACAGTGCCGCCAAACTCGTGCGCTACATCAAAGAACACGACACCGGGGAAACTAGCAACGCGGGCAAGAGAGAGTGGTTCGTCAAAACGTACCGGCAGCTTGTGGTGCCGCGCCGGCCGTTCGAGAATCTGGTGCAGGTGCAGCGGAACTTTGAATCCCATCGCAAGCGGCTGCAGATTCTGCAGACCAACATGACGACCGCCCTGCAGTTCGCCACCTCAGACGGCGAGCGCCGCGCACAACAAGTGCTCGAGCGGATCTCCCGCAGCGTGCGAGACGCCCGAGCCAAACGCCGCGGTCGCGTCGCAGACGACGCCAAGCTGAAGCGCCGGCATCTAGAACCGTGAGTTTGCGCCCCACCCAGCCGCGTTAATCCGTGAAGCACTTATTTGGACGACGAGTGCGCGGCGACGGGAGTCACCATAAAGAGGGTTACGGCGTGAGGTATAGTGTCCACCTCATCTTCGTTTTCCGGATCCGAGCCGAAGTTTACGACTGCGGTCTCTCCGAGATTCATCTCCGCTCGCATGCACGCGCGGCGCGTCGTGAGGCCGGGGATCGTCAGTCCACTCGCCACTACGGCATGCTTCATGTCTTTAGTCGCAATTTCCGGAGTGACTTGGAGCTGGAGTCTTCCTGTGCCGAGCCAATGCGGCACGACTTCGGCGCGATAGCCGAACTTCTTCCATTCGATCGTGACTCGATTGCTACTCCCTGTAGGAATCAAGATGGGAAACTCGCCGCCGCTCAGTAGGGTGGTGGTTGGTTTGTCGATGGTCGCGGCGATTGGCCCCCAGTCTTGGATCCTCGCTCTTCCCGATTCTCTCAGTTTCAGCAAAGCCTTCTCGGCATTCTTGTAGATCGCGAAACCGGGAGGAAGACAATTCTGCGGCGAGCGAGCGGTCGCCAAGTCTGCAGCCGCGTCAAATTCCGCTGTTGCTTTGGCCGACAGCTCGACAAACTTATAACTGCAGAGGATTTCGTTTGGTCGCGCTGGGAGCGGTTGCGTTGTCGCGTCCTTTTGTTGGGCCGCTCGCGGGATGGGTTCGGCCCGAGGTGGCGATTGCTGGTCGGCGCCGAAATTGACCTTCGCGAAACACAGGCACAGCACGAGCAAGCCGCAAGTGCGTGTAAACATTTTCAGCTCCACACCTGGTTGGACTCAGGCGACCTTGCGGCGTGTCCCAGTCGACCGGCGCGATCCCTGGCCGTAGCGACCCTTGGCGTAGATC
>DASZIA010000535.1:0-10790 GCA_035949535.1 Planctomycetaceae bacterium | reverse complement strand
TTCCGGGTGACCGGGGCACTTGCTGCCGAGCTGGCGGAAGCGCTTGATTTCCTCCAGCGGCACCGACAGCTCGCCCAGCTGTTCGTACTTGCGGTTGACCGCCTTGACGCGCGTCAGATGCAGGAGCGAATAGAGCAACATCGAGGCATGCCCCGCCGAGAGCACGAACCGATCGCGGTTGGGCCAGATCGGGTCCTCGGGGTCGAACCGCAGGAAGCGCTGCCAGAGCACGTATGCCGTGGGAGCCATGTCCATCGGCGAGCCGGGGTGCCCCGAGTTGGCTGCCTGGACGGCATCCATACAGAGGGTGCGGATCGAGTTGACGGCCAGTTTTTCGATCGGAGAGGATTCACCCGCCACCGTAAGATCGACTCTGCCAGACATGACGCGTCCTCCAAGTGGATGCCGGCCAATTCGTCCCCGCGCCAGTAGTTTCACCCGATCCGTCTGAAAGAGCCAGTGAGCCGGCCCGCGGATTCCTGGGTTAAGTGTACGCGGCCGCTTTCAGCCGAGAAAAATGAGCGGGATTCTGATCGTGTGGCCACCTCACCGGACCTATCAGCCGGAGTCGAACTCGCACATGTTTTGTGCAAATTGGCTCTAAGATTTCGTGCGTTCGAGCGAACAGCGCTTTAGAATGTGATTGGGGAAGCCCGACGGCGGCTGAGAGTGCGGCCCGGGTCAGCGAGGAGGCTCTTTCCGTCACGTTTGAGGAACGCAGATATGTCATTCGACTGCCTCTTGGCTCCGGTTCTCGCCTCGGATGCGGAAACCGTTTGGGTGCTCATTCCGCTGGCCGCGATCGCAGGGGCGGTCTTGATCGTGAAATCGGTCATTAAGCATCGCGAGCGAATGGCAAAAATCGGCATGGGAATCGATCCCGACTTCGATCCGGCAGAGTCTCAAGCTTCAGCCAGGCGCCCGCACGATCCGACATCGCAGGTCGGGGGTTGAGGCGGCTGGATGATTGTCGCGAAACCGCGCGCGTCTTGATCAAAGAACGCCTTTTCCCTCGGGTTTGGGGAACGCAAAAATGTCAGTCGAATGGCTTTCGATGCCGGCTGTTTTGGCGGAAGTGAATCAGGATGGGATGTGGATGGCAATCATCTTCGTCACGGTGGCAGTCATGGGCTCCGCGTGGGGGATCGTGAGCGCGGTCGTTAAGCACCGCGAGCGGATGGCAAAGATCGGTATGGGCATCGATCCCGATGCCGCCAAAGCCGAATCGACAAGCTCAGGCGGTTGCTGCGGGTAATGGCTCGATGCGCTAGCGCGAAGCGACGGATTCGTCCGTCGCTGAGAATCGGTTCTCGCCGCATCGCTTAGGGCAAGGCAAAAGCCACGACAAAATCACCCAGCTTGCTGCGCAGGCGCGCGTGGCCACCGGCGGCGACCACAAGGAATTGTTTGCCGTCTGGGCCCGCTTGGTACGTCATCGGCGTCGCTTGGCCGCCGGCTGGAAGTTCTGCGCTCCAGAGTTCTTCCCCCGTCGCGCTGTCGAACGCGCGCAGGTGACCGTCGAGCGAGGCGGCAACAAACGTCAGTCCGCTCGCGGTCGTGATCGCGCCCCCCATGTTGATCGAGCCCCAGGCGGCCGCCCCAGGATCAGCCTTGAGATCGTACATGGAACCAAGCGGCACTTCCCAGCGCAGCTTTCCGGTGGCAAGATCGATGGCCGCCAAGGTTCCCCAGGGTGGTTTGGTCGCGGGTAAGCGACTCTTCGGCAAGAGAAACGTGCGCCGAGCCATTCCAAAGGGTGTCCCGCTCTGTGGCGCAAATTCTTCACCGAGACGTTCGCCACGGGCCCGGCCGAATTCGGCGCGTGGAATCAAACGCACGACCTGAGCAATGCGATTGACATTGGTCAAAAGGAGCTGCCGCTCGGGGTCGATAGTCATGCCGCTCCAGTTGATGCCGCCGACAGAGGAGGGAGACAACAGTGATCCCTTTAGGCTCGCGGGGGTGAAATCGCCGTCGTACCGCAGCGACTTGAACTGCTCCTGGGCCCAACGAAGTTCCGCCTCGTTCGGCCCCCACGGTTCGGCTCGATGCAAACCCAACAAGGGGAGCGACGAATAAGGCTGCGTCGGCGACGCTTCTTCGCCAGGGATGTTCGACCTCGGCACCGGGCGCTCCTCAACCGGAAATAGGGGCTGTCCCGTTTCGCGATTCAACACGAAAATCTGTCCCATCTTGGTCCCCACGGCGACGGCCGGGATTCTCGCGCTGCCGCGCTTGAGGTCGAAGAGCACGGGTTGAGCCGCGATGTCGTAGTCAAAGAGGTCGTGGTGCACGACCTGAAAATGCCAGACTTTGTGGCCGGTTTTCGCGTCGAGCGCGATCAGACTGTTCGCGAACAGATTCTCGCCGAGCCGCTTGCCACCGTAATAGTCCGGGCTCGGACAGCTTGTCGGCAAAAAGACGAGCCCGCGGGCGTAATCGCAAGAGATGATCGACCAGACGTTTGCGGCCCCGGTCTGGAACGCTTGCGGCCCCTTCCAAGTCTCGCCGCCGGGCTGGTCTGCCTGACGGGGGATCGGGTCCCAAGTCCAGAGGAGCTTTCCGGTCCGTGCATCGAAGGCGCGGACGATTCCAGGTGCCGCGTCGAACCTCCCGTTGTCGGAGATGGCTGATCCGACAATCAAGGCGTCCCCGACGACAGCGGGAGGCGAGGTGACTGCGTAGAGCCCGCGGATCGCGTGGGGCACTCCAGCCATCAGATCGACGGTGCCTGCGTCGCCAAAGTCGGCACACGGCAGGCCGCTGCCCGCGTCGAGCGCAATCAGTCGCGCATCCAGAGTCCCCAGAAAAACACGCCGCTCTTTTGCGTCGCCGGCGGACTTCCAAAACGCGACGCCGCGCGACGCCCCTTCGGCAAAGCTGAGATTGCGCTCTAACTTTGCGTCGTAAGTCCAGCGCTCTTTTCCAGTGGCCGCATCGAGAGCGAACACTCGGGCCGTTGCCGTGCTGAAGTAAAGAACGCCGTCGACCATGAGAGGCGTCGCTTCGAACGCGATCTTGACCTTGAGCGACCGATACTTCTCGATCGACTCGAGGTCGCCCGTTCGATAAGTCCAAACCGGCTTGAGGCGTTTAACGTTCGTCCGATCGATCTGTGTGAGCGGGGAGTGCCGCGTTCCGCCCGGGTCGCCTCCGTAGCAGGGCCACTCGTGCGTGCCGTCCGCTGCAGAGGCGGAAGTCGCGAAGAGTGCGACAACCATCCCAACTTTTGCCAGTTGTGCAGAGCGCATTCCTATGCAGGAGACTGGAACCATAGAAAGCCTTTCGGCGATGACCGTGGAGAGAGGGCGCGCGTCCGCAACCAGCTTATCCGACCGACGGCTGCAATGCGCGCCAGCTATCGCCCGCCGATCGCTCGGGCCATAGCCACCGCGAGCAGCTCGTTACCCGTGGGAGTCAGGTGGCAGCAGTTGTCCCGGTAGGTCGGCTGCGTTTCGCGCGCGAAGATCTGCGTCAAGTCGTGGAAGTGCACGCCGGAAGACGATAACTCGCGGCCTGCCTCAATCAGCATGGGGTAGCCGGTTTCGACGGCCGCACGGGCCGGGTATTTGGCCTCGACAGTTACACTTCGCTCGAGTTCGCTCATCGGCTTCGAGCCGGGCAGGTACTGATTGGGCTGCAGAAAGTCGTGGTATTCGATGCCCAGTCCGCCGCAAACCTTGGCCAGCTCGAGCGAGGATCGCTTCCACACGCCGACGCAATGCCGCAACAGCGCAGGCAGATCGGCAAAGCGCTCGGACGGCCCCTGCGCGGTGAAGCTGCGATGCTTTTCCCGCAGCTCGATCGTGTCGCGATAACCCGCGATGATCGAGCGAGACAGCCACTCATGGCGCACCGACCACACGAGACGGGCCGTCGGCGAATAGCACCAAGGAAACGCGGCAAACCGTTTGGCCCAGGCACTGTCGACCTCTTGGAGATAGACAACCTCGCCCATTCGCCGCAATAACGCGGTGTCCCGGCGCTCGAGGACGCGGGTGCCCCAGTCGCGCGGAAAACTGGGAAACACGCCGGCCGGCGCGTTTTCGACAACCGGCAGCGCGACCTCATTGAATCCGTCGATGTTCACGATCAAATCGAAATCCGCGCCGAGCGCCAGCAAATAATTGACGACAAAAAGTTGCTGCGGTTGCTTGTAACCGGGAATCGCAAGCCTGACGAACGAGATTCGCTTGTCGGCAAAACGGGGAAACTGCTTGAGCTGGGCCTCGAATTCGGGCAGGCCAAACTCGCAAAACTCCTCGGCAAGCGAGCCGCCGACAATGCCGACGATGAGTTTCCCCTTTTCGCGGTGCTGAATCGGCGGGTTGGCATCGATGAAGCCGAACGCGTTGATCGGCAGAGTGCCTGGCTCAAGATAAGGTAATGGAACCAGGGCTCCCATTACCGGCAGTGCAATCACACCTCGGTCCTTCGGGCGACGGACGAAACCGAGATACGGATGCACGGAGTCTTCCGCCGCCAGCGGGTCGTCAACGTCGGTGTGAGCTGCGGCGGTTTTTTCCAGCTCCCGCCAGCTTCCCGACATCCCTCCGCTCAGAAAAATGAGCGCCACCAACGAAGCAAGCTCTGCGATCCCCCCGGCCACCAATAGCGCAAGAGCCCGCAAGAGCCAAATCCGGCGGCGCGAACGCGGCGCAGCGGGGAGCGGCGACGAGGTTTGTGGCGGGTCGTTCAGGACATCATTCCCTAGAGGAGGTCACAGCGGACAATAAGCGTCGAATCTGCGGAATATAGACCGCTTGCTTGATGCTAACGCCTTCGCCGCGAGGCAGACAACGGCCGCCCTCCGTCGGTCAGTCGCCCGTGTTTTTCGCCGGCTGGTGAGCGCTGGGCGAGCGCTTCTTGACCAGCCAGACTTCCGCGACGGCACACCCTCGTCCATTTCCGCCCAGTCCGGCCTGCCGGTACCAGGTCAGTGTGAGATGTCCGTCGCGCGTGGCTTCGCGAGGGACATCGAACTCAACGACCGTCGCCGGACGCGGCTTTGTCATCTCGGGATGCACGACGTACTTTTCGTCGGCCAGCAGGCGAATCTTGACGCTGGGAGAATCGCCGGCGTAGGCGATCCGCACGGAATAGGTCCCGTGCGGGTCAAGCTCGTCGTAGTGCAGGCGCAGCGGAGCATCGTAAAGCGCCTCCATATTGTCCCGCCAGGAGATGGGGTAGAGCTTAGCGACTCTCCTGCCGGTGATGAAACCGACGCGTGGCGTCTCGTAGAAGCCGGGGTCGCCCGCCAGGCCTGTGCCGCGGACGAGGTGCGGCTGGCGTGATGTGTTTCCCAGGTCGTCGTAGAAGCCACCTGGCCCGGGATCCGTCCAATTCACGAGGGAGGCGATCTCGCGGAGCTGGTCGCGCTCGTTGTTAAGCTTGCGAATTTCTGCGAATCGACGCTTGAGCCACGGCCCGTTGTTGAGCGGTTCATCGATGGTGTCAAGAGTGGCGCCGCGATCAACGGCGATCGCTTTGTGCCGCTCGACGCTCAACTGCATGCGGATGCTTTGGAACAACATGTCTCCCAGCTGGAAAACTCGGGCGCGCAAGTCGGGGGCCGCCGGATGGGCCACCGCCTCGTCGAGCAGTTTCTCCGCCTCATCCATCGCAAGCAGCGGTCCCGTGCCCGGCGCCTGTCGGAGCTTCGAGAGGGCCTGCTCTTCCAGGCTCGTTTCGTAGACCAGCCGGTGATGCAGAAAGGCATCGTAATACGCCCGATAAAGCGCCTGCTGAAACCGCCAGTTTTCCGAAATCGACGGCTGCACCGATCGCTCCATCCCTTGGAACTGTTCGAGGGTGGTCAGCACGCCTCGGTTCGTCAAAAGTGGCCCTCGCCAATTTTGCTCGAGAGCCAACAGGCCTTGGGCAAAATCATCCGCCGTTGCGTCGCTCAAAAAGTAACGCGAGTACTGCCGCAGGATCTCGATCACGGGCGTGTCGGGATCCCACGCGAGGCCGCTCCAGACGAACTTGTTGACGTCGTCGTTGCACCCCTCGGAATAGCTGATGAAACCGATCGATTCGGGCGACAGACTGCGAAAGATTTGTGCCTGGTCCCGCGGTCGCGGATTGATGACCTCGCGCCCTTCCGTGCTCGCGTACGCCAGATCCCAATCGGGCACGGGGTACTGACACTGCCGCGAATGGGTGATGTCGGGGTAGCGGCGGATCGGGTATTTCTTCGGAATCAGCGACCGCAACTTGGGAAGCGAGATGCGCACCTGCGGACCGTAAACCACACCGCTCAGCCACGTGGGCTGCTTCTCGTTCAAATACGACACAAACGCGTCGAGCCATTCCTGGGTGAATCCCTGCGGCGAGACCCACATTTGGGCCTTCGGATGAAAGCGGTGTAGGTTGGCTGTCTGCTTCTCGAGAAACGGCAAGAGCACGGCCGGATCGGTATGTCCGGGATCGCCGCCAGGGACGAAAACGGCATCGACCCGCGGCAGCTGCTTGAAGACGTTGGCCCACTCGTCGAGGGCGGCCTGCACCGTCGCGGGTTTCGAGTAGTCGGGATCCATGGCCGGATACCAGATCCAGACGTCGAGGCCATACTGATCCAAGAGCCGCGACATCTCGACCATCATTTGCATGGGCGGCAGCGGAAAGTGCGGGCTGTCGGCCGCGTCGTCGGTGCGCGGAGGAAGCAGCTCGACGGCGTTCGTGCCGAACACTGCCAGGTCGCGGATGTATTGCTCCCACATCGGCACCGACCAGGCGTCGTACGAGTTCGTCTTAGGCCGATACCCCAGTTGGTGCCCGCGCAGGCGATATTTCGGCGCCGTCGTGACGTTCAGGAGCCCGGGCACCAGAACGCGGCGTTTGGAGATCCGTAGCTCGCGGAGCAATCGTCCCACGCCGAACAACACGCCGCGCGAATCGTTGCCCGCGACAACGGCAACCGGCGGTTTGGCGTCGACGATCCGGAGTCGATACCCCTCGGCCGCGTCAAAGCCCGGCACCCGTGCGTCGGGCAGACCGCGTTCCCTCAACGTCGCATCTGCAAAAGGAGCCGGACCGACGAGGACGACCGCAGCCGCTCGCGCGGGCCAGGCGTCCGTGACCGTCCAACGCAGCTGCGACCGCTTTTCAACCTCCTCGACAAGCATTCGCACGGCCTGTGACGGCGGGCCAGACAGGCCTTTTGGCACGACAACGACGGCCGCGCTGAGGTCGAAGGTCTCCGCCGCCTGAACGGGCGTAACCGCACCGCAAACGAGTCCTAAGCCGATTAAAAGTGCCACGGCGCCGTGTGAATTTTGCATGCAAACTCGTAAAGACAGGAGGGTTCAGGATGCGAGTCGGAGGTGGTTTGGACCGCGCTGGGGAGGGAATCGCGACCAATCCAAGCTAATCGGCGATCTCGTCGCGTGCAATCGGTCGATCGCCGAGCGTCGCGATCGTCGGCATCGCAGATTTTTGCCACTTTTCGCCGCTGGCTAGTCGCATGCGCGGCGGATATCTTCAATAAACCTTGCAGCGGGCCTTTTTTAGGGGCGGACATGCGGATGGTGGCCGTCGGAGGGGGCGGGGCGCGCCGCCGTTACGGATTCTTCCTCGGTTTTGCATTCTGCCTGACGCTGACCGCGCAGTCGCGTGCCCTGGCTCAGCCGAAATCGCAGCGCGAGCCCGTCCGCGCCGTTCGTCCCGAGCCTCCGCCCGAGGACCGGTTGCGGCTGGAATCCGACGAAAAGCAACTCGTCGACCGCACCGTGGACCATGCGCTCGAGTATCTGGCCGCCCACCAGAACACCGACGGATCGTTCCAGAGCCCCGCCATGGCGCGGCCCGCCATCACCGGGTTGTGCATCATGGCCTTCATGTCGCGGGGCCACCGACCGGGTGAGGGCCAATACGGCTCGGCCATCGAGAAGGCCGTCGATTACATCCTCGGCTTTCAGGACCAGGAAACCGGCGCGATCACGCCCGAATCGTCAGGCGAGTCGTTTTTCTGGACCCGCGCAGCCGCTTATACGCACGCCATCTGCGGCACGGCGCTCGCCGACGTCTTTCCCTATACCGGCAGGTACAAGTTTCGGACGGATAACCGCGAGGGTGAGGGGGTCCGTCGCGACACCGAGCGTCACGAGCGGGTCGACCGGGCCGTGCGCAAGGCGCTCTCCTTCACGCGGGGCCAGCAAACTCGGCCGAAACAGGTCGCCGGCGAAAATGGAGGCTGGCGCTACATCGAGTCAAACCAGCGCAACGACTCGGATCTGTCGGTGACTGCCTGGAACATCATGTTCCTGCATTCCGCCAAGAAATCGGGATTCAAAGTGCCCGACGCGTGGATCAAATCGGGACTGAGATTTGTGCACCGCACCTTCAGCAAGAAGATGGGCGGCTTTGTCTACGTGCTGACTGAGCCCGAGCGACGCCATTGCACGCGGGCCACGGTTGGCGGCGGCATCCTGTGCCTGCTATTGGGGGGAGAGCCGGTGAACCAGCAGGTCCTGGATGCCGCAAGTTGGATTCAGCAGCACTCATTCGATCAATACAACTTGTCTTGGCCGCCCGGCGACCGCTACCACTACAGCGCCTTTTACTGCAGCCAGGCGATGGGGCTCTTGGGCGGTTCGAGCTTCCGCGAGTTCTATCCCCGACTGTTGCGGGTCCTGGCAGAGCATCAGCACACCGACGGTTCGTGGGACCCGGAATCGTTTACCACCGACACCGGATACGGCGAGGTTTTTTCAACAGCGCTGGCCGTGCTGGCTCTCTCGCCGCCGTATCAGAAGCTCGATACCTACAAGCGGTAGAGGCACGAATGACGAAGCACGAATGACGAAGGAATGACCGAATGACCTAAGCTCGAAGGGAAAAATATTCGTGCTTAGGGCTTGGTGCTTCTTTCGACATTCGTGCTTCGGATTTCGGACTTTTCGGCTACTCCCAGCCCTCGCTCGAGCCGGACATCGAGCCCTCGTCCGGCTCGGACGACCAGGGGTCGTGCCGGGGCGCCGGGGACGGAGCCGGAGGAGTGTAGGGAGCGGGCGCGGGGGGCGTGTAGGGAGCGGGGGCCGGTGCGGGATGCGAGGGCATCGGCATCGGGGCCTTTTTCTGCACCGGGGGCTTGGCGGCCGGCTTGGCTTTGGCCTTCTTCGCGGCGGCCATACGGGGTGCTTTTTTGGCCGAGGATTTCTTGGGCGCCGCTTTTTTGCTGGAGGGCTTCTTGCCCGCGCTCTTTTTGCGGGCCATACTGGCCTTAGGGGCTTTTTTCTTGCCTTTGGCCATTTTGCCCTTCTTCTTGGACGCCTTGGATTTCTTCGCCGATTTCTTGGTGGCCATGCGCGTTCCTCGTTGAGGCACTGGGGTTTGATGCCCCGGGGAAGTTTTCAATTTTCGCCGCGGCTCGAGCCGCCCGTTCCGTCAGTCTCTTCCTCTTGATGGAGCGACGACGCAATAAGTTCCTATTGATAACGCGCGTTTCGCGCAATGAAAGAGTCCCGAGCGTGGTTTTTTGCCGAACTCGCGGACTTTTTTCCAAGTGTCCTCCTATTTTGGCTTCCGAAACCCTGGCGTGTGCGCAGCCGAGGGCAATTCCCAGGCTTAAAGACCGCCTAGAATTGCCACAGTTGACGCCGATGACAACGTACTGGCCCATCTCTCAAGGAACGTCTGGTGGCTGTGGTCGGTGTCCTGGGCGCTCCCAGATGTAGGAAAGCTTGGGAGCTGGACTCCAGTCACTCTCGGCTGACAAGGACAACTCCCGTGTACGCTCTGGCGAATTACCGCCAAGGGCCTGACTGATTGCGACGGAGAGGCGACGCCCGGCCGCGGGACCGATCGAGATTTTGAGCTGAAATTTCCGAGAATCGGCATGGGAGCAGGTCGAGACACGTCGATACCTAGAAAAGCGGAATCGAATTTGCGTTGCGTTTAGCTGTGTCTCACCGGCCCATTAACCGGGATTTGGCCCGAGCCGGGTCGAGACCGCAATGGCGAACGGTCCGTGTGAGCCGTCCCTGGGACGGACGGCGGCATCCGGCCCGTGGCGCTTGAAAAAAACGCACGGCTGGGATTTATGCAGTTTGAGGAAGCCTTTTTAAAGGCGGACGACGGGGTTGCGCTCTTTGTCCGCCGCTATCAGCCGGACTCGCGGGACGCCGACCGCTCGGTGATCCTCGTCCACGGAATGGCCGAGCACGGCCAATGCTATCAGCACGTCGCCGAGTCGATCGTCGCCCGCGGCTGGAACGTGGTCGTCCCCGACCTTCGCGGACACGGCCAATCGGGTGGCGACCATATTCACGTCGACGATTTCGCAGAGTACGTCGGCGACCTCAAGCAGATTTTCGACGCCAGCGGCTTGCGCTCCCATAACACGGTGCTGGTCGGCCACAGCATGGGCGGCCTGATTTCGGCTCGTTTCGTCCAGCAGTTTCCCCAATGCGTTTCGGCACTTGCGCTGCTTTCGCCCCTATTGGGAGTTCGGGTCCGTATCTCCCCAATTACGGTGGCTCTCGCGCGGCTGCTGTCGCTCGTACGGCCCCGCAGCCGTTTCCGCAAACGTACTCGACGCGAAGATTCGACCCGCAATCAGGAAGCGCTGATGCGGGGACACGCTGATCCACTCATCCGCGAATCGGTCACGGCCGCCTGGTATTTTGCAATGCAGCACGCTCTGCGGACCGTTTGGGAGCTCGCCGAGCAGGTTTCGTGTCCAACGCTGGTCATGCAGGCAGGGTCCGATCTGATCGTCGACCCGGCGGCGCCGCACGGCTGGTTGCAGCGTGTTGGGAGCACCGACAAGGCGATCCGCGTGTTCCCGG
>DASZIA010000534.1:0-11971 GCA_035949535.1 Planctomycetaceae bacterium | reverse complement strand
TTTCCTTCCCTCGCCGGAGCGATCCTTTGGCCCGAAGGTGCCCCTCACCCCCGACCCCTCTCCCGCAAGGGGAGAGGGGAGAGGATTTGCATGCGACGCTCTCTTGTGCAAGGCGTGCCAAAGTTGCTGCTCTTCCCCCCTCTCCCCTTGCGGGAGAGGGGTCGGGGGTGAGGGGGCTTCCCCGCCACCCAGCCAGAATCGCGCGCAGTCAACCGGTTGTTGCCGCGATCGCGCTGACGATTGCGGCCCTGAGCAAGCTTGCCGCTGCCGACGTGCCGGCGCCGAAACCCGAGTCTGCACTCAGCGAAAGCGAAGTCCGCGCGCTGCAGGGGCCGAAAGCCCTGTCGCCGCGCGAGGCGATCAAAAAATTCACGGTCGCCGACGGGCTCGAAGTGCGGCTCGTCGCGAGCGAGCCGCTTGTGCGGCAGCCGGTCTCGATCAGCTTTGACGATCGGGGCCGGTTGTGGGTGTTGCAGTATCTGCAGTATCCGGTGCCGGAGGGGCTCACGCCGGTCGCCGTCGATGAATATCTGCGCACGAAGTACGACCGCCGTCCCGATCCGCCCCCCAAGGGACCGAAAGGCCGCGATCGCCTCACGATTCTCGAAGACACCGACGGCGACGGCGTAATGGATCACGCCAAGGACTTTATCGGCGGCCTCAATCTGGCGTCGGGCTTCGCGATCGGGTACGGCGGCGTGTTCATCGTTCAGTCGCCTTATCTGCTCTTTTATCCCGACGCAAACGGCGACGACGTGCCGGACGGCGCTCCCGAAGTGCTGCTCACCGGCTTCGGCATGGAAGACGCCCACGCGTTTGCCAACTCGCTCACCTGGGGTCCCGACGGATGGCTGTACGGGGCGCAGGGGAGCACCGTCAGCGCGAACATTCGCGGCATCGAATTTCAGCAGGGCATCTGGCGCTACCATCCGAAGACGAAAAAGTTCGAGCTATTCGCGGAAGGGGGCGGCAATACCTGGGGCATCGACTTCGACCGCTTCGGTAATCTGTTTGCCGGCGGCAATACGCTCGAGCCGCTGTGTCATCACGTGCAGGGGGCCTATTACGTCAAAGGGTTTGGCAAACACGGGCCGCTGCACAATCCGTATTCGTTCGGGTACTTTCAGCCGGTCGAGCACAAGGGGCCGTTCGGCGGCGGTCTGACCGGCGGCAACGTGGTCTACCAGGGAGCCGCGTTTCCCGAGCGATTCGACAACGTCTGCATCGCGCCGAACATTCGACAGAACGCCGTCCGCTGGTACCCGTTCGAGACCAAGGGCAGCACGTTCGCCACGCGACAGGGTGGCGACTTTCTCGTTTCGAGCGATCCTTGGTTCCGCCCGGTCGATATGACGGTCGGCCCGGACGGCGCGCTCTATGTGGCCGACTGGTACGACATCCACCTGAGCCACGCGAGCCCGGTGAATCGCAGCCAATGGTATATGCCCAGCCGCGAAGACGGGCGCATCTGGCGCGTCGCGGCGAAGGAGGCCAAGCCGTCGAACCAGTCGCTCGCGTCCGCAAAATCCCCTGTGGGCAAGCTGCCCGACAAACTGTCAGCAAGCGACCTTGTCGCCTTGCTGGACCATCCCAACTCTTTTCAACGACGTGAACTTTGGCCCCTGCTTGGCGCACATCCGGATCGGAAGCTGATTCCCGCGTTTAAAGAGCGCTTTGCTTCGTCCACGGACGAGGTCAAAGCTCTCGAGGCCCTCTGGGCCGTGTACTTGTGCGGCGGATTTGACGATGCGTTCGTCGAGCAGGCTTTTTCGCATCCGGGGCAATCGATTCGTGCCTGGACAATCCGCCTGCTGGCGGACAAATGCGACGTGTCCGACGTGCTCCTCCAAGAATTCGTGCGATTGGCGAAATCGGATCCGAGTTGCGTCGTCCGCAGTCAACTGGCCTGCAGTGCCAAGCGTCTGCCGGGCCGGCAGGGACTGCCGATCGTGGCCGAGTTGATTCAGCACGACGAAGATGTCCGCGACCCGCATGTTCCCCTATTGATTTGGTGGGCCATCGAGAGCAAGGCCGTCTCGGACCGGGACGCTGTGCTCGCGCTTCTGAAATCCCCAGAGACTTGGCGAAGTCCGATCGTGCGAGACGTTCTGATCGAGCGCCTCGCGCGCCGGTATCTGGCGGCGGGCGAAAACGGCGGCTATGCCGCCTGCGCGTGGCTTTTGGATCATGCCCCCGCTCCTTCCGACACGGAGCGGGTCGTTGCCGGGATGGAGACGCAGCTCGCCGGCCGGCGATTCGATCGCGTTCCGCCGGAATTGGCGGCGTCGTTGCGGATGTTCACGCAAAACGGAACGCCGTCGGTGGCCACACTGTGCCTGGCTCTGCGGCTGGGCAACGCCGAGGTTTGGCCCAACCTGGCATCTCTGGCCAAGAATCGCGGCGCACCCCAGGCTGACCGCGTGAAGGCGATCCGCGCCTTGGCCGAAGCGGGCCCCCCGACAGCCGCGCACGAGCTGCTGCCGCTTGTCGATGCTCGCGAGCCGGACGCAATCGCCGAAGCCGTGTTGACGGCTCTGGGCCAATTCAAAGAAGAGTCGCTCGGCACTCGCTTGTTGGAGCACTGGAGCGAGCTTTCCGCCAAGCGGCGCGATCGCGTAATCGACGCGTTGGTGAGCCGGCGCAGCTGGACCCATCAACTGCTGGCGGCGGTTGCCGCCGGTCGCGTCGATCCGAAGATTGTGTCGATCGACCAGGTTCGCCGCATGCAGTTGCACGGTGATCCTGGCATCGCTCGCGACGTGACCGGGCGCTGGGGAAGCATTCGCACGTCGACGCCGCGCGAAAAGCAGGGCCGAATCAACGCGATCTCGATTCTCCTGACCAAGGGATCGGGCCATCCGCAGGACGGTCACGCGCTCTTCGCCAAGCATTGCGCGATTTGTCACCGGCTGTACGGCGAAGGAAACCAGGTCGGTCCCGATTTGACGGCGGCCGACCGCAAGGACCTGCGCGTGCTCTTGCCCAACGTTGTCGATCCGAGCGCGGTCATTCGGCCGGAATTCCGTGCCTATAACGTGGTGCTGCATGACGGGCGAATTCTCGCCGGACTGCTGGCCGACTCAAACAGCGAGACGATCACGGTGCTGGACGCCAAGAATCAGCGGACCGTCATCAAGCGCACGGACGTCGAAGAGCTACGGCCGTCAGAAATCTCGTTGATGCCGGAGAACGTGCTCGCGCCGCTCAACAACCAGGAAATCCGCGATCTGTTCGCGTACCTGCGCTCGAAGTGATCACGACACGGTCCTGGCGCGCTTGCGTTTTGAGCGACCATTCGCGGCATAAGCCCGCAGCGCCGCGACAAATCGCTCGACCGCCGGGCCGTGGTACCGATTCTTCCGCCAGATCATCGCAATCGTGCGGGTCGGCTTCTCGCCGGTGAGCGAGCGGTATTTTGTCTGCCGCGAGTGGTCGGCGTTCACCGCCATTTGCGGGATCAGCGACACGCCGTTCCCCGCCGCCACCAGTTCCTGCACAGTCAAGAGCTGGGCGCTGCGGCAACTGATCGCGGGTTGGCAGGATTGATCCTTGCAGAAGCTGACCACCTGCCGCCCCAGGCAATGGGTCTCGCTCAACAGGACAAAACGCTCGAGCGAGACGTCCTGCATGCTGACGCGCCGACGCGTGGCCAAGGGGTGGCCGGCCGCCATGGCCAGCAACAGTTCCTCGGTTAACAGCGGTTCGATTTCGAGCTGATCTTCGGAAATCGGCAACGCCAGCACGCCGACGTCGACGTCGCCTTCGAGGCACGCCTGGATCGTGTATTCGGTGAGATTCTCGGAGACGGTTAGCTCGGTCTTCGGGTAATCGCGCAAAAAGCGTTTCAGCAGCGGCGGCAAGAGGTAGGGGGCAATCGTGGGGATCGCGCCGACGGTGACTTGCCCGGCGTCGCCATCCTCGGTGAGCGCCCGCTTGGCGCCCTCCACCGCGGCGAGGATTTCGATCGCCCGGTCGAATAGAGTCCGCCCTCGATCGGTGAGCCGCACCTTCCGACCCGAGCGGTCAAATAGCGGCCCGCCGCACTCCCGCTCGAGCTTGATGATCTGCTGGCTCAAGGAGGGCTGCGCCACAAAACACTTCTGAGCCGCGCGGGTGAAATTCTCCAACTGGGCCACGGCGACGAAGTAACGGAGCTGGTGCAGCTCCATAGCCGATTCCTATGGCAGGGATAGAAACAAGAGATTTCACATATAGCCGGCCGGTCGCTACCCTGCAACTTTCCGGCGTCGGCTGAGTCGATCAAAGTTTGCTTCCGCGCCAGCCACGAGCCGACAGTCTCCACCAACGGGGAACTTGCAACGGAGGATCGAACGATGACAACGCGCTTTGTCCAACGAGGGGGCAGGGCCGCGGTGGCCGTACTGGCGGCCGCCGTCGGCTCTCGAATTCTCTGGTCGGCGGCGGCGGGATTGGCCGACCAGCCGCCGCCGTCGAGTTACGCGCCGGTCGACATCAAGGAGACGTTCGAGCAAATCGAACAGAAGATGAAGGGCGAGAAGGCGGCCGTGATGCAGCGGCAGAAGGACCTGCTCGCCCAGCGATACGATCTGTCCGATAAGCCGTCCGCCGATGCGAAGATGGGCCGCAGCAAGCCCGTGCAAGACGGAGTTCGCGCGAAGCTGCCTTCAGGCGCCTCGTGGGACGACCTTGCCGGAATGACCCCGGAGCAGATCCAGGACAAGGACCTGTGTCCCTCTGGTTTTATGCCGCTGCCTCACCCGCACCACGCGGAAGGCGGGATGGTCTTTCCCGAAGCCCACATCAAGGAAGTGCTGAAACAAGAAGCGCGCGATCTGAACCGATTTGACCTCGAGTTCGACCTGCCCGAGCACTTCCTCCCCGAATTTCCCCCCGCGATTTACCTCACCACGCGGCCCGACCTCGGAGATGTGTCTCAGGGCAAGTTGGTGACGATCGAAAACTATTACCAACTGTTTAACGGCATTTTGAATCCCAAGCAGCTCGACGGCCTGCGGATGCTGCTGACTCCCTTCGCTCAGCAGCAATTCAACCTCACAGAGGACCGCCGCTCGGAGAAGCCAAGCCGGGGCGTCACCTGTTTCGACTGCCATGCGAACGGGCATACGAACGGGGCCTCGCACCTCGTCGGCGATATCCGTCCGCAGCAGTTCCGCCACCGGATCGAGACGCCCAGCCTGCGCGGAGTCTGTATCGAGCGACTGTTCGGCTCACAGCGGGCTCTCAAGTCGGTCGAGGACTTCACCGAGTTCGAACAGCGGGCCGCCTATTTCGACGGCGATCCCGTGATCGCGCAGAAAAAAGGGGTGAACATTCTCGACCGCGGCAGCCAGGTTCACGCAATGGCCGAGTTCGAGGAGATTCTTGACTTCCCGCCGGCTCCCAAGCTCGACCTGTTCGGCAAGCTCGATCCGGCAAAGGCGTCGCAGGCTGAGCTTCACGGACAAGAGATATTTTTCGGCAAAGGTAAGTGCGCGGTCTGCCACGTCGCGCCCTATTACACCGACAACCTGATGCACAACTTGAAGGTCGAACGCTTCTACAAGCCGCACGATATCAACGGCGAGTACGCGTCCGCGGACGGGCCGATCAAAACGTTCCCGCTGCGGGGCATCAAGGAGTCGCCGCCTTACTTGCACGACGGACGGCTGTTGACGCTCGACGACACGGTCGAGTTCTTCAACCTCGTGCTCGGCACCAAATTGAGCAAGGAGGAGAAAGCCGATCTGGTGGCGTTTATGAAATGCCTCTAGCGAAGAATGCACCAACCCGACGCGTCAGTGAGGGCTGGCACGGTCGGGCGATCGAGACTTGCTCAAGCCTAATGCGAAACTTAGGGTGGCCCTGCGAAAGTGGGTTGGGGTCCTCATTCCGTCTTGCCCATCTCGAAGGCGGAAATGGGGACCCCGTTTTTGCGCGCAAAAGATCCCGTTTTTGCGCGCAAAAGGCAGTGACCCAGCCGGGCGAGGCGCGATCCTATTTGAGCTTGGTGAGGGCGTCCGGAAATTCAATCGAGTCTTTGAGCCGCGCCCGTGAGGAAGCGGGCGGGTAGCGTTAGACCCCGCTCCCTCACGGTCGCGGCTCCAAAATTCAATGCAATTCCCGGGCGGTCTCATTTGAGCTTGGTGACCGCGTGGGGACCGGGCGACGCGGCATCTTTGCCGGCGATTTTCAGGTCGAACTGATAGTCGGTTTTTCCCGGCAGTGCGACGTCGACCTTGAACTCCGGCATCTTTTCGTTTTTGTCGGGATCGTTGTATTCGTTTTTGAATCCGTCGGGCGGGTTGTAGCCCATTTCTCCCCAGCTGCTCATTCTCAATTGTGCAAAGAGCGCGACGTACGAACCCGGGGGCACGCCGTCTCCTCTCCCGTAAGTGGTGAATTCAAAATGCCCGTCCTCATCGCAGACCGCGTAAAGCGGCGCCTTGCGCCAAGCGTCGGGCTTCTGCGAGTCGTACAGAATCACGATGGTCCGCATCGGTCCCGTGTCGCCGGGGGGTTGGCCGTCGATTGTCACGGTGCCTGCCACCTTCGCGACTTCCTGCCTCTGACCTCCTGTCGCCTCGTATGCCTTGGCGAGCGCCTGGTCGGCCGACTGCGTTCGAGTGCAGCCGGCGACGGAGAGTGCCAACAGGACGAAACCACCTTCCAAAAGGGACCAATGAAGGCGCGTTCGTGTTTGAATTCTCATGCGAGTCACTTTGCGCAGCTGTTCGTCCGCCGCGCCCCGAATGGCGAAGAGCCCGGCGAGCCGCGCGCAGCGGCCCGCCGGGATTGGAGACCGAAATCACACAGAGAACGGATCAGACCAGTCACCGAGTGTTAGAAATTGTCGGTGACTGGGCTGTGCCCGCGGTAGGTGACCAGGCGACAGAACACGATCACGCTGAGATTTTCGCTGACCATGTGAGCTGAGCCGTCCGCCATCACCAGACCGACTGAACCGGGATGGAAGCTGAACAGCCCGCCGAAGGCCTGGTTCGAACAATTCATGAAGCACACGGGCACACCGGTGGTCGGAGCGGCAGCCGTTCCGTCAAACGTCGTGCCATCGATGTAGTTGAAGCCGTTGTGAGAGCACGCCCAACAACCTCCGTCGTTGGTGGCGGTCTTCTGCAGCGGGACCGGCGTCAACTGCGCCAAATGTCCGCCGCACTGCGCTCGCTTGGCAATCTGCTTGCCGCCGCGGAACCACAGGTCGGGGCGGCCCGCCAGCTCTCCGGCGAGGATCGTGGTCGACGTGCCGTCCGTCACTTGATCGATGTTAATGTTGATATCGTCGTTGTTCATGATGCCCTTGGTGTCGAGCTGGCCGCAGCCGCCGTTGGCATTCTCGTAGAAGTGTCGTACGCCGCTGCAATAGCGGTTAATCGCCGTGTAGTCGCTGGCTCCCGCCAATCGGCAGGGGATCCATTGTTGAAGACCGAAGGCGTGCAAGAGGCAATTTGTGTCGTCGTGCTCGAGGAACGGATTCGAACTTCGCGGCGCCGAAGGACAAACGTACGACGGAATGACGGTGGCCGTTGCGCGATTGGAGGCACAGGGATCAGTGCAGGGATTGCCCGAGTTTGGCGCGCAATAGGTGACCGATTTGAAAGCAGGGCACGTCGTGAGGGGCGAGAACGACGGTGCGTTGAAGCACATCTTGTTGTACGCGTTCACCGCCTCGAGATAGGGCAACAACTTTTCGCCCCAGATGTGAAAGTTGTTGTCGTCGTGACATTCCTTTTGGATCGCGTTGTTGGTCTTGATCCCGTAGATCGTTTGCCAGGTCGGTCCCAGGCCGATGACAAACGCGGAGGGAAAGTTCTTGTTGACCTCGTGGTAATTGTGCATCGCCAGGCCGACCTGCTTGAGGTTGTTGCGGCATTGCGTCCTGCGAGCCGCCTCGCGGGCGGCTTGCACCGCCGGCAGCAAGAGGGCGATGAGCACGGCGATGATGGCAATCACCACCAGCAATTCGATCAACGTAAAGGCCCGTCGACGAGAGCGACTCATACGTTTCCCTTTCACAGCGACCCCGCCCGAATGGGGTCTGAAGAGAGATGCGATCCAATCAGAAGGCCATTCACGGCCCTTTCACGCACTGCGCTTAAAGCCAAGATGCAATCTGCCCGGTCTGCATGGCCGCCGTTCTTCGTCTGCGGCAGTGGCAGCATTTGTGGCAGATTTTCAGCTAATATGAATTTGAGCTGAAGAAGCGGCAATAAGTGTTTTCACCATTTCGGCTGATTTCATAAGAGATTTGCAAACATCTTCATGGTTTTGTGAGACGCCTCACCATTGCTGCAAAAAAACTGACCGGGAAGCCGCCGTGCCCGTCAGGGGGGCCAGGGGGCCAGGGCTAGACTCGGAACGCGTCTCCCGAGGCGCCGACGAACGCGCGGCCCCCGGGATTGCAGACGCGAATCCGATGAAGAAAGACGGGGCCGACGATTTAGCCCCGTGGCCGATCAGAAGTTGTCAGTGACGGGAGTATGCCCGCGGTAAGTGATGAGGCGGCAAAAGACGGTTACGCTCAGGTTTTCGCTGACCATGTGACCCGAGCCGTCCGCCATCAAGAGCGCGCACGCTGAGGGATGGAAGCTGAACAGGCCTCCGAAAGCCTGGTTCGAGCAATTGATAAAGCACACGGGCACGCCGGTGGTCGGTGCAGCGGCCGTTCCATCGAAGGTCGTGCCGGAGAGAATGTTGAAGCCGTTGTGCGTGCAGGCCCAACATCCACCGTCATTGGTCCCGGCGGCTGTGAGAGGAACAACGGTTAGTTGCGCCAACTCCCCGCCGCACTGCGCCCGCTTGGCGACCTGACGACCGGCACGCAGCCAAAGATCGGGGCGGCCGGCCAACTCGCCGGCGAGAATCGTGGTCGAAGTTCCGTCGGTGATCTGGTCGATGCTGATGTTCTTGTCCTCGTTATTGAGGACGCCCCTTCTGTCGAGCTCTGGGCAGCTTCCACCGCTGACATGCTCGTAGAAGTGCCGCAGCCCGCCGCAATAGTCGTTCAGAGCCGTGTAATCGCTGGCTCCCGCAAGACGGCAGGGAACCCACTCTTGCAGCTTGACGGCGTGCAAGAGGCAGTTGGTGTCGTCGTGTTCGAGGAACGGATTCTGACTCCGCGGCGCGGAGGGACAAACGAAGCTCGGGACGACGGCGGCCGCCGGACGTTTGTTGGCGCAGGGATCGGTGCACGGGTTGCCCGAGTTTGGCGCGCAATACGTGACCGACTTGAACGCGGGGCACGTGGTCAGAGGTGAAAAGGACGGAGCATTGAAGCAAATCTTTTCGTAAACATTGCTCGCTTCCAGGAAGGGCAGCAGCCGTTCTCCCCATAAGTGGGAGTTGTTGTCGTCGTGGCAGTCTCTCGTGGTCGGGCCCCCCGTCGGGCAAAGGCCAAAGATCGCTTGCCAGACTGGCCCTAAACCCAAAGACAACGCAGCGGGAAAGTTCTTGTTGATGTCGTGGTAGTTGTGCATCGCCAGGCCGATCTGCTTCAGATTGTTGCGGCACTGGGTTCTGCGGGCGGCTTCGCGGGCCGACTGCACGGCCGGCAGCAAGAGCGCGATCAGCACCGCGATGATGGCAATGACCACCAACAGTTCGATCAACGTGAACGCCTTCCGAGAGCGGCTCATACATTCCCCTTTCACAGCAACTCCGGCCCGAAGGAGTCTGCCCGAGGCCAATGAAGACGGAACTGGAACAAATCACAAGGCCATTCGCGGCCCTTTCACGCGGCGATGTGAGCAGCACCAACGCGCACAATTCGGGCCCCCCGCTCTTCGTCTTCGGAGGCTGCCCATTTGTGGCATCTTTTTAGCACATGTGACTATGCCCGTGCGCTGAAATTTTGGCAATCAGGGTTTCCCTGATTTCAGTCTCGATTTTCGCAAAGAACCGGAAATTCCTCGGCGGTTTGTGAATTCGCTCACCGTTGGGCTGCCCACGGGGCTGCGCAGAGACTGGTTGTCGCTCTTTCGGCCTATGCGGAAGAAGACCGATCGAGTTGAGCTGTTCGGCGGCGAACTCGACTGATGGGCCCAGCCGTTGCGCGGGCGGTCGCCGGGACCCGAGCTGGTCAAGCGGCCGAAGAAGCCGGGCCGCCTGTTGAAGCGTCACTCGCTCGGCGGGATGTACTTGTTGTACATGGCCGCATAATCCTCGCGGACGGGGCTGAAGACGTCGAGGACGACAACCGGACCGCCGACGGCGACGGCTTTATGCGGCGTGTTGGGAGGGATCAGGAACATCGAGCCGGCTTCGCATAGACGCGTCTCGCTGCCGATCGTCAGCTCGAGCTTGCCCTTGAGCAGCATGCCTCCTTGCTCGTGAGGATGGTTGTGCAAGGGCACAACGGCTCCTTCGTCCATCTCCAGATAGGAGAGCATCAAATGCGAGCCGTACGGCGTTCGCATCCGGCAACCCGGGACCGCCTCGATCGGCTGAATCTTTGAAATATCGATGAAGGGCATCTGAAGGCTCCGTTCCCCTGGATAGGTGGACGCTCTAGATTCTGGATGCGTCGATCTGAAAACACAAATCGCCATGGCAGGTTTGTGTAGCCGATCTCCGCGGGATTCAGAATTTTCTTGAAAGCCGCTTTCCCAACAGTGACAATCCAGTCTCCCGCAAAGAACGCCAACTTAGACGCACGGTTTGGGAGAGTGACATGTTTCGCCGCGGTTGTTTGATTGTCGCCTTACTCCTCCTGGCCGCATCACTCTCGCGCGCTCAGGATGACGCTCCCACCAAATGGGTCAAGGGTGACCAGGTGATGCCCAAGCGAGAGAAAATCGAGCTGAAATGCCGCGAGACAACCCTCTACGGGATCACCGACATCAAATGGCCGGCGACCGTCAAGCAAATCAACGGCCATTGGCTGCAAATTGGCGACGACGGCACGAACCGCGTCGACGGGAAGCCCATCGTAGGCTGGGTGTCGAAAACCGACGTCTTGAAGTTCAAGGCCGCGAAGCCAGACAAAATCTTGGATCAGACGGCAGAGCAGGTGGTCAGGCAATACACCGAAAGCTTAGACAGAAAGGACTCTCTTTGGCTGCACTGGCTGCGCGGGATTTGCCTGGAGCAACTCGGCCAGTACGACGGAGCCATCGCCGAATACACTATCGTCGTTGACTCGCCACCACCGACAACGACGTCGGCGGATGCTGGACAAGAATCACCTCACCCGCCGTCTCCCGCCCCGCCTTGTGGCGAAGCAGGATACCAGCTAGCCGCGCTGCCAGCCCCGCCGTTCCCGGACACGTTTGACAAAGTAAGGGCCGACGCGTTCGCGGGCCGTGGGCGTTGTCGTTCGGAGCGTCAATTACTGCAGGCGACGCAAGAGGACTTTGCCCTGGCAAGGGGCATTTACGTCGGAGTGCCCCCGCACGAGGCTCCGCCCCGATACCTGAGGGACAAGGCGCAGTCGCTGTTCGTCCGTCGCGACAGCTTAGGCCGCCGCGGCTTCCTTACTGACGACGCCCGCTCAGAAGCGACCGGATTGCTCGACGCCGCGCTGCAGGCCAAAAAGTCGTTTGTCGACGCGCTCACCTTAAAGGGGGATATTTTTCGGCTCGAGAATGATTTGATTGAAGCGAAAAAAAAATACAACGCGGCGATTGCGGCCGAACCCACAAACTCGCTCGGCTATTACAAGCTGTCATTTCTCATAAACCAAGATCCTACGAGCACGCCACGAGAACGACAACTTGCGATCAACGCCGCGGAAAAAGCCTCGACAATCGCCACCTATACCTATCCGATGCTCTCCCAATTGCGGACTGCGCAGTACATTCAGGGCAACATCTGGGAAGCGACAGTGCGCCAAGCCCAGGTTGTTAGATATTCTGATCAGCAGCTGCGCCTTCGAGAGCTGAGAGTGCTGCGGCAATTCTCTTTAGAAGCGAACGTTTCAATTCCACATGACTTGGATCTTGAAGAGCGCCTTCGCAGGAACGACTCTCTTCCACCG
>DASZIA010000533.1:0-2860 GCA_035949535.1 Planctomycetaceae bacterium | reverse complement strand
GTTGTTCATTAACAATTACGTGGTCCAGCAGGTCCATAAAGAGTCCGACTGCGGCGCGTCTCAAACGCTTCTCCCTCAGATCTTCGAACAAGCGAAACATCTCGTCTTCGAGCCGTTCGGGAGGTGCGTTCGCCATAATTCCGCCATTCTGTCCGTCGGATTGCTGCGCTGTGGAATTCAGATCGCCAATCAAGCCGTCCAGTCGATTTCCATCGCCGGTTCCGATTATCGCCACGCGAGAATTCGAAAGCCACGAGTTTCCCGCGCACACTTGTCATGGAACCGTTGCCCAGATTCAAACTGCCCCACACCAGAACAGGACCGAATGGAGTGACAGCTTGGGCTTGAGCGCCCCGCCGCTCCTTCGCGCGCAAAAAAACACGCCGCCTCGGGCCAGGGGCGACGTGTCTTTTTTTAGCGTAAAAGCAGGCCGCTCCCTCCACGGGGGAACGGCGTGCCTACAGCTAAGGATTATCAACTTCTTCGGCAATCTCGGCACCGGAACTTCCGTGCCAAACCGCGAAAACCGTGATTCAAACACGGACGCAATTCCCCAAATTTGAGCCCGCCACGACGCCCCGCTAGACTCGGGGAATGCCGCAACGCGACGCTACTTTGTTGACCCTGCTCCGCCGTCACATCGCGAGTCCACAGAGACTCTTGCGGGACGGGAAGGCTTGTGAGCGATCCCTGACGGAAAGCGATACCCTGATCTTCGAGGGGGCCTTCCAAACCCTCACGGTCCGTTACATTCGCCGCGACGATCCCCACAAGACCGGCAAGAGCTGGTCGGTCCGATTCTCCACGGATAAACCGACGCCCGAGGAACTCTACGACTGGCTGGCGACCTTGAAGTGAGCCCGGACACGCGATGATGGACAGCAAAGACTTGAGCCCGAGACAGGCCGCGATCATTCGTGATCGGCTCGTCCCACTGACGCGGCTGCTCCACAAGTGGCAGCACCGAATGCGGCAGACTGAATTCCCGCCCGGCGATCCCTTGGCCCTAGCGACAAACGCAGCGTACGAGGCCGCCGCCGACCTCGCGATGAAACTGCACCGGATCGCAGACACGACGGAAATACGATTGTCGGACTTCGCCGACTGAAGGCGAGCGCAGGATTCAAGGCTGAGCCGTGACGCATCGCGGTGTCTCAGCTAAACGATAAGAAAGGAGACCGCTAGAATGAAAACTTTGTGGTTGGGTGCCGCTTGCTTTGTGGTGTGTGTTATGGCCGTTTGGTGCTCACGGACAACTTACGGTGAGCCGCCCAAGGCACTTCAAGGCAGCAAGATGATTTCGGTGGATGACGCTATCTTGGACGCCAATGAGATTCTCTTCGTTGATGAAACTCAGGCAGAAATCCGCATCGGCTTCAGAGGGCTGCCTAGCGGGGGCAACGGGGCCTTCTCGATTCTGTACGTTAAGAAAACAGCGGACAACTGGCGGACGCTGGCTGCCGCGACTGGAGTCGCGATACCCCCACGGGCCACTATGGCTCGCTAAAAAAACCGTGATTTAGATACGGACACGCCGAATGACCGCCTTCCGCGTTGCAGTTGCCATCGTTCTGGCAGTGGCGGCTCCGGGCTTCGCCGCCAAGCCACATTACGAGATCACCGGCAAGGTCGTGACGATCGCGGACGGGGGCACGCTCACGATCCTCGACGCATCGAACACCCAGCACCGTATTCGCCTTGCGGGAATCACGCCCCAGAGAAGGGCCAGCCATTGGGAACAAAGGCTCGAGAGAATCTCGCCGGCAAAGTATTCAAACAGGAGGTCCGCGTCGAGGTCATCGACGCCGACCGCTATCACCGGGAGGTGGGCCGCATCTTTCTAGCCCAGCGGTTCGTGAACATGAAAATGGTCCAAGACGCCTTCGCCAAGCGGTACTCGCTCTACGACAAACCGTGAGAGTTCGCGGCTGCCGAAGCCGACGCACGAGAGCATCAGCGCGGCTTGTGGGCTGATCCGAGTCCGATGCCGCCGTGGGAGTGGCGGCGCAAAAAGGGGCGCGCGCTGAAGAGCCCGTGACATGCCCGACGGCGCTAATCAACCACTTCGGCCGCTTCGATTAGGGCCTCCAGCCCCGCTCGCAGCTATTTTTCCTTGGGAGTTCCTGAAATAACCGGCGTGTCGTTGGCGCTGCTCCACTCGGCCCAACTCGGGTAGTAGTTGCTCACGTCCTTCGACCCCATCAATTCCAGGCCGAAGGCCATGACGGACGCCCGGCCCCCAGATTGGCAATGGGTTGCGATGGCTCGGTCCAAACTGATCCCGGCCGAGGCGAACAGCCGCCGAAGTTCGTCCGCTGGCTTGAAGCGATTTGTTTTCCTGTCGATCAGATCGACCCACTCCAATTGCTTCGCACCGGGAATCGCTCCTGCCCGTTTGTTCGCCATTTTCTCGATGCCGCAGAACTCTCTCTCGGAGCGGGCATCGATGATCTGAAGTTTGCCACCGCCCAGCGATTTGAGCAGTTGCTCCTTTGTCGCCAACCGCTCAGGGCGTGGGGTCGCAACAAACTCCACTGGGGTTGGAAAAGCGACTGCCGTCTCGGTGCGATGGTTGCCGTCTTCCCATGCCTTCCAACCGCCGTTGAGCAGCCGCACGTCTTCGACACCCCAGTACCGGAGAATCCACCAAATGCGGGCGGCGTCCTTGGTGAGATTGTCATCGTAGATGACCACCTTCGTGTTCGAGGGAATTCCACGGGCTCCGATTCGCTTGCTCCAGACCTCGGCATCCTGACCGTGGCCGAATGCCTTGGCCCACACCTCATGGTCGACCCACCGAGCCTTGGGAACATGGCCCGCTTCGTATTTCGTTCGTGATCGAGCGTCCAGAATGACGAAC
>DASZIA010000532.1:0-5689 GCA_035949535.1 Planctomycetaceae bacterium | reverse complement strand
CGGAGGTCGATCCGATTGAGGAGATTCGTCTCCGGACCTGGGCTCGGAAGAATTACGCTCCGATGCACAAGCGCGACGAAACGCTGCATCCAATCATCCTGGACGAGATGAAGCGCAAAGACGAGGAGAAAAAGTAAGTCGCCCGGCCTCTCGCGCCGGGGTCGGTGTCCTGCGATGCGCTCTCGTGGAGTCGGCCGCAAGGCAGCGGCCGCTAACGCGCGAAACTCCTTCACAAGCGCATAAAAAACGCCCGGCTCAGCCGGGCGTTTTCGTTGGTTGGCATCCAATTGAATTCACAACGGGCAATCGCTCGGAGGGCAGTCGCTCAGTTCGAGCCGCGATAGCTCGCCGGCTCGCCCGTGCCGCGCTGCGTCTCGCCGCGCTGAGTGTCCGAGGGCGGCTGCTCCGACGAATTCGACCGGCCTTGCGGCATGCTTTCGGGAGCGCGGCTCTGAGCCGGCTTCGTCCAGTTCGAGACCGCCCAATACGGATACGTCTCGACGACGGCCGCGCCCAGATCCTGCAGCACCTCGCGAAAATGGGCGGTCGTCATGTTCTCGTTGGGCAGCACTCGCTCGAGCACGAATCGCGTGTTCGCCGGGATGTAAGCGAAGAATTTGCCATTGCCCAGCGTGTCGTTTTTCGCCAAGAGCCGCAAGAGCGCCGTACGCGGCACCTCGGCGGCTGTCTTCGGGCACTGATCGAGCCACGCCATCACCCAAATCGAGTTGCCGTTCTCGCTCAGCACGGCCGACATCGAGAGGGTCCAGGGCTCCTTGTTGTAGGTGGCCGGAAAGCTGAAATCGAAGCGTCGTTCGTCGAGCTTGACTGGAATGCCCATCGCTCGAATCAGCGTGCCCAGCTCGTCCTGGCTCAGATGGCCGGGGACGTTTGAGGGTTCGGTTGGGGCCGTGGCCTGGCCTCCTTGGTCTGCGGCGCGCAAAGACTGACCGGCTGCCAGCACTCCGCTCGAGGCCAGCACGAGCCCCCCGATAAACGACCACTTTCGATTGGGCTTGCGCATCGCACGACACTCCTTTGTCTTTGGTCTTGGCAAATTTCGTCCTGACCAGCCGCGAGGAGCCATTTGGCCCAGGAGGGACGTGGCATCGCTTCGTCGGCAGTTCAGGAAACTTGGCTAAAAGAGGTGTTTCAGACAGATTTGGGACCAGGTCTCGAAGCTTCCGAGATCGCTGGTCAACTTTGCGGGTGAGGCAAAGCCTGTCTCTATGATCGACTCTTCGCGTGGGCGGACTTTGGGCGCTTCGAGTTCAAAGAGGTGCACGATACCCAAATGGACCCTCCCGACCTCGGTCTCGTCGTCGTTGATGAGCCCCACACACGACTCTGTGAACGCCGTCTCGACGAAGACTTCCTCCTCGATTTCCCGACGCATCGCGGCCAGATAAGACTCGCGCGCCGTCTCAGCGTCGGTGGAAGAGATATGACCACCGATGCCAATTGACCGCAAACTGTGCAGCCGGGATTCCCCCTGCATTTTGCCCCGCTTGTAATGAAAGACCTCGCCTCGGCTGCGAAAGACGCAATACGGGATCAGCTGCTTGAAGCTGGGGTCGGTCTCGACCTGATCGCGCGGCCGGTAAGTCGTGTAATTCGGATCAAACACCGTTTTGAAATACGGCTTGGCGTCTGCCAGGAAGCCCTGAAAGTGCCCGAGCTCGTGAAATAGCAAAGTCGGAATGCACAGCACCCGTTCCACGGACGCCTGGCTCACGGACATGGTTGATTGTCTCCTTTCGATCAGGGCCGCGATTTTTGAGATTCCGTTGTCGGTCGAGGAACTAGCAATTCGCTCATCGTAGCCGCGAGGTCGTCGGCTCGCATCAAGGTCTCTCCGACGAGGATCGCCCGCACGCCGGCCGCCTGCAGCCGCGACACGTCTTCGCCGGTCCGAATTCCGCTCTCACTCACGAGGATCGCCGGCGGAGCTATCCGCAGCGCGAGCCTCAGCGTCCGCTCCAAGTCGGTCTCAAACGTTCGCAAATTGCGGTTGTTGATTCCGACCAGTGCGGGCTCCAACTCGAGCACGCGATCGAGATTCTCGGCATCGTAAATCTCCACGAGCGCGTCCATGCCCAATTCCGACGCGTAGAAGTACAGCTCCCGCAGCGGGCAATGGTCGAGACACTCGGCGATCAACAGGACACAATCGGCCCCGGCGGCCCGCGCCTCGAGCACCTGATAGCGATCGATCAGGAAGTCTTTCCGCAAGATGGGGATCGAAACCGCCTGCCGCACTTTGATCAGATCGCCCAGGGACCCGTGAAAGAACTTTTGATCCGTCAGCACACTGAGGCAGGCCGCCCCGAAGCGCTCATAGGAAACCGCAAGAGCCACGGGATCGATGTCGCCGCGAATCACACCGGCCGACGGCGACGCACGCTTGACCTCTGCGATCAGCGCCATCGGATTACGCGCCGCAAGCGCTTTGGCAAACCCGCGCACGGGCGGCGCGTCGGCGAGACGCCGCTCGAGCTCGAGCGGCGGAACCGTCGATTTGGCCTGATCCACCTCGGTTCGCTTGTGGTCAACGATTTCCCGCAACACATCCTTCATGGCCGCTCGATAATACAGCCCAGCCGCACGCCAAGAAACCGGACGAAGATCGAAGGCCGCGGTGGGTGGCACTGGCGGCTCGCCCCCCAGTGGGCTTTTGTTCGTCCCGAAACCCTTCGGAATGCGCGGTGGGTCAGCTTTCTTGTGGGTCATCTACCTATCAAAAATGTGACCCGGCCCACCCGCTATTCAGCGAAAGCGTCCCGTCCCGATTTAGGTTTCGTCGCAAAAGCTAACCGACCCAAAATTTGACGTTCACGCCACCGGTTGTGTCCCGTCCCACTGTTCGAGTCCCGTCCCACCGTTCGAGTCCCGTCTCACTGTTCGTGTCCCGTCCCACTGTTCGTGTCCCGTCCCACCGTTCGTGTCCCGTCCCACCGTTCGTGTCCCGTCCACCGTTCGTGTCCCGTCCCACCGTTCGAGTCCCCCACCGTTCGAGTCCCGTCCCACGCCGGCAGCTCCGCTGCGGGTGCCGGGGACGATTCTCTCCTATTGAAAAAAGGATCCCCATCACCGCCGGGGATCCAAATTTCGTTTCCGCCGGGGATGTTGTTCCCACCGGCAAGAGTCTGACCGCGACTTTGGATCTTGGCTTTGGACACGGAGGCACTTCGCAGGCGACCGATAAGGTGGCAGGACCTGCCACCTTATTTGAGCGCCTCGTCACCCTCTCCCACCTCCTTTAGGCCCAGAGCTATTGTCGGCAGCCTCCGGGGCCAAGAAAACCTACGTCCGAATTCCAGGACACCCTCAACTCTCTCGCATGTCCGTGCTGCCTAGCAGCAAGAGGCGTCCTGGTCGGAGGAAGAACCGCTTAATGGCGTGGCGGCTCTTAAGCTCGAGCCGCCCATCGAATCCCGTAATTCGTCGCCCCATCCCGCCGCGGGTCGGGTCACCAATTCTGTGGGTCACCGTCCGATAGGAAATTCGTGACCCGACCCGACCCCTGGTGAAAGCACCTAGTGGTGCGTCTACTGAAAAATGTCGGGCTGAGGGTGGTGGGGTCGGCGTCTTCGCCGCCCCCAGTGCTTCTCTCTCTGGGGGCGAACCGAAGACGGTTCGACCCCAGCCACCCCACATTTTGCGATCGACAGGCCATTGGTGCCGACCTGTCGCTGTTCCCCGACGCCAATCGTTTTCGTCCGACTTTTGCTCAGAGGCGTGGCCGCGCCCGAACAGCGGGGACCTTAACCGACGCGCGCACATCTGACCCACGCGCGAGGACGCATCAATCCAACCTACCACGCCAAATCCAAAGCGCGAAGACCGAGTTTCTGCGCACGTGGAAACAACTTGGAAAGTTTTCGGAGACGATTCAGCCGCTCGCGTCGGCAGTGGCACACCGACGGAAGGCCCCTCACCCCCGACCCCTCTCCGACTCGACTGAGCTCGCCGAAGTCCGCAGCGGGAGAGGGGAGCAGGTCACCGCGGGACGCCTGCTTGTAATAGCGGTGGCGACGCTAGAACTTTTCTCCCTTCGCCCCTCGCCGCTGTCCGTCTCGACTTTGACAACAGAGCCAACGCCGGCCGCCTGGCGAGGCGACTTAGCGCCGCGCGACGTTGGCCGCAGCCCGTTTCGTCTTCCGAAACTCCCAAGGCGGGACCGGATTGCTGACGGCCCACAATCCGCGGCGATACCTGCGGGCGTCGGTTTGGGCCGTCGCGAACTCGCCGGGCTTGTCCCATTGGGGATAGCGCCAGGCGAAGCCCTCGCGGACTCTCCCCGCGTTGATGAAGTGGCCGGAGCAAAAAACCCGGCCGACTTCGCGGCCGTACTTCAACACGCACGCCCTGCCGGAAGACTTTGGCAGCGAGCGCGTTTCGCGCTTGGGTGCCGAAGGCTGGGGCTCTTTCGGGGGCGACGTCGCTTGCGGTGCTGTGAATCGCGAATCGGACACGTGTCACATAGCTGCTTCCGGCGTGTCCAAGTTGAGGATACCCTGAAACAATCGAGGGGCAGCCGTGTTCAATCCATTCACCGAAATGATTGACGAATCCGCCGACTTCGACCTGATTTCTCAGGCTAAGAACGGCAATCGGGATGCGCTAGAAAAACTGGTCCTCCGGCATCAGGCTTGGATTTACAACATCGCTCTGCGGATGGTTTTTCATCCGCAGGATGCCGAGGAAGTTACTCAGGAAGTCCTCATCAAAGCCATCACCCGGCTCAGCACTTTTCAAGGCGACAGTCAGTTCCGCACCTGGCTCTACCGCATTACGGCCAACCACGTGCTGAACATGAAGCGGCGAGGCGGGGAGACGCAGCCGCTGACGTTCTCCGGTTACGCCGACGCGATCAACGAAACGCCCGATCTCGACCTGCCTGATCCAAAGAGCGTTCCGGTGGATGTACCCCTAGTCGTCGAAGAGACCAAAATCTCCTGCACAACCGGGATGCTGCTCTGTCTGGACCGCAAGCAACGACTGGTCTTCACGCTCGGGGAAATCTTCGGAGCGAGCGACACCGTTGGTAGCGAAATCCTGGAGATGTCGCCCGACAACTTCCGGCAGAGCCTGGCGCGTGCCCGCCGCGATCTCTACCAGTTCATGAACGGCCAATGCGGATTGGTGAACGCAAACAATCCCTGCCGTTGCCCCAAGAAAACTCAGGGCTTCATCAACGCCGGTCACGTCGATCCGCATCGGCTGCAATTCGTCTCCCTGCATGTCCAGCGAATCCGGGAAGCGGCCGCCGATACGGTTCGAGAAATCGATGATGTCATGGATCGGCAATACGCGACCATCTATCGGGAACATCCATTTCTTCAGCCAGCCGAACAGGTGCAATGGCTCCGTAAGGTTTTGGAGCAGCCAGACATCCGCTCGGCTCTGCATCTCGCTTGAAGAAATCCGGTTCGCCGTTGTCACAGTCGCCCTCCCGCCGTGTCTGAGGGGCAGGAGGACAAATCCATGTCGAAATTGCGCGTCGACGCGACCGCAGACGCTGGGCTACGGACTCGCCGACTCGCCGGTCGGCCAGGCGGCCTGGATCTATGAGAAGATGTGGGCCTGGACCGACAATCAGGGAAACCCTGAGGACGCCCTGACCCTGGACGAGATGCTGGATAACATCATGCTCTACTGGCTGCCGGGGACCGCGACCTCCTCCGCC
>DASZIA010000531.1:0-4241 GCA_035949535.1 Planctomycetaceae bacterium | reverse complement strand
AGTTGCGCTCTAGCGGGCTGCCTGGGCGTCGCCGCGCACCAGCACGCAGGCAGCCGCCTTTCGCGGTTCGGCAGGCATCGGCTTTTCTTCTGCTCATTCGGCCGTGCGAGATGCGCGAGCCTTCGCTGAAATTCTAACGATCTCGCGGCAATCGGTGCACCCTGCGGCAGTTTCAATTTGCATGGCTGCTCCGACGTCCCGATTGCTTGACCTCAAAAAGACACTGTGTCTATAATTAAAGACAACATGTCTTTTGTGGGTTTTTTTGAGGGGCAGCGCGGGTGAAAATCGCAGCCGTTTCCGACGCGGAACTCAGCGTCCTGCAAGTGCTCTGGGACCGGGGACGCCTCACCACGCGGCAGATCGCTCGTCAGCTTTATCCGAAGCAAACTGCGTCCGATCTGGCGACCGTGCAAAAACTCGTTTCGCGACTCGAACAAAAGGGGCTGGTCCAGCGCGATCGCTCCTCTTTCGCCCACACGATCGCGCCGCTCATCGATCGCGACAGGTTTGCCGCGGCACAACTGGCGGAGGGCGCGGCCAAGTTGGCCCGCGGTTCGTGGGGGCCCCTGTTGGTCCATCTGGTCGAAACGGCCGAGCTTTCGCCCGACGAACTGGACGAGATCCGAACACTCATCGACAAACACCGCAAGAAACGTCACTAAGGAGGCTGCGCATGTCCTCCCGGCTGCTCGAAATCGGGGTCACCAACGCCGTCTTGGCGCTGCTCGCCGCGGCGATCGTATTGCTGATCGCTCGCTGGCGGCCCAACGCCCACTTGGAAGCCGTGCTCTGGCTTGTCGTGCTGATCAAATTTGTGATGCCGCCGGTGGTTCCATTCTCCGTCGCGATCCTCCCGCCTGCCCCGACGGAAGCCCAACCGAGCGTGTCGGATTCCGCCGAAGCAGGACCGCTGCCAATTTCGCCCGGGACGCCCGCCGAGATCACGAAGGAAAAACCCGCGACGTCTCCGGAGCGTGCCGCCTCGAGCGGGTCGTCCGGATCGCCGCCGCCAGCGCGATCAGCGGCCGCCTCGGAAGCCGCCTCGAGTTTTCCTGCGACGACTAGGCCCGAGCAGCACTTCTTCGCAGCGCTCAAAGCCTGGTTCCTGTCGCGATGGACGCTCGACGTTCTCATATGGCTCTGGCCTGGCGGGGCCGCGCTGTCTGCCGTCGTGCTGATCGTCCGGGCTGTCCGGTTTCACCGCTTGATCTGCGGCCAGGCAGCTCGCGAGCCCGACTCTCAGTTGCAGTCCACCTTCGATCAATTGTGCCTGAGGACGGAAATCCGTCACCGTCCCGGGTTGCTCGTCGTAGATGCCGAGATTTCTCCGCTGATTTGGGGTTGGTTCGGCCGCACGATCGTCCTACTGCCGCACGCGTTAATGCGACAACTCACTTTCGAACAACGCTCGATGGTGCTCGCGCACGAGTTGGCTCACATACGCCGCCACGACCACCGGGTCCGATGGCTCGAGGCGCTCGTGCAATGCGTATATTGGTGGTTCCCTCCGGTGCGGTGGATCCGTGGCCGACTGCACACAGCGCAGGAACAGTGCTGCGACGCATGGGTGATCGCAAACTTCCCCGGTCGACAAGGCGAATACTGCGACGCCCTGCTGGTCGCGGCAAGCTGGATCGCCCCGGCGCGACCCTCGCCGATACTGGCGAGTGAATTCGGCCGGAGCTCCACGCTCAAGCAGAGGGTTCAGGTCGTGCTGCACCAAAGCCTTCCGCGGCCGCTCACGAAGAGGGGGCGGAGCCTGTGCCTCGCGACCGGATTGCTGCTCTTGGCCGTCTCGGTGCGTTGGGTCACCGCCGCGCCAAAAGACACGCCGCAGCCGAAGAGCGAACCCGTCCAATCGACGACGCCGGTATCGACACAGTTCCTGGTGACCGATCCGCAGGGACGGCCGATTGCGAAAGGCGAGGCCAAGGTGCGGGGCAACACGCGGAAGGGTGATTTCTTCGAGGAGACTTATCCCATCGAAAAGGGAAAGGCCGTCATCCCGCTCAAGAGCCGAGAGCTCGATCAGATGACGATTCAGCTCGACGCGCCCGGATATCTGTCGCATTTCAAAGAGTATCGCCGGGCGAAGGACCAACCTTGCTTCGCGGTGCCCGACCATTACGCGTTTCAGTTGAAACCGGGGGTCAAGATCGGCGGCAAGGTCGTCGACGCCGACGGGCGGCCGGTGGCCAACGCGTGGGTCTATGCGTATTCGCCCACGGCAGTGAGCATCGAGGCAGGCTTCGACGCTCTCGACCAGACGGTCTACACGAACGCGGCCGGCGAATGGCAGATGTCGGGCGCTCCGGCAGAGCTCGGACAATTGGGCCTGATGATCGAGCGCGAAAAAGGTGCGGCTGCGGGCCTCAGCCTCAGCGTTCCGCGCGACCAGATCCCGGGATTGAAAGCGCTCACCGATGTCCGCCGGCTGCCGCCCGCCGCGGCCGTGTCGGGCATCGTCGTCGATCCCGCTGGCAAACCGGTTTCCGGCGCGATGGTGCTCCTGACAGGACGGAATTTCTACCGGGACTATCCCGACGACATTCCACGGACGGATGCGAAGGGCGCGTTTTCGATCACCGCCATCTCACCCGGCAAGCACGCGGCGACGATCTTTTCGTTCGATTGGGCCCTCCAGTCCGTCAAGTTTTCGGCACCGCTCAAGGAGCCCTTGCGGATCGTTTTGACGAAGGGCCAGCGGGTCGAATTTCATACGGTCGACGAGCAGGGACAACCTGTCGCGGGAGTTCGCTTTCATCCACAGCCGCCCCAAGATGGCGCTTATGATGGGGACGCGCAGGTGCTCGACTTTCTCGGCAATCGGGATCTGATCAAGAACCGGTCGGACGCGCGAGGCGTCTTCGTCTGGCAAAATGCCTCCAGCCAGCCGCTCGGTTATCAGATCTACTCCGCCGGCGTGCTCACGTTGCCCGCGGGCGACTATGGCCCAGCCGGATCGCCCCATACGCTGGTCTTCCGCAGCCGGATTCCGGTGCACGCCAAGGTCGTCGATGCAGCCAGTGGCGAACCGATCAAGAATTTCCAGATTTACGAAGGGACCCACTTCAAAACGAATCCGCCCGACTTTTGGTCGTGGGAACTCCAGCGCCCCTCCTCACGCGCTAAGCCGGGCGGCTTTGACGACTCCTTGAAAGGATTGGAGCGAACGATTCGCTTTCGGATCCAAGCCGATGGCTATCGGCCGAGTGTCTCGGAAGTGCTCGACGCTCAAAAACTTCCCGGCAAGCCGGTGTCGCTGGAATTTCGCCTCGAGAAAGACAGCGGATTTTCGGCGGTGGTCCGTACGCCCGATGGCCAGCCGGCCGCGGGGGCGAAGGTCTACACGGTCACGAAACGCCGCAACGATTATCGCGGCTTCGAGGTCGTCGGGGGAGTCGCCAATCAGTCGGCCGCCACGACGTTCACGACGGCCGACGTCGAAGGAGAAATCCGCCTCGCTCCCAGCAGCGATCCCTTTCTGTGCTTCATTTCGCACGACTCCGGCTACGCCGAATTGATGGACGTGGACTTGTTCCGCAGCGGCAAAATCTCGCTGGTGCCGTGGGCGAAGGTCGATGGAATCTTGTTAAGAGAGGGTAAACCGGCCGGACATGTTGCGGTTCAATTCGATCGGAGGGACCCCTTCGCGTTGGACTCCTCGTTCCCGGGGATCAGTTATTTCAACCACACGACCACGGATTCCGCAGGAAGGTACCGGTTCGATCGCTGCGTTGCGGGAGAGTGGAACGAAAGCATCGTGTACCGTCCCGCTCCGGCGGTAGCGCGGTTCCGCGATCAGACCATGCTGACGGTCAGACTTGCGCCGGGACAGGCCCTTTCGCAGCAACTCGGGAAAGACGGCACCGATGTTCGCGGTCGCGTTATTTTGCCGAAGGATGCCTCCCTCGATTGGACGCAGAGCAGCGCCGTTCTTTTCTACTGGGAACAGAGGACGCCGCCCGACCCGGCAACGAAGCTGCCCAGGAATTTTCGGCAGGTCGCACTGCGCAGGGATCTCCTGACGCTTAACAGGGACGGTGCCTTCCAGTTTTTCAATGTCGAGCCCGCGGAATACGAACTGAAACTCGGTGTCCCCGCCCCGGGAGACCAGTTTGTGCGGCCGACGTATTCCAAGAAAATGGCCCTCACGCGCGCGATGTTCCTCGGTAAGACGACGACGAACCCCCTCGACTTGGGCGACATTCCCTTGAGTGCCGCCGCACGCCGTTAGT
>DASZIA010000530.1:0-8788 GCA_035949535.1 Planctomycetaceae bacterium | reverse complement strand
GCTGATCGTCGGCGAGAGCGGCACGGGCAAAGAGCTCATCGCTCGCGCCATCTACCACCACAGCAGCCGCTCCTCGGAGCGCTTTCTCGCCCTCAACTGCGCGGCCCTGCCGGAAACTTTGCTCGAAAGCGAGCTGTTCGGACACGAGAAGGGCTCGTTTACGAGCGCGAACTACCGCCGCATCGGCAAGTTCGAACAATGCGCCCGCGGGACGATTTTCCTGGACGAGGTGGGCGACATGTCGCCTTTGCTCCAAAGTAAAATCCTGCGTGTGCTGCAGGAGCAGCGTTTCGAGCGCGTGGGGGGCAACGAGACGATCAGCACCGATGTCCGCGTGATTGCGGCCACCAACCGAGACCTGTCCGCAATGGTCGCGAAGGGCGATTTCCGTGAGGACCTCTTCTACCGCCTCAACGGCTTTACGATTAAGGTGCCCCCTGTGCGAGAGCGCGGCGAAGATATCTTGCTGTTGCTCGAACATTTGCTGAGCCGGTTCGGCCGAGAACTCCACAAGTCCGAGGTGCACGGCATATCGCCCGAAGCGCTCGAAATGCTGATGCGCTATTCCTGGCCAGGCAACGTGCGCGAGCTAGAAGCGGTCGTGCGGCAGGCGTTGCTCAATACGACAGGCAACGTGATCTTGCCCGACTTCCTGCCGGACACCGTGCGCGTTCCGGGGCGAGCGGCCGCGGTTGCGTCCAATTCGCACGACACGCCGCCCAGCGACCTCAAGCCCTTTGTGGATGAGTGCCTGCAAAGCGGCTCGACCGATATGTACACGGCCTCGGTCGAGATGATGGAGCGTTATGTGCTCACGCGTGTGCTGCGCCATACGCGGGGCAACCAGTCGCAGGCCGCCCGCATGCTGGGCATCACTCGTGGCAGCCTGCGAAACAAGATGCGGGCTCTGCGCATTCAGTTGGGCAGCACAGTGAAGGTCGACGACCTCGAGGAAGCCACCGCAGAAATCGAGTAGCGGAAACGTTGTCGGTACAAGGCTGGGTCGGCCTCGCCGTTGGGAGTCGTCTTTCCAACTCGTCGCCAAATTCCGTCAAATTCGGCCTCCCCGGTTCGCCCCTGTCCGCGCGCGACTGGCGCCGCCAGGACAGCAGCAAGCGCGGATTTGGTTGCCAGGCACGTCTCGGGCGAGCTGGCATAGCTTTTGCGGCCCTCGCTTCTTCAGCAACACGTGAACGGCCGGTCCAGCTTCTCCAAAGCGCTCGAATGACTTGCCCGGTGGTCACGGCGCCTCGGAATAGCAGGCGGGCACGCAGAATCTAAACGGAAGCCCCACGCGGGAGCGATCAAAGTCAACCCCCTTCACGCTCTTGATTCCTGTTCCTGAACCGATGTTGCCAATGAACTCAACGAAGCCGGGTGGTTCGCAAAGGAGAGGAGAATGAGATCGAACTTTGGTTGGCAGGGGATCCTGACTCGCTCGCTACTCGTCGCTGTTCTGGGACTGATGATTGTCGGTGCGACGGGCAACGTCCGGGCCCAGGACTATTACAATGGCCAGGGCTCTTACAACCAGGACTATTACAACGCCAACGGAACGGCTGTTTTCAATAGCAATTACGCGTACGGCCCACCGTACGGGTACGGCCCGTATGGCGCCGAGACGCAGGCGCCGTATGCTGCCGGCTACGTTTATCAGCCGTCCCCTTATCCGTACTACGGCAACTACTACTATGGGGCGTATCCGTCCTACGGATACGTTTATAACGGACCGCTTCTTTACGGCCGGTTTGGCCGCGGCGGTCGCGTGGGCTACCGCTTCGGTTGGTGGTGAGTCGGTCTGTCGTTGGCAGTTTTGGTTGGCGGTTTCAGGTGTGATTGGGATACAGTTCTGAGATTGGGATGCAGCGCGACTCCACCCCGGGGGTGTCTTCGGTGCCCGCGGAGGCGGAGTGCGTTGTTTCCGTTTCGAATGGAAGGATCCCGCCGGGCCGCAGCAGGCGCAGGGACGCTCTGAAAACTGGGTGTCTCGCGCAGTGACGCCGACGAGAACTCAGCGACGACCCCGACAACGGAAGTGCGAATAGCGAACAATCTGACGCAGGTTGCGGAATGTCGCGCAGCGAGCAGATCAAGATTCTGTTGGTCGACGATCGGCCCGAGAATCTGTTGGCGTACCGCGCGATCTTAAGCGAACTCGAGGTCGATCTGAGGTTTGCGAGTTCGGGTGAAGAAGCGCTGAAGTCGGTGCTGGTTAATGACTTCGCGGTCATGCTCCTCGATGTCAACATGCCGGGAATCGACGGTTTTGAAACCGCCTCGTTGATCCGGGGGCGAAAGCACTCCGCGCACACGCCCATCATCTTTCTGACGGCATTTCCGGACGAGGTTCACGCGGCCCGTGGCTATGCGCACGGAGCCGTTGACTACTTGCAAACGCCGATCGTGCCTGAGGTCCTGCGCGCCAAAGTCAAGGTGTTTGTTGACCTGTTTCGCATGACCGAGCAGATCAAGCGACAAGGAGAGGAGCGGCTGGCCTTCGATCACGAACGCATGCGTCGGAACGCGGCCGAAGAAGCCAACTCCCGGCTGCGTTTCCTCGCCCGGGTTACTGAGGTGGTGGGCCGCACCCTCGATTACGACCTAACGGCGCGAGACCTCGTGCGTTTGACAGTCCCTACGCTGGGCGATCATGCCGTCGTCGCCCGCTGGAACGAAGGCGCGGGAGACGAGTGGCACGTCGTCCAGGCCGTTGCGACTGACGGCCGGGTATCCGTTGCGGACCTAACGAGCCTCGATCCGCTTCCCACCGAGCTTGCGGACGCGATCCGGCAGTCTCAATCGCAACAGAGTCCGACGGCCTGCCGGCCCTTCCAGGCCGCGCCGGGCGATTCAGGACCGAGATTGATCATTTTGCAACTCGCCGGCCAGAAATCGACTTTTGCCGTGCTGGGCATCACGCGGGAACCGGCGGCGCCGCCCTTTAATGCCGATGACCTGACTTTGGCCGAGGCTCTGGCTTCGCGGGCCTCAATGGCTCTGGAGAATGCCAATCTTTACAAGGACCTCGAACGGGCCGACCGTCAGAAGAATGAATTCCTTTCGATGCTGGCGCACGAACTACGAAATCCCTTGGCTCCGATCCGAACCGCCGTCGACGTACTGCGGCTTAAAGGCGAAGGCCACCCCGAAATTGAGTGGGCACGGGAGATCATCAGCCGTCAGACCAGCCACCTCGTGCGACTGGTTGACGACCTGCTCGACGTCTCGCGAATTACCGGCGGCAAAATCCGTCTCGACCTCGAGGTGCTCGACACGGTCGCAGTCGTCTCCGCCGCGGTGGAAACGAGCCGCCCGCTCATCGAAGAGTCGGGCCACCAGATGAGTGTATCGCTGCCCGAGGAGCCACTTTGGGTCCGCTGCGATCGCGTGCGTCTCGCGCAGGTCCTGTCGAACTTGCTCAATAACGCGGCGAAGTACACTCAGCCCGGCGGATTGATTCGGCTGGAAGTCGATCGGTCCGAATCGCACGCCGTATTTCGCGTTTCCGATAATGGCATCGGGATCTCGGCAGAGATGCTGCCCAAGGTGTTCGACCTCTTCAGCCAGTCGGAACGCTCGATCGATCGTTCACAAGGGGGCCTCGGCGTCGGCCTCACGGTCGTCAAACGCCTTGTGGAAATGCACGGCGGCCGCGTGGAAGCGGCCAGCAACGGTCCCGGAACTGGAAGCGAATTCACCGTCCGATTGCCCGCGCTCGAAGCGCCCCCAGACGCGTGCGTGGTCACCGATTCCCCCAGCGAGACTCGCTCACCTGAAGCGCCCCTGCGAGTTCTGGTCGTCGACGATAATACGGACGCTGCCGAAAGTCTGGCCTGGCTATTAAAGCACCGCAACCACAAAGTCCGCACCGCGCATGACGGACGCCGGGCGGTCCAACTCGCGCAGGAATTCCGCCCCCAGGTCGTCGTGCTCGATCTTGGCTTGCCCGAACTCGACGGTTACGAGGTTGCCCGCCAAATACGGAAAAGCGAAGCGACCCGCGGCGCCCTGTTGGTCGCCTTGAGCGGATATGGTCAGCAAGAGCATCGACGCCGCTCGAGCGAGGCCGGCATCGACTACCACTTTGTCAAACCGCTCGACTTCGCCGCCCTACGACGGACCCTGGTCGAGGCCCATGACAGGCACCGCGGCGAACTGACTCCTGTTGGCTCCGATTGAAGCGAGCCTGATTTGAAGAGCCGCGCACGAAAGTAAGCGGTGTATCGCCATTTGTAGGCAACACACCGCTTACTGATTCACATCCTAGAAAAAGAGCGTACTACGTGCGCGGCTCTTATCGCTCGCGTTCGCGATCGGAATCGCGGCGCGCCTCGCGGTGGTCGCGGCGATACTTCCACGGCTCGACCGGGCGGCGATCTGCCCACAGTCCGGCGTGGTGCTCGCGGGCGACGCGTTGAGCTTCAGCGAATTCGCGGACCGGCTCGTGCTCGGTGTGGTGCCAGCCGTAACCTTCGCGGACCTGGTCCAAGTTGATGTGGCGGTCGCCAACATACAGGTTGCAGCAGGCGCGACCTTCGGAATCGGTCTCGACCGGCGCAAATCGGACTTCTTTATTGTAGATCCTGCGAGAGAGCGCCTCGCGCGCTTCCTTCCAGTACGGCTGTCCGTTCTCCGGTGCATCGACTCCGTAGAGACAGACATTGTGGCGGCGGCCGTCCCGATCCTCGACGAGGCACGTATCGCCGTCGACGACCTTGACCACCCGGCCGTTGATGAACCGTTGTTCGCGGCGATCGTCGCGACGCTCGTCCCTGCGCTCCTCGCGCCGGTCATCACGTCGGTCATCGCGGCGATCATCTCGGTCCTGGGCAGACAAGTACGGTGAGAGGCTCAAAAACGCGCAGAATGCGACGAAAGTGCGGGCGACCATTTCCAGACTCCTTTTTGGGTCCTATTGGGGCCGGAGTTCTATCCAACCTGCGGACTTTGGACAATGCGAGTTTGAGCCCCGCGAACGCGATCGCGGCCATTTGTGTCTGAGAAATACATTATTTCAGTCCTTTAATGCGAAAGGCGTTAGCGTTGTATAATTGCCGGACAATCTCCTTGCCGTTGAACTGGGGTACTTGTGACTGACCAACCGCTGGCTCTGTACGCGGACCACGGACGGGTTTATCGCGAGAATAAATTCGTCTACCCGGTCCTCTCGCGCCGCAGCGGCGGGATTTCTATCGGAGTCAATCTGAATCCCGACAAGGTCTGCAACTTTGACTGCATTTATTGCCAGGTCGATCGCCGCAGTGAAGCCGAGACGCGATTCGTGGAAACAGATCGGCTCTGGGACGAACTGGACCAGATGCTCGATTTCGTGACCGGCGGTCGAATTTATGAAGACGCCAAATTCGCGAACGTCCCCCCGGCACTGCGGCGGCTCAACGACATCGCCTTTTCCGGCGACGGCGAACCGACGACGTATCGGAATTTCGATGAGATCATGGCTGCAGCGGCCGAGCTGAAACGACGCCGCGGCCTCAACGATGTAAAACTCGTGCTGATTACCAACGCCACAATGTTTCACCGCCCGGCCGTCGAACGCGGATTGGAGATTCTGGACGCCAACAACGGCGAAATTTGGGCCAAGCTCGAGACCGGGACTGAGGAGTACTATCAGCTCGTCGAGCGGACTAAGATTCCGTTCCGCCAGGTTCTCGACAACATCACGACTGCCGCCCGCAAACGGCCGATCGTCATTCAAAGCTTGTTCATGCGGATCCGGGGCCAAGCGCCCCCGCCCAACGAGATCGCCGCCTTCTGCGGCCGGCTGAAAGACATCCTCACCGCAGGCGGGATGCTAAAGAGCGTGCAGGTGTACACTGTCGCCCGTCAGCCGGCCGAAAGCTTTGTCGAGCCGCTGGAAAACGCGGAATTGGACGTCATCGCCCAAACGATCCGCGATCAGACCTCGATTCCAGCCCCGGTCTTTTATGGCGCTTTATGAGGCCTGTCCGCCCAACCCCGCGAGCGGTCAGAGACGCCACCAACGGCCGGATTCTCGCGAGTGTGTCCAACGATTGCCACGAATTCTGCGTCTAATTGGATGGCCGCGCTCGGCTCGGCGGGCGGAGCCCCGCGCCGCCGCGGAGCTTCCCCTTACGGCCGTCGCGTAAGGCATGACCGATACTCACGTTAGATCAGCCGGAGCGAAGCTGGCGCGACTCGCACATCGGCTGCTTGGGGGGGTGGCGGAAGCGTCTTCGATTGGTATGATGGAAAAACTGCCAATTGGGTTGTTTCTCTCGCTCGATTCTCACTGATTCTGCGTCGATTTTCGTCGGTTCCGAGGTGATTTTCGCGATGTCCCAATCGATCGTTTCGCAGCCTGGCGCGGATCTGTCACTACAACAGCCTGCTGAAACCCGCAGCTCGACCTCCGAATTCGGTTACCGGCCGGTGCCCCTCTTGGCTCCGCTCAGTTTCTTTTTAGGGCTCCTCTCGGCCCTTGGATTTTTGGGTTTGCTCGTTGTGCCGATTGGCCTCATCGGCATCGTGGTTGGGGCGGTCTGCATCCTCCGGTTGCGAAAATTCCACGGAGAGTACGGGGGCATGTGGCTAGCAGTCAGCGGGTTTCTGTTGTCACTCGTCTTCTTTGCCTCGAGCGCGGGGATTTGGGCCTACGGATACCGAACCGAGCTCCCGGAAGGCTATCGCCGACTCAACTTCACCGAAGACGTTTCGAACAAGGGATTTGTCGTCGTCAAAGGCAACCCGGACATTTTTAACCCCGATGTGAAAGTCCTCGACGGCCAGAAGGTCTTCATCAAGGGCTACATGTACCCGACGAATGAAACCCGCAACCTGAAGACCTTTCTCTTGGTCAAGGACAACGCCCAGTGTTGCTTCGGCGGTAATCCTAAAATCAACGACATGATTCTGGTGACGATGAAGACAGCTAAGGGAGTCGACTACCACCAGGGTCTGTTGATGTCGGTGGGGGGCGTCTTTCACTGCCAGAAATCGACCGGACCGGCCGGACTGACGCCTGTCTATGCCATCGACGGAACGCTGGCCGAAGGCGCGCGGACAATTTTCTGATTCTGGATTCCCGCGGCGCCGGCGCGCCTCGAGCGGTCTGGGGCTGGTCGGGCAGGCACGGCACCCGATACTCTATAGAGGCCGCCGATTTGCCTCTCCGCTTACGCATCGGAATCTCGCACATGCACCCGCCGGGACGACGCCTCGCGTTCACGCTCTTGCCGGCGCTGATTTTTTTGCTTGCGGTCGGCTGCACGGGAAACTCCGGGCAGTTTCACGCCTATCAGTCCTCCAGCAAGCCGGCGGAAGATCAGCCGGTCGACAAAGACGCCAACATCGGGCAGGCGGGCAAACTGAGCGAGGTGAAGAGTCCAGAGACCAGGTCGAGCCGAGCAGATGTCGGCTCGGAGCAGAAAATTTCACAATCACACGGCACCACGAATTCTGCGGCCCCATCAACGCCCACCAAAGGTGATACCAAGCCTCCGCAAGTCATCGCATCAAACAGCGGGTCAAACTCGAGCAGGCTGGTGCCGCCCGCGGCCGTGAGGCCCACGCCAGCTGCGAATGGCTCGCGGACTGGCGCGGCGTCTGTGTTCCGCAAGGTGCAGCTGCTCGTTCCCAACAAGACGTTCCGTGCCGAGGGAGAAGCGCTGCGCGTCAGCTATGACGACATCGACTTGCTCAAGGTTCTCAACATGGATCCCGTGGCGCCCGACGCGGCGACGTACATGCCCGCCTGGCTCAAAGCGCTCGACGGGCGCCGGATCCGCATCCGGGGCTTCATGTATCCGACGTTTCAACAAACGGGGGTACACGCGTTCGGCCTGGCCCGCGACAACCAGATTTGCTGCTTCGGGCGCAATCCAAAAATCTACGATGTCTTCGACGTCGTGCTCCACGAGGGAACGACGACTAACTACATCCCCAACCGGCCGTTCGACGTCGTCGGGGTTTTCCACATTCGACCCGAGGCAGAAGATGGAAAGCTCTACCGGTTGTACGAGATGGACGACGCGTCTGTGGTGACGAAGTGAACCCTGCCCCTGGCCGCCTGGAATTCAACCGAAAACCTTGCCTGGCTTGACGATCACGATTGAATTCCGAATAAATCGAGCTGAAGCAGCCTCTTTGACGACTCCCTGCCGCGAAAGTTAGGAGCTATCCGAATGCGAATTCCTCAACGAGTGTTGGTGCTCCTTGCCGCAGGACTTTGTTTGGCCGCGTCGGTTGCTACGCAGGCCATCGGCTGCCCGTTCTGCTCCGCTCCCTCGCAGACGTTGGCCGAGCAAGTCGCCCAGGCCGATAGCGTCTGCCTCGTCCAATTTGTCAAAGGCGAACCCGCGAAAGATCAGGATCCGGGCACAAGCACCTATGAAGTGCTCCAGGTCGTCAAATCCCCCAAGGATGCCGTGAAGAAAGGGGACCACATCAACCTGGCCCGGTATCGCGCGGGAAAGTCCGGCGATCTATTCCTCGTGATGGGGACACGGGCCGGCAAAGAGAACGCCATCGAATGGGGCAGCCCCACCGAGATTACAGAACCGGCCTTCGCCTACGTCGCCCAGGCGCCCCCACCGGAGATGCCCACCACCAAGCGGCTCAAATACTTCGTTCGCTTCCTGGAGTTCCCCGATCAGCTTGTGGCCAACGATGCGTTCGGCGAATTCGCCAATGCGCCCTACAAAGACATCGCCGCCGTCGCCTCAATCTTGCCGCGGGACAAGATTCGCGCCTGGCTGACGCGGCCCGAAACCCCGCAAGTGCGTCTGGGGCTCTACGGCATGCTGCTGGG
>DASZIA010000529.1:0-23520 GCA_035949535.1 Planctomycetaceae bacterium | reverse complement strand
GCTTGTCCGTCTCGGAAACTTCCACTTAGACGCTTACCTCGATGGGCTGATGTTGATCTATCGACATCGCGACGTGCCGGGACTGATCGGCTTTATCGGCACGATTCTCGGAAAGCACCGAGTGAACATCGCCCACATGGCCCTGGGCCGGGAGCGGAACGAGCCGGGAGGCAATTCAGTGGCGGTTCTGAACCTCGACAATGCACCGTCGGGCGAGGCGCTCGAGGAACTGGCTCAGCACCCCGAAGTGCAGGCGGTCGAGTTGGCCCAGCTTCCGCCGGCGGGCGCTCCGCTACCCTGGCTGGTTCGCACCTAGGTCGCGGGTGTGGTGCTGTAATTGAGTTGTGGTGCTCCAATTAGACCGATGCTTCGACAAATCCCAAAACTCATCAACAAAATATCCGGGCGCCACCGTCTCTATGTTCCTTTCTATGCTTAAAGCGAAAGGCCGAGCACGTACCAATTTTCTCCCGAACGCCGGGCGTCAAGAATATGCACGAAAGGGCGGTCTGTCGCAAAATAGAGGCGGCTGCTCTAAAATGAGGATCAGCAGGGCGCCAAATGCCTCTGCCCGTGATCGCTGCTCGACTTTTGAGAAGTTGCGACGGGCGCTGCGAACCGTCGATAATCGAAAGATTCACATTTCGCACCGAATCTTCCCGCCTCTCTGCGGGGTTAAATCAGAGGGATTTTTCCGAACTCCCCCGAACCAGATTCGGAGTCAGTGCCCGATTCGGGTCAGTCGAAGGCCGTGCTTCCCTGGCTGCGAATCTCGGACCGAGCCCATCGCTTGGCGCGAGGAAAGAAACATGCGTTTAACTAAGCGGCACAGGACGGGAAGAGCGTCGCAGGGCCGAAGTCGGCAGCCCGGTTTCACGCTCATCGAGCTCTTGGTGGTGATCGCGGTCATTGCCGTGCTCGCCGCGCTGCTGTTGCCGGCAGTCCAACGGGCGCGCGAAGCCGCACGACGCACGCAGTGTCTCAACAATCTCAAGCAACTGGCGCTGGCGTGCCACAACTATGTCGACGTCAACCAGTGCTTTCCTCCCGGCGACCTCGATCTGACGTTCGACGGAGTCAATACGGCGACGGCGTACCAGAATCCGCCTCTGGCCCCCTTTGGAATACCGCCCGCGACCGGGGGCGGCGGGGGTGGCGGCAATAACACGCAAAGTTCCGGGAGCTTTCCGCCCTTCTCGCTCGGCCCGATGAATGCCTACGACCCGAGTACCGGCAACTTGCTCCCGCAAACAAATCCGCCGACACCGGTCACCATCACGTGGCTGGAACTCGCGGCACCGTGGAGCTGGCATGCCTTCATCCTGCCGCAGATCGAGCAGCAGATTGTGTACACGCAGATCATTTTTGGGATCGATAGCCCCCCCTATTTGGACGGCGGTGGAGGTGGCGGGGGCGGCGGTGGTGGGCAAACGTTTTGGACGTGGGCCAAAGATCTGCCCACCAATCTGCAGATCATCAAGACGCCAATCCCGACACTGATTTGCCCCTCGGAGCTCTTGCCGCAGTCGCGTCCTGCCGGCCTGGCCTTTGCGACATACCGCGGAGTCATGGGATCTGAACCGTTCGGCGACACGAATTACGGCAACGCTTCGTGGCTGACGAACGGCATGCTCTACCCCAACAGCGCGGTGCGAATGCAAGACGTCACTGATGGCACCTCGCAAACTCTGCTGATGGGAGACTCTCGGTTCGGGCTGTGGGGGGATGGATCGAGCTGCTGCGCGCGTTTCCGCAACGACCGGCTTGATTTCGATTCCTACTGGCAGGTTCCAAACGCCTCACTTGCAAACACGGGGAACGGGAACCAGTATCCGAACATCGCCGAAATCCCATTTCCGCTGCAATTTTTCAGCTTTGGCAGCACGCACGAGAATGCTTGCATGTTCGCCTTTGCTGACGGATCGTCGCGCCCCATCGTGAAGAACATCGATGCGACGCTTCTTCGCAAGCTGGCGACGCGCAACGGCGGCGACGTGATTAGCTCAGAGTTCTAAGGTCGGTGTTTCGCCGGGAGAGAGGCGGCCGCGACCTTTAGGCGCGGTCGAAAGGGAACGCGATCACGTCCGCAAGACTGCTTGCGCCGACGGCCTGCATCAACAGACGGTCAAACCCGAGGGCTACGCCCGAGCACGCGGGCAGTCCGGCTTCCATTGCCGCCAGCAGCCGGCTCTCGGCCGGGAGCGGACGGCTCCCTTCGCGGCGCCGTAGCTCCCGCTGAACGGCAATCCGCCGCCGAAGCTCACTCGGATCGGTCAGTTCCTGGTAGCCGTTGCAGATTTCGACCCCGGACAGGTAGAGCTCGAATCGCTCGGCGACCGGCGGTGAGTCCGGACGGATGCGCGCTAGAGCGGCCTGACTCGCCGGGTAGTCATACACGAAAGCTGCCGGTTCCCGGGTGAGCTCCGGCTCCGCCTTGAGTGCCAAAAGCAGATTGAGCCAGCCATCCGCGTCATCAAGCGCCAACCCGGGCGGGGGCTCAATCCCGGCCGCATGCGCCAATTGCACAAGTTCCGCGGGCGTCTTGTCTAAAACCCCTGTTCCGAGTGCCCTCTGGAAAAGCACGTCGTAAGTGGAACGGAGAAAGGGTCGCGTGAGCTTGCGGCGCGTTTTGTGCACGGGCGCAGTCGTCGGCCCGGCTGGCTCGCCCGCAGCGCTCGGTCGAGTTGCCGCGTCAAAGAACGCAGACACAAACTCTTCCACGAATCCCATTTCGTCCTGATAGGACGCGCCGACGTGGTACCACTCCAGAATCGTGAACTCCGGATTGTGGAGTCGGCCAATCTCTCCCCGCCGGAATGCTCGCGTGATTTGAAAGATGCTCGAAGCGCCCGATGCCAGGAGCCGCTTCATGGCGAACTCGGGTGACGTTTGCAGAAAGAGTTCGCAATCCCGCGAGGGAGGCCGGCATTCGCCACGGGTCTCGGCCCGAGTCGCGAACGGTTCGAGATACGCGTCGACGACAATGTCGCGCGACAGGAGGGGCGTCTCGACTTCCCACAAACCCTGGGCACGGAAGTACGCTCGCGTAAAGTCGAGCAACCTCGAACGCAGCTGCAAGAGCCCGATCCCGGCAGTGGGCCGGAATGAGCCTGAGTTCTGGTCGGCAGGCGAGTCGGTCGACGTCATCTCCAAGACACTTGCAATGGCGCGACGGGGTCAAGCGGCCGATCGCAGCGCCCGATGCTCCGACGGCTTGCGGAACGGCAGAGTAACGGGCCCTTCCTCTTCTGCCGTTTCGGCCGGCTCTTCGCGTCCCACGCGCTTGGCGTACACCATCTCCAAAAACTGCGGAAAGGCGGCCCATGAGGGGGCGGACCGGTTCCACAATTCCGCCACCTGTCGAAAGAACGCCAACTCGTATTTGATCACGGCCAGGTCCTGGACCGACTGGATCGGATCGACATCCTCCGGCTCCCACGGCCGCGGACACAAAGTATACGCGGGATTGGTGTTGTCGCGGAACCGGTCCGGGATGTCGCAGACAATGGCCAGATCGTTCGAGGCGTTGAACTTCGTCGGAAAAACCCGGCATGCAGACGGGCGCACGCCATAGATGCCGCAGCGCGCACGACCCAGAGGAAATTCGTCGTCGGGCTGGGATTCGATCAGAAAGCGACATTTGGTGCTGCGGGCTTGAAAGACGCTCGGCACGTGGTTGAGGCAAATGACGTAAGGCGTATTGGGGGAGTCGTCGAACGAGAAGTGAGGAACCGCGCCGTTCGAAATGCGCCCCGTAGGATCGGGCATCCGGCGAACAAACTCCTCGAACGGGAGCCCGAGCTTTCTCTGGATGGCGATGATATCGGCGCCCGTGACCGGAACGGCAAAAGCGCGACAGCACCCCCCGTGACAAGAATCGCAAATGCCCATTCGCCTGCCCCCGGTCTAGTCGGCGACCGTGCTCGTCGAACTGCACGGCCCACCCGCTATTATCGAAAGAATCGTTGGAGTCGATTCAGGCGAATCACCCGGGGCACGCGATTGTCGCGACTTCGGGCGCTAACCAAAAGGCGCGCAAGCCCGTGTCAGCCGGCCGTTTTTGGTTTCCACACCAGCGGCACGATGAGCGCACACAGCAGGCCGGTCGCACGCCCGTTGCAAGATCGCTCTCTGGCTCGTTAAAACCGGGAATTGCGGCAAGCTGGTTGACCTTGGCCCAGAAATGGGGCAGGACTAGAATTCCCGCCCCCCGCCTGCTTCCAACGAAGAGTGTCTCGTGCGGATCGCGTACCTCGATTGTTCGACCGGCATCAGCGGCGACATGACACTCGCCGCACTCATCGACGCTGGCGTCGATCCCGCGCTCCTGACGGCAGCCGTCGATTCGCTTGGTTTAGTTGGGGTCAAGCTCGTCACGCAAACGGTGATCAAGGGCGGCTTTCGGGCGACATACGTGCGAGTTGAGCACCCCGAGCAGCACGCCCATCGGCATCTCGCGGACATTGAAGCCCTGATCCATCAGGCTCGCGGCCTCACTCCGACGCAGCGCGACCTGGCTTTGCGGATCTTCGGCGCTGTGGCCGAAGCAGAGGCCCGCGTGCACGGCATGACCGTGGACCGAATCCATTTTCACGAAGTCGGCGCGATCGATTCAATCGTCGACATCGTCGGGGCGGCCGTCGGGTTCGACGCGCTGGGAGCGGATCAAATCGTCGCCAGCCGCATTCCGACCGGTCGCGGGCAGGTCTCGATTGCCCACGGCATTTGTACGGTTCCGACACCGGGAACCGCCGAACTGCTCAAGGGCATTCCGCTCGTCGATGTGCCGATCGAAGCCGAACTGACGACGCCCACCGGTGCAGCCATCTTGAAGACGCTTGTCGATCGGTTCGGCCCGCTGCCAGAAATGGCCATTCAATCGATCGGCTACGGCGCGGGGACCAAAGACTTTCCACAGCGTGCCAATCTGTTGCGGATCTTTGTCGGGACAGCCGAGACGCCTGCCGAAAACGACTCCGTGACTCTCTTGGAAACCAATCTCGACGACGTATCGCCAGAAATCGTCGGCTACGCAAAACGGAGATTGCTCGAGGCCGGGGCGCTCGACGTATTTTCGGCCGCTATCCAGATGAAAAAAGACCGACCCGGAACGCTGCTCTCGGTGATCGCTCGGCCATCAGACGCCCAAAAACTCGAGGCAATCCTGTTCGACGAGACGGCCACTTTCGGAATCCGGCGTACGCTGATGGAGCGCTCGAAGCGCTCGCGCCGCGAGCACACCGTCACCACGCCGTGGGGATCCGTCCGCGGAAAGCTGGGTTGGCGCAGCGGCCACTCGGCGGTGTTCACGCCGGAATTCGACGATTGTGCCCGCCTCGCGGCGGAAGCCGGCGTGCCGCTCCGCGAAATCTACCGGGCTGCTGAAAGTGCTTGCGATCTTTCCAAGGTCGCCCCACTGGCTAAGGAAGCGAGCGAGCCGGCAGGGCATTCGCACGATCATGGACATACTCACGACCATTCTCACGATCATTCCCACGACCACGGTCACTCGCACGACCACGGACATGGATAGTCCGTTGCCGAGAAAAGACTCGGCGTTGCCTGGCACGGGCGAAGGGAGTTGCCAATGCTGCTGGCCACAAATATCAGTCTGCTGGAATGGGTGCTGCTCGCGACGATCCTTGCCTGCGGCAGTGGGGTTCTGTGGCGAACGTTCGCACGGGGCCAAGCCGACGGCCTCTCGTCCCACGAACTCGAGGAGACTGAGCGAGCGCAAGCGCGCGCCGAGGGTCGTATTGCGGACCTCGAGGTTCGGCTCCACGACTTCGCCCGTGAGGTCGAAGCCCGAATGCAAACGCGGGCGCTGCAACTGGACAGCCTGGTCGTCGCGGGCGACCGCGAGATTGTGCGTCTCTCGGCTCTCTTAAACCAGCTTTCGGATAGCATTGGGATGACGCGGCAACCCGACGTGACGCACTTCGACGCGACCGGCCCCAGGGCATCTGCGAACCCGCTGGCCACCGCGCCGCTCAAGACCAGCACTCCGGCCGTTACACCGGCCCAGGCGGAAATGGTCGTCCATCTGGAGGAGGCCGGCTACAGCGTGGGGGAAATCGCACAAATCGTCGGCCACCCACCCGAGGTCGTGCGCTCGCTACTCAAAAAAGCCGCCTGACGACGCCCTCTTCGGGATGATCGTTCGTCACGCCTTCGGCGTCATCGACAAGATGCGGAGCTGTTTGTCGGCGCAAGCGGCGGCGAGCCGAATTCCGTCGGGGTGCAGATCGAGATCTCGAACGAGGCTTGGCAGTTGGAAGCGAGTGAAGTCTTTGTCCGCATCCGCTTTCCAAAAAGTGACAAACCCGCCGCCACTCCCGCCGCAGCCCGCGATCACGAATCCGTCCGGATGAGCAATCAAGCGCCAGACAATTCCTGCGACGCCTGGCATGACGTGTGAGCGGACCTTTTTCTGATCGCTCCACTGAAAGCGCAGCACCAGCGGATCGTTGACTGCCCCCAGCGGGTTCGACGCATTGAAGAGTCCGCCAGCCACGACGTGCACGCCGTCAGTGGTGAGGGCGATCGTCCGCACTCCCCCGTAATCGACCCGCTGGCCAGGCTCATAGGTGTGCAGCGCCTTTGCGTCGAAGGTGCGGACGGTCTGGCCCGTCGCGATGTCCCACTGACGGAGCTCGCCCTGCAGGTCGCCAGAGAGTAACGCCCCGGTCGGATGAAAGAACGTGCTGTAAACGTGGCTCTGGTGTCCGCGCAGCTCGCGGACGAACTTGCCGTCAGCGGCAGCCCAAATCTTCACCAGGTGATCGTTGCCGCCCGACGCGATCCACTTGCCGTCCGGGCTGACCGCTAACGCCCGCACCCATCCGGAATGAGCTTGAACCGACCGCAGGAGCTGCGGTTTGTCGCCACTGACCGGCCACCAGAGGATGCGGCCCTCGAATCCGCCGGTTACGAGTGTTTTCCCACCATCCACAAAAGCGAGTGCGCCGACCCAACTCTCATGCGCGGCCGGATACGAGATCTTTCGGCCGTCACCAATATGCCAGCGCTGGACCGCGTAATCTTCCGTGCTGGCGAACACATATTCGCCGGACGGATCAAATCGGCAGGCGATCGGCGGGGCCGAGTGGGCCCACTGCTGCGTGACGCGCGTTTGCTGGGGGATGGCTTTCATGGCAATTCAGCCCAAGAGCTCGTCGATCGGCTTTGAGGCCGGGTCGGCCATCGGCAACTCGCGGCCGGCGACGTCGAACGAACTGGCCGAGTCGAGACCCACGGCAGCCAAATACGTGTGGAACAGGTTTCCGTGATCGACCTGCTTGTCGACGACGGCCGTGCCGTTGGCGTTGGTCTTGCCGTAGACGGCGCCGCGTTGGATTTTCGCGCCCCCCAGGCAGATCGACCAGGCAGTGCCCCAATGGTCCCGGCCGCAAAACTGATTGATGGCCGGCGTGCGTCCGAACTCCGACAACACGACCAAGAGCGTGTTACCCCACATTCCGCGCTCGACGAGATCGTTAACGAGCGTCGCGAACGAGCCGTCGAACTCGCCGAGCTGTTGCATATGGAAATTAAAGTTCTCGTTGTGCGTGTCGTAATTTGTGTGGAAGACTTGCACGTAAGTCACGCCGTGCTCAACGAGCCGACGAGCCAGTAGACAGTGCCGTCCAAAATCATGTTTGCCGTATTGCTCCAGCTGAGAGGCCGGCTCCTTGGTCACGTCGAAAACATCGCGGCGGTTCATCAAATCCAGAGCTTGCTCGTAATTCTGCGTGTAAGCGTCGGTCATAGCAGTGCGGCGGCGCTGGGCGAAGCGCGCGTCGACTGCCCGGCGAAGTCGTTGCCGTTGTAAATCGGCGGCATCGCTCAGCCCCTTTGGCCTGCGCGAATTGTCTGGAGGTCCGCCTCCCAAGGCCACGCTAGAATATTTCGGACCGAGATAGGCTGAATCGGCGCTGCGACCGCCGGTGCCGCCCGGGTAAATCTTCACGTGTCCCGGCAGTCCGCTGTCCTCGGGCGCCAGCGCTCGGGCAGCGACGGCTCCCAGTTCGGGGTACTCCGAGGCCGGAGTTTGCCGCCGACCATGCAGCATCAGATAAAGCCCCAACCCATGATCAAATTCATTGGTATTGATGCTTCGGACCAGCGCGAGGTGATGCATGACCCGCGCGGTCTTCGGCAGCAACTCGGAGATATGCAATCCGGGAACTGAGGTGGGGATCGCTCGGAATGGTCCACCCGTGTCGGTCTTCGGTTTCGGATCCCACGTCTCCAACTGGCTCGATCCGCCGTTCAAATAAATGCAGATGACCCGCTTTTGGTCCTTTTTCAGCTGCGCGGCGGCGGCCGGCCGCGTCAAAACACCTAGGCCGCCGGCGGTTCCCAGTCCCGCGGCCAAGCCGCTCAAGAAGTCGCGACGTGCCATCCGATGGTCTGCCGAGCCGCAAGCGTAATCGCACAGCATGATTTTTCTCCCGAATGGTGCCGCGCATCGTCAGTGGTTGAAGCGAAACTCGCTGGAGGCCAGCAGGGCCCAGACGATCTCCTGCACGGCGGCCGAGCGATCCTTTGGTCGCTCGGCAAGATAACGTTCGATCTCGGTCGCTTCGTCCGGAAGTGGCCGACGGATGACGACGGTCAGATAAAGCTCGTCCGCCAGGGCCTGCGAATCTTTGATTTTGAGCAGCCGATCGCACAGATTGCCGGGCGCAGGGGCGAGCCAACTCCGCAACTCACCTCCGTTGGAGAAGAAGAGCGCCTGATCGACAGTCGCAAAAAAGCCCCGCTGCGGTTGGCCTGCGCCTGAGCTGAACAGGCTCACAAACCGCGAAATTGGGTCCTTGAGTTTTTGAGCCGTTTCCCATTCGAGTTGGGCCGGAGTCGGCTGCGGGTTTTTCTTTCGCAGGTCGGCCTCGACTGCGCGTCGCTGCTGCTCGACCACTCCCAGCACTTGAAGCACATTCCATCCGAGTTGTTCGGGCGTGAGGGGTTTCGGCGAGGCGGCAGAAAAACGGCTCGACCAGAGTCGCGAGACGACCGACAATTCTGAGTCAGCCGCGGCCGCCAGAGCCCGCGCGCGGGCTTCCGCGGCGGCAAGCTGCTGCTCAGCACGTGCAAGAGTTTTTTTCGCCGCATCGAGATCGGAGCTCAAGCGGTTGCGGGCCGCGTGTGCACCGGTGCCGCTGCCGTCATCAAAGAACTGTCTCGCCAGAATGCCTTCGTTCTCCTGGGCCGAAACCAACGACGCTTGGACGCTCACAAGTTGACTCGAAAGTGCCTGACGGGCTCGAGCTTCTTGGGCGATGCGGACTGCCTCGGCGGCAGCCAATCGCCGCGACGCATACCTCTCAACCGACTTGGCCGCGGTTTCCGCCTGCTTCAGCGCGTTGATCTGCGTGAGCAGGCTCTGCCGACGGGTACGGACATCGGCTAACTGGCGCGCGATTGGAGCAAGCCGCGATTGGGCTTCTGTCAACCTCGCGCTGATCGGCATCAACTTCTGCTGCTCGAACTCGAGCCGGCGCTGGGCTGCCATACTAGTCGCGGCTTGCGACTTGGCCATCTCTTGCAGCTTAGCGGCCTCGACCGCGAGACTCGTCGCGCGCGCCTGAAACGTCACGGTCGCGTCTAACAAGCCCTTTTCGCCCGGGAACTGTTTGATCACCGCGCGCGTTTTGGTCGCCACCTCGGCCAACGCGCGGGCGGCGAACTGGCGAGCTTCGGCATCGGCTCGCGTTTTGGCGAGCGCCTCGGAGGCGGCGTCGAAGGCTTTCTTGGCTTCAAGGGCTTTGGGCTCCGCGTTGGTCAGCTCCTCGCCCACGGCGTCCGCCGCTTTTCTTAACGGGACAAGGGACGCTTCCGCGGACTTCATCTGAGCGTCCAGCTGCTTGACGAAGGGCGCGAGGAGCCGAATCTCGGCTTCGAATCGCAGACGAAGAGCGGTCGGCGACACCGTTCCCGTGGCGGGGTCGGACGGAAGCTCGACCGAGCGTTGATAAGCCGACGTCAGGGCAACCTCGCCCAGAAAGGCCCTTACGTCGTATCCCATCGAGCGGAACTCGTCTGCCAGCAAATTCAGCAACTCGGGGCTGGCGGGCGGGTTATCCGGATGGTCGAGGTCGACCGGCTCGAAGAGCCCCTGTCCCATCATGTGAGCCCAAAGTCGGTTCACGATGTTCCGCCGAAACGCCAGATTGCTCGTCCCCAGAATCTCACGAGCCAACCGAGCGCGGCGGCTGTACTTCGGCATCGAATAGGCGATCCCCGCAGCGGCCGGATGGTACTCGGTGCCGACGGGGTAGTAGGGCTCTTCGATCTCGGTGTCGCCGGGCAGCCTGGGTCGGGTGCCGTGCTTCGTCTTTTTTGGGTCGAAAACTGATTGGAAGGTTGCGGGCGCGGCCCCCTCGGCCCGTTCCGCGAAATAGACAGGCTTGTCTTTGTTTTCCGGCTTGGACGGATCGAGCGTCAGGTAGCCTCGCTGGAGAAATGCAAACAGGCCGTAATAGTCCGCCTGGTGATAATGCTCAATCAGCGGATGGTCGTGGCATTGGCAACATTGAAGGTCGCGAGCGAAGAAGATTCGCCCCACGTCGCGAGTCAGCAGGTTCGGATCTCCGTTGCGCTCGAGATTAAACTTCACGGCCGGTCGAGTCTTAGGATCGGTCCCGTCGGCCGTCAGAATCTCTCGGGCCAACTGATCGTACGGCTTGTTGGCCAGGAACGAGTCGAACAGGTATCGTTCCCAGTCCTCCTGTTTGATCCCTTCGGTATTCCGCCGCTCCAGGAGCATGACGTCGAAGGAGCGAGCCATGTGGAGGGCAGACCGCGGATGGTCGAGCAGGCGGCCCACCAGGTAAGACCGCTTATGGGGAGATGGGTCCGCGAGGAATCGACGTGTTTCCAACGCCATTGGGAGCGCGCCGAGCAGGTCGATCGACAGGCGGCGGATAAACTCCGAATCGCTGCAAAGTGGCGAGGGAGCCCCGGCTTCTACGTCCCGAAGCAGACCGTCGATTCGCTGGTGCAGCGATTCCCCGGAAGCCGCCGGCAGGGCCGTGGTCACTCCGCACAGGCCGACCGCCATCAGGAGGAGCAGACAGACGCCGCCGAGGCAAACAGGCATTCGGCAACATCTGTCGGTCGCGTGAGGCCGACGAACCATCGTGGGTCGAAATCCGTTGTGGGTAGGTTTCCGTTGGCGGCTTGCATTCCCTGGCCAGCCATCCCCAAGCATCCACGTTCGTTGATACGTTAGCGGCGGCAAAATTACCGGTCAAGCTCGGTGTTCCACCTATTAGTGATCATGCGATCACACCGCAGGATCGTCGTGACGTCGACGTTCGGGCAGATTTTGTGATCTCACCGTTCTAAAGCTGCGGCCTGACTTCCAGTTTTCAAAGAGCAGTGCATCTGGGCGCATAAATGTGCAGCCGGCGGGGGGAAAGAACGATATCGAGAGGCGCGATCCCGCGCGCTTTCCAGGATCCCTGTACCGATGGGGACCGAACGCGGGGAAGCCGGGGTAGCCCGCGGAACCTTCGATGGCCGACCCACTCGTCAAGACTTTTGAGCTGCTTGCGGACAGCAAGGCAACTGCGGCCGTCGACTTGCTGATTTCGGCACTCGACTCAAAGTATGCCGCGATTCACGAGAAGGCGGTTGTCGCACTCTTGAGGCGGGGAACGACCCGCTGCCAGACCGAGGTCATCCGGCGCCTTCCGGGATTGACCACTGCGGCGCGCCGGCTGCTGGAAGAACAGGGACTCCGCCTCTCCGGCACATTGCGACAGTGCCTGCTGCACGGCGATGGCGAACTGCGTACACACGCCTTGGAGGTCGTCTCGGCCGCCGAGTGCTATGACCAGGTCACTACGCTCGTCCAAATCCTGCAGAAGGTCGACGATCCTTTTCACGCTGAGGGCTGCCAGACCCTGCAAAGTCTCGTCAACCGGCTGTATGAACAAATTACTCTTGGCGGAGGGCGCCGAGCCGGAGGCGATCGATTTCAGCGCAACCTGCCTCAAATCCGCCAGACCATGCTGTCGGCGCTCGACGGCGCCTGCAATCAATTCGAGATTCTCTCCTGCAAGGCCGAGGTCGTCGAATCGATCCTGGTATTGGGCGATCCGGACGCCTTTGCCGTTCGCAAGGCCCTTTTGCAAGGTGTGCTGGCCTGCCGCGACCTCGCGGGATACCTGCTCATGTCGAGCACTCATCCTGGCGTGATGCGGCTGCTCATGGAATTCATGAAACACAACTACCCGATCGCCAAGGCACTCGAGGCTTTTGAGCAGCGGGCTGACCCGGAATTCATCTGCTATGTGCTCAGGGAGTTTCCGAAACGGCTCAACGAGAACCAGCAGCAGAACTTCAAGCAGCTCACGCGTGTCGATTGGATCACGCGGCATCTTTTGCCGTTGGCGGCGGTTCCTCCCAGCCTGCACGAGGCCCTAGTTTGGTATGTGCAGGCGACGGGGCTTACCCACGATGAAAAAGTGGGCGTGCAGAAATGGATTCTGCTGCACGGAAGCGTGCAGGGACGTTCGGCGGCCGGCCAGGTGCTCGAGTCGGCGGAGCCGGCTTGCGTCCGCGGAATTTTGTTCGACAGCCTCGACTCTGAAGAGGAAGACGTCCAGGCTTGGGCGACTGGTCAGTTGCGTTCGCAGGGAGTCCCCGAAGCCCTCCGGTTGTTAATCGAACGGCTCGACAGCCCTTTTTCGGCGGTCCGCGAGGCCGCGCGAGGCGAACTCAACAGTTTCAATCTCGAGTTGCTGCTCAACATCTTCGAGCATCTCGACCGAAAGGTTTGTCTGCGCGCCGGAGCCCTCGTGCAGAAGATCGATCCCGATTGCCATCAAAAGCTGGTCGCAGAGCTCAACAACCCAGTGCGGCGCCGCCGAATTCGCGCAGCCCGTGCCGCGGGTCACCTGGGGCTGGCGCAAGAGGTTCAGTCATGCCTGGTGGTCATGCTGTCGGACGCAGATTCGCAGGTGCGGAGGACGGCGGCCGAAGTCCTCGCCGACCTTCCCAATGCCGAGGTTGTCGCGGCGCTCACGCCGCTGCTGAATGACTCGAGCCCCCGGGTGCGGGAAACGGCCGAACAATCGCTGGATGCAATCCAAAAGCGGGGCCTGCAACCCACCCAGCGCGTCGCCAACCCATGGCGGGAAACCCTGAGAGGCTCCATTTGAAGGCGTTCTTTCGAGTGTTGACTCAACCGCAGTTGCTCACACTGGCGAGCCTCACCCGAGGAAAATCGGATTGGGTGCTGCTCGCCTCTGCGGTGGCCTTAGTAGGGCTGACTATCGCCGTCTTTTACTTTTGGAACGCGCTGCGCAAAGCGCGCACGGGCGGTGCGGGTAGCTCTTCAAAGGACCTTTTTGCCGAGCTGTGCGAGGCTCACGAGCTCAACCGTTTGGAGCGGACGCTCATCCTCCAGCTCGCGTCCACCTACGAGCTGCCGCAGCCCGCCGCCCTCTTCACCGATCCATGGACCCTCGAGCAGGCAGCGGCCGCTCCCGGCCCCGAAGCCCACCGGTACGGAGCTTTGCGACAAAGGTTGTTTGGGCCGCTTGAATAGGCTTTCCAATTCGGCGGCGTGGGCCAACCGAGCTCTGGCGCCTGAACGGCAAATGCGGTCAGGAAGTGTCCAGGCCGGTGTGGCCCCCCGTGAAACGCTCGCCCCCCCGGGGGAATAATCCCACGCGGCGGTGACCTCCAAGACACTATCTGACAGCGAGGGCGCAGGGCCGGCAAGAGAATTGCGTTAGGGTCATGCCCAAAGGAGAAAAAGGGGACACGTGTCTCACTGATGGTTTTTTCTTAAAAATTTTCAAACTGGATGATTGTGGCCGGTCTGCAACCACGTGTAAGCTACCGGGGTTCGCTCATCGCACATCTGCCTTTTCGGTGCGCGAGACCTTCCGGTCTTCGTTTATCTCCGACCGCAATTTGACGATGAGCCGGGTCCTGGTGCCGTTTGCTTCCCAAAGGTGCTGCCCAATGGACGCCAGACTGAGAGTTCTCAGTGGACCTCATGCCGGTGAAACGATTGCGATTCGCCGCGGCAAACTGCTGATCGGTCGGGAAGAGGACTGCCACCTCCGGCCTGAAAGTGAGTTCGTCAGCCGGCATCATTGCGTCCTGCTCCTGGATGATTACACGCTCCGCATTCGAGATCTTGGCAGCAAGAACGGCACGTTCGTCAACGGGCGGCGAATTGGAACTGGCGAAACGATCCTGCTGCACGACGACACGATTTCGATTGGGGAGATGATCGGTCAGATCGATTTGACGCCCGCGACCAGTCCAGCCTCTCTGCCCGCGGCATTGCACAGCACGGGTGTTTTCGAGGGGGACACTGTGCAGGCAGGAACGGCGGCGACCGACTCCAATCCCGAGGCGTCTGTGCCCGCGCCGGTCATTCCCGATTTGACTGCGGCCGAAGCGGAAGGCGATACGCGGACGCATCATCCGCCATCCACATAACGCCAAACGCCGATGGCCGGAGTCCGAGCGAAACGACAACAGGCCGTCACTGTGTCCCCCGGTGACCCACCCGCCGCGCCCGACGCCGACCGCGAAAACGCTCTCTATCGCTTTCTACAGCTTTGTCTCAGAGTGGTGGTGCCGGCTTATTTTCGGTATCGGGCTCGCGGTCTCGAACACGTGCCTCGACGCGGTGCCGCACTCTTTGTGGTCAATCACCAAAGCTTTCTCGACCCATTGATGGTAGGCATCCCTCTTTCGCGGCCCGTCCGTTTTTTGGCCCGCGACACTCTCTACCGTGGACGGCTGATCCGCGCCTTCTTGAACAAGGTGTACGCCATCCCCGTCAATCGGGACGCGGCCAGTTCGACCACCATTCGACAGGCGGCCAGGGAGCTGCAGCAGGGATTCCTTGTCGGAATATTTCCAGAGGGAACGCGTAGTAGCGACGGTCAGATCGGTGCGCTCAAACCTGGATTCATCGCGCTCGTGAGGCGGGCCGACGTGCCGATCATACCCGTAGGACTGGCCGGCACTGGTGCAGCCTTCCCGCGAGGCGCCTGGTTCGTGCGACCTGCTAAATGCCGCGTGGTCTTTGGTGCTCCTCTTCAGCCGGAGACGCTCGCTCAACTGAAGGGGCATGGCTCGGAGCAGGTCCTGCTCGGAACGGTCCGCGACGCGATGGTGCGTTGCTACGAGGAGGCCAGAGAATGGATGGCGCGTTAATCGCAAACCCAGGACCTTCGTCGACCTCCTCGAAGTCGAGGGAGTAGCGGCATGCAGCGAATCCTCACTATCTCGGGCCTGCGAGGAATCGTCGGAGACGGTCTCGATCCGAACTACGTCGTGCGTTTCGCGCAAGCCCTCGGCATTCTGGCCGGCCGCGGAACGGTTGTGGTTGGGCGAGACGGACGAGCAACCGGCCCCATGCTCAAGCGGGCTGTGCTGGCCGGATTGGAATCTGTTGGCTGCCGCGTGATCGACGCGGGCATAACCGCGACGCCAACCTGCGGATTCTTGGTCCGGCACCTCAAGGCCTCGGCCGGCGTGGAAATAACCGCCAGCCATAACCCCGTCGAATGGAATGGCCTCAAACCGTTTTCGGACGAAGGAGCCGTGTTTGACGAGGCGCGCGGTAAAACGCTCCTCGATCTGCTCAGTCAAGAATCGTTCGAGCTGTCGCGGTGGAACTCGCTTGGCCGCACGGAAGGACGGCCGGACGCCGGAGACATACATCTGGAAAAGGTGCTCGAACAGGTCGACGTCGAGGCGATTCGCAGTCGGGGGCTCAGGGTAGTGCTCGATTGCAATCACGGCTCGGGTAGCGTTCTAGGACCCAAACTGCTTGAAGCTCTCGGATGCGACGTCGTCGTGCTCGGCGGCACGCCCGACGGCGCATTCGATCATCCGGCCGAGCCACTCAAGGAGAACTTGACCGGATTGTGCGAAGCCGTGCGGAGCCGAGGCGCCGACATCGGTTTCGCCCAAGACCCCGACGCGGACCGGCTCGCCATTGTGGACAATCGGGGCCGTTATCTCGGTGAAGAACTGACGCTGGCCCTCTGTGCCGACTACGTCTTGTCCCGAACGCCAGGGCCGCTCGTCGTGAACGGTTCGACCAGCCGGGTGTCGGCCGACATTGCCGCGCGCCATCGAAGCTCCTTTCACCGTTCGGCGGTCGGAGAGGCCAATGTTGTCGCCCTGATGCGAGAAGTCGGCGCCGTTTTTGGAGGCGAGGGAAACGGCGGCGTGATCGACCCGCGCGTCGGGTACGTCCGCGACAGCCTCGTGGGAATGGCGTACGTCGCGGCGGGACTAGCAGGCTGTGGAGGAGGCGAACGGCGGAGTCTTGCTGACTGGGTCGATTCGTTCCCCGCGTACTCGATCGTCAAGGACAAGTTGGTCTGTCCCGCCGATCGCGTCGTGCTGGCTTGCCAGGTCCTCGAAAAGAAATATCCCGACGCAACCGCCACCCGCGGAGACGGCCTGCGATTGGACTGGGCCGACCGCTGGGTGCAGGTCCGAGCGAGCAACACAGAACCGATTCTCCGCGTGATCGCCGAAGCGCCCGACGAAGCGCGGGCCGTCGCACTCTGCACTGACGCGATGGCAGCTGTGCGAGCAGCCGTCTCTTAGCAGCCGCGCAAGAAGTAAGCAGTCCGCCGTATGCGGCTGATGCAGGCTAGACTAGCTGCAGAGGCGGCAATAAAAGCGCGATGCGGCTAGCCCGCAACAAAATACACCGCTTACTTCGTGCGCAGCTCGTTCAGCCCCAGATCACTTGTCCCACGCTCTGCCGGAGGCGTCGGTACCGCAGAGATAAACCTCCATGCCGAGCGCATCGGCCATTGCCGCTTTGGTCCGCATCGCGCGGTCGGCTTCATCCGCGCTGTTCGCGTAAGCCACCTGAATGTGGTTGGCCTTGTGCCGAGCCATCATCTGGTCTCGCCTGACTCCATAGGTAACCGCGTGCATGATTGGCCACTGGTACGTCGTGAGATTCCAGCGGCGCTCGGTCTCTTCGCGCGGCAGCTCGACCACCTTGGCCCGACCCAGATCCATCTTGAGCGACTCATCCTCCACGAAAATTCGCGACCAGACGATTTCGCCCGGCTTCGAGATACCGCGGAGCGTGCTGCCGCCGTTAGGGAAATACATCGATGGTTGACGGTGGCCGTCGGCATGCTGCCAGCCACCAAAATGCGCGGGCGGAGCCGATCCACTAATCAGGAACACCCAGACGTAATCGGGGACTGTGCCTGAGCGGTCCGCGTCGCCCCACCGGACGTCATGCAGCGTCGTCTCGACCGGCTGGCCGAGCGCTTTGTGAACGCGATTGGTGACCAGCGCATCGAGCCCCGCGCACTCGTCAACTTCGTTGAAGTGGGGAATCGCCTCGCCCGCGAAGAGCTCACGCGAACCGTCGCGGCTTCTCACCGGCGGCCGTTCGGTGTTGTTAAGCATTCCCTCGACGAGGTCGCTGGCGGGCATCAGGTCCTTGAGTCCCTGCTGGTACTGAATTCCGATTCCGTCGCAGCCGAAGTCATCGGCCAATCGCACGGCGGCCAGGTACATCTTGCACTGCTGACGAATCTGGTCGTCAGTGAGATCGTCCTCGTGCCGGCTGCCGGTGTGGAAAGTCATGCCGCGGTCTTCCATCCACTTGCGCACAGCGTCGGCCTCGGCGTCGCTGACTTGGCCCGACTCGTAGAACAGGGCCGATTGACTGAGTCGCTCTTTGAACACGCCCGTTTCGTTGAGCAACCGGTCGGGAATGATGGCATTAAACATCCCCATGCAACCTTCGTCGAAGACACCGAGGATGGCTTTCTCGGTTTGCAGGATCTTCGCCAGCTCCTTGCCGAGCCGACGTTCGTTCGATCCCATTCTGACTTTTTTCAGAGAGACCACGTGCCGAGTTTTGTGCGTGCATTTCCCTTTTCTCAGCCAATCGCGCAGTCGCGAGGTGAAATAGTGGTCGGCGAAGTCCTCGCTCCAAAGCGTCGAGTACTCGACTCCCGCCTTGGTGAGAGAGCCGTTGAGGTTCAGCATGCCCACCAACCCGGGCCATGTGCCCGACCAGTTGGCGACCGTCAAAATCGGCCCGCGATGCGTGATCAAACCGCTCAGCACGTGATGCGAGTATTGCCAAACGGCTTCAGCGACGATGAGCGGAGCTTTCGGATCGAGCTGCGAAAAGATCCGCATGCCTTCGCGCTGCGAAGCGATAAAACCGTGCCCCGCGATTTCGCAGTAGGCATGGGCGCGGACGACTTTGTAGCCCTCGGCCTCGATCGCACGAGTGAGAGCGTCCTCCATTTCTTTCTGTGCCGGCCAGCATTTTTGGTTGGCTGACAGTCGCAGATCACCGCTGGCAACGAGGTAAACATGCTTCTTGGGAAGGCGTTCCGGCTTCTGCCGTTTGCCATTGGAGGACGTCGTTGAAGGTTCACCAATCATCGGGGGTCCTGCATTTCAAAGTTGTCGTGTCAAGCGGATCCATGCGACTTAGTTGCGCGCAGCAAGTCTACGAGGCTGCGATATCTTCGATAGATGCCCGCATAGGTCGCCGTGGCCGCGGCATTCGGGGAAACGATTCGGATGGCCCGTCCGCCCGCAGCCGCGTTTGGCTGCGCCATTGCAGCGATGGCTGCCGACGAATTGGCAAATCCGCCGGCTTCCGATCCAGCGGCCAATACCCCGAGAATTGCGGCTCCCAGCGCCGAGCCGTGCTTGGAGGGATGCACGCCGATCGGCTCGCCGAGCGCATCGGCATAGATTTGCACCAGCAGGGGATTGTGGTGCGGCAGCCCTCCTGTGGCAATGAACCGCTCGACCGGAACGCCGGAATTGCGGAGCATCTCGACGATCCACTTCAAGCCGAAGGCAGAGGCCTCCATCAGGGCCCGATACAAGTGGCCGGGCGTGTGACCAAGCGTCAGGCCCGAGAATGCCCCCGTCAGTGAGCCATCCATCAACGGCGTGCGGCAGCCATTGAGCCAATCGACGCACAGCACGCCGTCGGCTCCTGGGGGCAATTCCTGGGCAGCGGATGTCAGGCGGTCGAAGTTCGGTTCATTCACCAAGCGGCGAAACCAGTCGAACGCGTCACCCACGGCGGCTTGGCCGGTCTCGTAACCAAAGTAGCCCGGCAGAATGCCCCCTTCGACAATCCCAGCGACTCCCGGCACGGGGCGTTCGACTGCCGAGTTCAGCATGTGACAGCTGCTCGTGCCGAGCACCATCACCAGCGTGCCGGCTTCCGCCGCTCCGGTTCCGGGCACACCGGCGTGGGCGTCGATGATGGCGGCACTCACGGGAACGCCGGCCGGCAATCCAAATCGATGCGACATTGTCGCCGTCAGCCGCCCGGACTGCTCCCCCGGGGCGAGAAAGCGGCCGGGCATTTTGTCGGCCACGACGTTCGCCAGTCGCGGATGTACGGCCTGAAAGAATTCGCTGGACGGAAAGCCGTCGCGCGAATGCCAGAGCGCCTTGTATCCTGCCTGGCACGTCGAGCGGGGCAGTGTTGCCGCGTAGCCTCCCACGAGCTGCCAAACGAACCAGTCGCCGGCCTCTAGCCAGATCCCCGTCGCGTCGTACACCTGTGGCGCGTTTTCCAACGTCTCGAGGATCTTGGGAAAGAACCATTCCAAGCCGATGGTGCCGCCATACCGATCCAACCAGGGCTCCTTCCGTTCCCGGGCGACCGCGTTGAAGCGGTCTGTCTGGGATTTGGCACCGTGATGCTTCCACAACTTGGGCCAGGAGAATCTCTCCGCAGCCCAACGTGGATCGACGCAGAGGGGCGTACCGTCGGCGAGCGTCGGCAGCATCGTGCAGCTCGTAAAATCCACGCCGATGCTGAGCAACCTGCTTGAGTCAATTCGGCCGGCCTCGAGCGCCGTTCGCACGGCTGTCGTCGCAGAGTCGATCCAATCGAGTGGATGCTGCAACGCAAAATCGGGAGGAAGCAGCTCGCCGGTCGTCGGCAATTGCTCGGTGATTTGACCGTGCGCGTAACCGACGACCGCCGACCCGTGCTCGTTTCCTTCCAAGTCAACGAGCAGCGCTCGGACCGATTCTGTGCCGAAATCCAGGCCCAGGGCTACCGATGACGAGCTCATGAGAGGCCAACATACCGAAAATCAGGGCGTCGCGGCAGTTCTCGGGCCGGGAAGGGCGCATCAAAGAGCCGCGCACGCTGTCCGCGGTTTCTTGCCGGTGACTGCGTGAAACCGCTTACCGCGTGCGCGGCTCTTTAAAACGCTTTAGCGCTGCTATTCCTTCGTGCCGGTCAGCGCAAAAAACTGCCCACGAACCACAGGTCGACGGAAAGAATGACACTGAGCACCAGACTGCAGTAAACGCGCGTGTGCCCTTCGATGCGGATGTCGCCCGGCAGACGGCCGAGCGGAATCGCGGGCACAAACATGTAGGATCGCCCCCACAAGAGCGATCACAAATCCGATGACCAACAGTGTTCCACCCAGACCGTGTATGTGAAACCCTCCCGGATCCCCGGAAGTTAGTCCGCAGATTTCGTGGCGGAGCCATCGGGTGGAGTCGGAGGGTCTGCAGCCCGACGCGATTGCCGCTTTCTAAGCTCTTCGAGCCGACGCCGCAACTCGGTCTCGAAGCCTCGATCAACCGGCTGGTAGTACTCGCGTTCGACGCCGAGGTAATCCTGGTCGACCCAGCCCTCCGGAGCATCATGCGCGTACTCGTACCCTTTTCCATGCCCGAGCCGCTTCGCCCCGGAATAGCTCGCGTCGCGCAAATGAGTTGGCACGGGCAAAACCCGCCGCTCTCGGACGTCGGTCAGCGCCGCCTCGACGGCCTTGTAGGACGCGTTCGATTTGGGCGCCATCGCGACGTAAGTCACGGCCTGTGACAGGATAATGCGGCACTCGGGAATGCCGACCATCTCGGTCGCTTGCGCGGCGGAGTTGGCCACGACGAGGGCCATCGGGTCGGCGTTGCCGACGTCCTCGGAGGCCGCAATCACGAGCCTTCGCGCAATGAAACGCGGATCCTCTCCGGCTTCGAGCATCCGGGCCATCCAGTAGACGGCCGCGTCGGGATCGCTGCCCCGCATGCTTTTGATGAAGGCGCTCGCCGCGTCGTAATGCTCGTCGCCAGTGGCGTCGTATTGAATCGCCTTTTTCTGAATCGAGTCCTGGGCGACGACGAGGTGGACAATTTGACCGCTTTCGCCCGTGGATAGGACAGCGATTTCTAGCGCGTTTAGCGCCCGGCGGGCATCGCCGTCGGAGACTTCGGCAAGAAAATCGAGCGCCTCCTCGGTCACGCGGGCCAAATCGCAGCCGAGTCCCCGCTCGCCATCGACGAGGGCCCGTTCGAGCAGTCGTCGCACGTCGGCCTTCGAGAGAGCCTGAAACTCGAAGACCTGGCTGCGACTGACCAACGGCGAAACCAGCGAAAAGAACGGATTGGCCGTCGTCGCGCCGATCAGCGCCACCACGCCCGCCTCGACGTCGGGCAGCAAAACCTCCTGCTGCGTACGATTGAAGCGATGCAACTCGTCCACAAACAAAATCGTCCGGCGGCTATCGGCGGCCAGTCGGTCGCGGGCCTCGTCGAGCGCGGTGCGCAGCTCTTTGACGCCGGCAGAGGCCGCGTTCAGCGGGACGAATTCACGCCGCGTCTGCCGGGCGATGACCTGGGCGAGCGATGTCTTTCCGGTGCCAGGTGGACCGTAGAAGATTGCCGACGCAATGCGGTCGGCTTCGAGCATCCGCCGCAACAATTTGCCCGGACCGAGGAAATGTTCCTGCCCCGCAAACTCGTCAATCGACCGGGGCCGCATGCGGGCTGCCAGAGGCAAAGCCCGCTGTAAGTTTTCGGCTTCCTGGCGGTCGAACAGCCCCAAGGGCGTTTCAGCTCGTTAGAGGGCGTCCGCTAACCGCGTGGCCGTTCCGCGGTCTCGAACGACGGGAAATTTGCGGCGAACCCCGCGTCACACAGTGCCCGTGGCATGAAAAAACCTCCGCCGCAATGCCGTTCGGGGTGAACGTGTTATTGAACCCGTAAATGCAACGTGGGAAGCTCTGTCCCGGGTTGTGTTAACCGAAGCAAAGTCGGCGATACACGCGGCCGAAACTCAGCGAGGTTCCCTGGTTCAAAATTGTAGGGTCAACACATTGGTCCCGATTCGAACATGGCAGAGGCTTCTGCAGATCCAGTTAGGCCTGCGCCCCTATCGTATCCGTCGTTCCCACACCCGACAAGCAGCCGATTTTGAAAGGCTGCCGGCACCAACCAACCGTGCAACTGGTCTCGGCGATTGGCAGATCGCAAGCCGCAGTGTGCGGGAAACGATTCACGACGTGAGGGCCGTCAATGTCTAGACGACGAGATCGTCGAGACTCTTCAGTCCGATTTCTTCGCGGCTTCCGAACGGCTCGGCGTAGGCTTTGCCGATCGTCCAGCCCCAGTAGCGCGCCCGATCGCGGATATCGTCGAGCGGGCTCGGAAAGCTCGGTGTTCGGCCGGTTACGAACTGGCTTTGATACGCCGCAATCGCTTGCATCTTGGCATCGATGCAGTCGCTGACGTCAATGACGAAGGCCGGCTTGGGATGAATCCGCAGATGAATGCTCCAATAATAAAACATGCGCGGGGGCCAAAACGGCTCCCCCGGCAAGTCGCTGCGTGAGAGCTTTGCCCAGAAACGAGCGTCTTCGCAAAGTCGGCTGGCCGCAACATGGTCCGGGTGCGAATCGTCCCAGTAAGGCGCAAAGACAAACCGTGGGCGGATGATCCTTAGGACTCCGGCAAGCGCCCGGCGCGCCTCCAACGTGGCCTCGACGCTGCGGTTGGGCAGACCCAAGTTCTTTCGCCACGCGAGTCCTAGCTGGGCGGTTGCCGCAACCGTTTCTTGCGCACGAGTTTCGGGCGAACCGTGGGGTGTGGGCTCGCCGTTGGTGAGGTCGAGAATGCCGGTCCGCAAACCGGCCCGCCCACAGCGGACAAGCGTACCCCCCACGCCGATTTCCGCGTCGTCAGGGTGCGTCGCGATGACCAGGACATCTAGCGGAAGGGCAGAATTCAGTGGCATAAGAGTGTCAACTCGACGGCAAAGGGGCCATTTTTGGCCTTTACGCAAATCGTTGGATGTCGAAAATAAGGCTCCTTTCCTCCCTTTCCGCTTTTCCCCTCATCATAGCCAACCCCCTGCGCGATCGCCTGTCTGCTGAGAGGCGACGCGACCAGCGAGGCCTCCATGCTTCGTCGCACCCTTGCGCTGACGTTTGTCGTTTGCCTCGGCCTTTTCTACGGCTGCATGACGCCGCCCAAGAGCGATTCGGACGTCCTCCCGCAGAACCCGTGGAAAACGGGAAATTCATCACCCGGCTTTACGAATTCGGAAGATGAAGAATGGAGCAAGCTGGGACGCCAGATGCGCGGCGACGCGCCCGTTCAGCAGCAGTCATTCGACCCGCTGCGCGACCTGATGGAGTCGCCCAGAGCACAGTCGATCGATCGCAGCCTCGGCGTCGACAATTGACAACGACGCTTTGACTGCACCCT
>DASZIA010000528.1:0-5954 GCA_035949535.1 Planctomycetaceae bacterium | reverse complement strand
GACGGGGCCATTTTTGTTTTCGTGTTCATGCGAAAGTCCTTGATCTCGCGGCCGATCACTTTCCGACGCCGGGCTCGGGCGGCCTGCGGACGATTTTCACCTCTGTGGGAGGAACTATTTCAGTCCCCACCACGTGGTCGGTGGATCGCCATGTGTAAGAATCCTTGCTTGTCGGCGTGATCAGGTTGGTCGCCGACGAAGGGACGCCGTCGCGACGGACGCCAGTCGCTTTCACTACCCAATGGTCGCCGTTAAAGGTCCAAACTGACTCTCCGTGGCCCCCTTCGGTGTCGAATTGCCATGACTTGATCCGTTTGGTCAGCGGATCCCAGCCAATCCGCTGGCTGATGTCCATGGCATCGCGTCCCCGCATGCGCACTTTGATCTCGCCGAGAATGTAGTTCTTGTTGACGGCCCATTTGTACGACGTCAGCACGACCGACTCGTGGCTCTCGTCGATCCAATCGCCGACGAGCCATTCCAGCGGCTTCAGCCGCTCATAATTTGTCAGCTCGGTTCCCGGGGTGTCGCGAACGAAGCCCATCATCCACCGGCCGTCTCGCAATTTGATGTGGATCGCCGTGTAGCGATCGACGTCGGCTGCTTCTCCTGCCTTGTGGGTAACTTTGGTGACGCCCGTTTCGACCGCCAGCGCGGAACCAATGAAGCGGATCGATTCGATCTCGACGGCCATTTGCGGCTGGGGTTTCTCGGCTAGGATTCCGGCGAAGACCTTTTCGATCGCCTCGCGACCCTGCGTCGTGTTCCCCTCTTCGTCAACCAACTGCGCCTCCGGGACGAAGAGGCCGCCGACCGCCTTCGCGTCGCCGGCGTTAAACGCTTTGACAAACGCTTCGACGTTGCCGCGAATGACCGATTCGTCCTTCGAGGGGATCACCCCAGCCTTGTCCGGCGATGGCCGGCGATCTTGAGCGAGCGCGCCGGATGACACAAAAACTCCGGATGACACGATGACCATTGTGACGAAAAGGCAATTCCGAGCGAGTCCCAACATGGATTCACCTCCGCGGGTGAAGACTTTTGACGACAGAGACAGGGCGCGGACCGCGGTGATTCCGCCCGGCAAACTTTCCGTGCGAATGTCAATCGTGAACGACCGCTACGAACAGGACCGCCAGCAGTCGATCGACGGCCCCGAAATCTGTCAGCGAACACGACCGCTCCATTCGAGCGAGCGGTCCAAAAGTTTTCCGAAGCCTGCGCGCCAACGCTTCGGAGACGCCCCGCGTGGCAACTGTTCTGCGTGACAACTGCCCCTTGCCCGCCCCAACTCGAACTGGAAATCAGCCGCAACGAAGCGGCATCGGCATTCGGACGCGTTGTTCGTATGACGGATTGCTTACGTTGTAGGAGTAGTCCCGACAGCTACAATTTGAACTCCGCGCAGCGCAAAATCAAGGGCGCAGTGCTGGTGTCCGCGTCCGGAAGCGAATGCGTGACTGCACATCTGATCCAGTTGCTGGCGTCACGCACACGATTCGCGTTCGAGCGCACGAATCGGACCACACCGTGGCCGCAGAGATTCCACGAGAAGCCCGCAGACGCAGAGTGCGGCCTGTAAGAATGCTGGCCTTCCTCGTGCTGCTTTATCTCATCGTGGCTTACTATGTGATTCCATACGGCTGGAAGCACTTCGCGCTGCGGCACCCCGAGCTGGAAGAAGTTCCCCGCGTCACGCACACAGGCAGCAGGATCCCGGCCGATCCTCTCAACGTGGAAATGATCGGCACCGAACGAGATCTAAAGAAGATCATGGTCGCCGCCCATTGGTACCCCGCGGACCCGCTGACGCTAAAAAGCTGCCTCGGAATTGCCGAGGCGACGGTGCTCAAGCGGCCGTATGACTACGCCCCAGTCAGCAATCTGTATTTGTTCGGACGCAGGGAGGACCTGGCTTTCGAGAAACCGTTCGGAAGCAACCCGCGCGCTCGACACCACGTGCGATTCTGGCGGGCTCCGCTGACCGATCAAGAAGGTCGATCAGTTTGGATGGGAGCGGCAAGCTTCGACAAGAGTGTCGGCTTCAGCCACCGGACGGGGCAGATCACGCACCATACGGCCGCCACCATCGACGCCGAGCGCGACTTTTTGTTTTTTGACCTCGAGCAAACTGGCGACCTCGAATCGATCGACATCGCGGACGGGTTCCACACGGTCCGCGATGGAAAGAACGGCGGCGGGGACCCGTGGCACACGGACGGCCGGCTGTTCGTCGGCGTGATCGGAGCGCAATAGACACGGCCGACCTTCGTCTCTCGGGAGCATCGCAGGCCTCGCGTCGGCAAGGTACGATTGGGCCGTGCGGAGCGTTCGAACTTTCGCTCCGTCCAAGCCGCGAAACCACGTGCGGCGAGCCCCAATGTTCCTGCAATTGAATGACAGCGATGCCTCAAGATGTCGCCGCCGAAGTGCGCGAGACTGTGGACGCAGTCTATCGCTCAGAATCTCGCCGTGTGTTGGCGACGCTGATTCGCCTGCTCGGGGACTTCGACCTGGCGGAAGAGGCGCTTTCCGACGCCTTTGCTTCGGCCGTTGAGCAATGGGCGCGCGAAGGAGTGCCGGCGAATCCGCGCGCTTGGCTCGTCTCGGCCGGCCGCTTCAAGGCCATCGATGCTCTACGTCGTCGAGCCCGCTTGGATGCCTCGCTCGCGGTTCTGGCTGACCGGCTGGACGACGATCTGCGCAAAGCCGCCGGACCGGAAATAACGGCCGTCGAGGACGATCGATTGCGGCTGATCTTCACCTGTTGCCACCCGGCCCTGCCGCCCGAGGCGAAGATCGCGCTGACGTTGCGCGAGGTTTGCGGACTCACCACCGAAGAGATCGCCCATGCGTTTTTGAGCGCTCCCGCAACGCTGGCCCAGCGAATTGTGCGGGCCAAGGCGAAAATTCGCGCCGCGCGGATTCCCTATCAAGTGCCGTCGCATGAAGATCTGCCGGAACGATTGGAGACGGTTCTGCAGGTGATTTACCTCGTGTTCAACGAGGGCTATACCGCCTCTTCGGGCGAATCTTTGACAAGACCCGACCTGTCGGGCGAGGCCATCCGCTTGGGGCGTCTGTTACTGGAGTTGCTGCCCGAGCCGGAAGTCAGAGGCCTTTTGGCATTGATGCTTCTGCATGAGTCGCGTCGCGTCGCACGGAGCTTGCCGACCGGCGAGCTGATTTTATTGGAGAATCAGGACCGCACGCTCTGGAACCGTGATCAAATCGAAGAGGGCCTGGCCCTCGTGACGGAGTCACTGGCATCACCGCAGGTCGGACCCTACACCGTTCAAGCCGCGATCGCTGCCACGCATGCCGAGGCGCCGCAGCCGGCGGCAACCGACTGGGGCCGCATTGTTGGGTTGTATGATCTTTTGCTGCGCGGCGAGCCGTCGCCTGTCGTCGAATTAAACCGTGCCGTGGCGGTGGCGATGCGCGACGGGCCGTCCGCCGGATTGGAGCTAATCGATGTGATTCTGGCTCGCGGCGATCTGGATGACTATCACCTCGCTCACGCGGCACGGGCCGATTTTTGCCGGAGGCTCGGTCGGACGGCTGAGGCTCGAGCCGCTTACCACAGGGCGCTGGGGTTAGCGCGGCAAGAACCTGAACGGCGATTCCTCGAGAACCGGCTCAGCGAATTGCCCGACTGATTTTTTTCCGATTTCTTGGGACGAATTGTCGATTGAGCGTTTCTCCGAGCGACTACTCCAGGAAAGGCCGACGTCGGACCGACCAAAGGTCGCAGAGGCTGTGGGTTCGTCAAGTCGTCGCAATTTATAAGGAGACAAGACCTTGCGATTCATGGTCATTGTCAAAGCCGACAAAAACAGCGAAGCCGGCGTGCTTCCCAGCCAAGAACTGCTCGCGGAAATGATGAAGTACAACGAAGAGCTGGTGAAGGCCGGCGTGATGCTCGCGGCCGACGGTCTTCACGCTAGCTCGAAGGGGGCGCGGGTCAAGTTTTCTGACGGTAAAACAACCGTCACGGATGGTCCGTTTGCCGAAACGAAGGAACTGATCGCCGGCTACTGGATTTTCCAGGTGAAGTCCAAGCAGGAGGCGATCGATTGGGTTAAACGCGCCCCCATGCAGGACACCGAGATCGAGATCCGCCAGGTTTTCGAACCCGCGGACTTCGGAGAGAATCTCACGCCGTCGCTGAAAGCGAAGGAAGCCCAGCTGCGGGCTCAGACAGCGGGGAAGAAATAGTCGCGCTGAAATTCGATTACTCATCACCTCTTGAACTAGGAATCGCTATGCAGGTCAACCCCTATCTAATCATTGAGGGTCGCTGTGAAGAGGCCCTCGGGTTCTACAAGAAGGCCGTCGGTGCGGAGGTCAAGTTTCTGCATCGCTTCAAGGACGCTCCGGAGCCGCCTCCGCCTGGCGCTGTTGCGCCGGGATGGGAGAACAAGATCATGCATGCGACCTTCACGATCGGTGAGTCGACCCTCCATGCGTCCGACGGCAACGGCAAAGGGACGGCGAAGCACGAAGGATTTTCGTTGTCACTCACCGTGGCGACCCCGGCAGAGGCCGATCGATGTTTCACGGCCCTGACAGACCAAGGGCAGGTCAAGATGCCGCTCTCCAAGACCTTCTTTTCACCGCGGTTCGGCATGCTGACCGACCGATTCGGCGTGGCGTGGATGGTCTACGTGGCTCCCTGACTCAATCGATCCGGCTGGGGTTCTCCGAAGGAAGATTTGCCATGAAATATATGCTGCTGATTTACAGTGACGAGCAGGCCTGGACTGACGACGAACGCGAGCACTGCTTTGCGGAATCGACACAACTCACGCACGACCTCAATACGGCGGGCCAATACCTCGGCGCTTCGCCGCTGCATCCCGTCTCGACGGCGACCAGCGTACGCGTCCGCAACGGTAAACGACTCGTGACGGATGGCCCCTTCGCCGAGACGCGCGAACAGCTCGGCGGCTATTTCCTCATCGAGGCGCCGGATCTCGACGCGGCGATCGGCATTGCCGGCCGCATTCCCGGAGCCCGCAAGGGGACGGTCGAAGTCCGCCCGGTCTTGGAGTTGACCGGACTGCCGACGGAAATCCAGGCAGAAGTGGCGCGGCAATCTCACTAAACGGCCCGTACAATCGTTTGTTCTCTCAACTGACACATAAGGAGAGGTGGATGAGTCGAGTCCGCGTACTCGTCGGCACCCGCAAAGGCGCTTTCATCCTGACGTCGGACGGCAAGCGCGAGCGGTGGGACGTCTCTGGCCCGCACTTCGGTGGCTGGGAGCTTTACCATCTCAAGGGCTCGCCGGCCGACCCGAATCGGTTGTATGCCTCACAATCGAGCGGCTGGTTCGGCCAGCTGATTCAGCGGTCGAACGATGGGGGTGAAACGTGGCAGCCGATGGGGAACACGTTTTCCTACGCGGGTGTCCCCGGCACTCATCAGTGGTACGACGGCACGCCGCATCCCTGGGAGTTCAAGCGCGTCTGGCACCTCGAGCCTTCGCTGACCGATCCGGAGACGGTCTACGCGGGCGTCGAGGACGCGGCCATCTTTCGCTCGACCGACGGCGGCACGAACTGGGAAGAGCTGCCCGGATTGCGCGAGCATGGATCGGGACCGGGCTGGGCACCGGGCGCCGGGGGCATGTGCCTGCACACGATTCTCATCGATCCGAGTGATCACGAACGAATGTTTATTGCGATCTCGGCTGCCGGCGCCTTTCGCACCGATGATGGTTGCAAAAGCTGGAAGCCGATCAATCGCGGATTGCGGTCCGAAACCATGCCCGATCCTGTGGCCGAGGTCGGACACTGCGTGCATCGCATCGCCATGCATCCGTCGCGACCGGGCGTGCTCTTCATGCAGAAGCATTGGGATGTGATGCGCAGCGACAACGCCGGCGACTCGTGGCAAGAGGTGAGCGGAAATCTGCCTACCGACTTTGGTTTCGTCATCGACGTGCACGC
>DASZIA010000527.1:0-5895 GCA_035949535.1 Planctomycetaceae bacterium | reverse complement strand
CGGTCGTGTTGCCCCATCATAAGCAGCCAGCCTCCGAGATTGGCGATTGCCTGCAGCATCACTAGCTCTCGTCTGCTTATAACCTTGCTGTTGTCGCCCTCGCAAGCACCAACTCGGTGACTTTTTCAACACCAACGCCTGGTAGCAACAGTTAACTTCCGGATTGCTCGTCATCCGGGCGTGGAGTTTCATAGCTCTACAGTTGCCGACAAGTCGTTCCCTATCGGGACTAACTTTGACGCCCTCTCGCTCATATTTCCCGGCACGGGGGATGTGATTCGCCGTCGAGACCAGATTCTGAGGGGGATTTCTGAGACACACTCTGCAAACTTCTGGGCTGTATTGCGCCCGAAATTATGCAGCGTGTCGATTTGGGAACGAAGGCACCAGGCAGCGTAGCGCGCGCTCAGCCCCCTTGCATGTCGCCAATCCGCGTTATATACTGAACCACATGGTTCAGTATAGAGGACTTGTCCTCGATGCTTCGTTCGCCGCGCTCTCAGATGCCACCCGACGCGGCGTTCTGGAACAGCTCGGACGCGCGGACGCTTCGATCACGGACCTTGCCGAGAAGTTTCACATGACCCTAACGGGCATGAAGAAGCACGTCGGCGTCTTGGAGCAGGCGGGGCTCGTCATCACGGAAAAGGTCGGGCGCGTGAGGACCTGCAAGCTCGGCCTACGCGGACTGGAGAAAGAGGCGGCATGGATCGAGAGGTACCGCCAGCTCTGGGCCGCACGCTTCGACGAGCTGGACAAGCTTGTCGAGGAATTGAAACAGAAGGAGAAAGCTCATGGACGAAAGAAAAGATAATGAAATCAACCCCACAAAGTGCGGCACGACAGTAGAACGGAAGTCCGAGCGTGAGCTCGTCGTGACTCGAACCTTCAACGGCCCGGCGCAAATCGTGTTCAATACGTGGACCAAACCCGAACTGCTCAAGCGGTGGTGGGCACCGAAGTCGTTTGGAGTGTCCTTCCTTTCCTGCGAGGCCGATGTTCGTACGGGGGGCACGTACCGTTTCGTGTTCAGTCACGCCTCCTCGGAGGAGCCTATGTCATTCTTCGGTAGGTACGTCGAAGTGACTCCGCACTCGCGCCTCGTCTGGACGAATGACGAAGGTGATGAAGGTGGGGCCGTCACCACGGTGACCTTCGAAGAAAGAGGTGGCGAGACGCTCGTGGTTATGCACGACCTCTATCCCTCAAAAAAAGCTCTCGACGATGCAATCGCCTCTGGGGGTACAAGTGGGACAGGCGAGCAGTTCGAGCAGTTGGACCAGCTTCTCGTCGCCCTGGAAGAGAGCGTGGGACGGTCATGAAGTCGTCGATCTTGGCGTCGGCTGCCCGGCTATAGGGGCCGTCCAACTTCGTTTGGGCAAGTACGACTGATTTTCCATATCGAGTCGTTGCAGGACTTACCCATTGTGAAGCGCGCCGCATGACGCCCAAGTCGCAGATGTGAGACTGATTCATGTCACCATGCGGTTTGCCCGTGATAAGCGGCGCAGTGTAGAGCAGAGACTGCCAAGTCCCGGATCGTCGGCAACTCGGAAACTGGGGGCGTAATTGTTGATAAATCGCCATTACACTCAAAACCTCTCGTCCGCGAAAATCAGAAGTTTGGACCATGTCCCTTCTGGCTCGCCCATTCACTGAATACGCTCATGGGTAAAGCGATCGCGTCCGGCCCAAAAGGGACACTGCGGGCAAGACGCGCCCTCTGGGTAGTCCACACCTTCTTCGTGCGGGCATCCGATAATCCCCTCAGTTATGACAGTGGAGCGAGGTACGTGCGGCTTGAGGAAGGCTAGAATTTGTTCGCCAATGTCGAGATCTTCGCGTACGTCTATGTCGCCCTTGGAGAACCAGCGTTCGAGAAAATCTGGTTCGCTGCTTTCCCTGAGGAACACAGTCACCACGACCTTGGTAGCCAGTTTGTCGTCGGGTCCATAGAACGCTATCGTAGCGATGGGGTAGCCTCGAAAGCCAGGCCGAAACTTCCTGTCCACCCACGAACGGGCGAGCGCCTTCCTCTTGCCAAATCGCGGCTTTCTCTTCACCCGTGCAATATACCCCGTGTCACGCCGAGCTGTCGAAAGCCCAATGACCTTTTACATCCCCTAACGACACGGTGACCTTTTGTCAATTTACGCTATGGCCTGTTTACGACAGTTACTTCCGGTTAGCCCGTTATTCAGGCACATCACCGGCGGCGGCGAGCATTTAGTGCGCCCTCTTCATCACGTCGCAGAAGCTTGATCAAGAACCTGAAGAGACAGAACTGGCGCCCTGTTTTTTTGCGTATCCCACCTGACACAATGCCTTCGCGACCTCGGTCAGGGCACTCGAATCATCGATCGTCGCGGGCATTTTGTATTCGTTCCCATCGGCAATTTTCTGCATTGTGCCACGCAAAACCTTCCCGGACCGCGTCTTGGGAAGGGCCGGCACAACAACCGCGGTCCTGAACGCCGCCACCGGGCCGATCCTCTGCCGAACCATGTGCACGACCTCTGTGACGATCTCTTGTGGATCGCGCTCAACCCCTTTTTTCAGCACCAGGAAACCCACGGGAATCTGTCCCTTCAGTTCGTCATGTACGCCTACCACCGCGCACTCGGCTACATCAGGATGAGAGGCGAGAACTTCCTCCATGCTGCCTGTGGACAGACGGTGCCCTGCCACGTTGATTATGTCGTCGGTTCTCGACATGACATACACATAACCATCCTCATCCACATACCCCGCGTCTGCTGTCGTGTAGTATCCGGGGAATTGTGAAAGGTAGGAAGCAACGAAGCGCTCGTCGGCATTCCACAAGGTCAGGAACGTTCCTGGCGGCAGAGGCAGCTTGACGACCAATGCGCCAATCTCGCCAGGCTTCGTCTCCCGGTTGTCGGGGTCCACAACACGCACGTCCATGCCGGGGACGGGCTTGCTTGGCGAGCCTGCCTTCACCTTCAAAGATTCAATGCCGAGACAATTCGCACAGATTGACCATCCCGTTTCCGTCTGCCACCAGTGGTCGATCACCGGAACCTTAAGATGGTCTTCGGCCCAGTGCAACGTATCTGGGTCGCATCGCTCACCCGCTAAAAATAGCGCTCTGAAATTGGAGAGATCGTAGTTCTTGATCAGCGCCCCAGCGGGATCCTCTCTCTTGATGGCGCGGAAAGCAGTAGGCGCCGTGAACATGACTTTCACTTTGTGCTGCGAAATGACGCGCCAGAATGCCCCCGCGTCAGGCGTGCCGACAGGTTTGCCTTCGTAAAGGATCGTCGTATTCCCGTGGAACAATGGTCCGTAAACGATATACGAGTGTCCCACAACCCAACCAACATCTGAAGCCGCCCAATAGACTTCGCCGGGTTCAACACCATAGATGTTCTTCATGGTCCACTTCAAGGCCACAAGATGGCCGCCGTTGTCGCGAACCACCCCTTTCGGTTGCCCGGTGGTGCCGGAGGTATAGAGAATGTAGAGAGGATCCGTTGCGGCCACAGGGACGCACTCGTGCGGCTTTGCCGCCTCCATCACTTCATTCCAGTCGCAATCGCGCCCTACCACGAGTTCGGCGCGCTCCATCTCGCGCTGCAAAATCACACACCTCTCGGGTTTGTGCCTGGCAATTCGAAGCGCTTCGTCGAGGAGAGGTTTGTAGGGAATTATTCTCTTCACCTCCACACCGCACGAGGCGGAAACAACCACTTTCGGCTTGGCATCGTCGATACGCGTGGCCAGTTCGTTTGCAGCAAAGCCGCCGAACACCACGGAGTGCACCGCTCCAAGGCGGGCGCATGCAAGCATTGCCACAGCCGCCTCGGGGACCATCGGCATGTAGATAATCACGCGATCGCCTTTGCCGACGCCCAAGCGCGCCAGCGCTCCCGCAAAGACAGCCACCTTGTCTCGCAGCTCGCGATAGGTGAACGTCGTGATCGAGTTGGTGACGGCACTATCGTAGATCAGTGCGGGTTGATCGCCACGGCCCTCTTCGATGTGGAGGTCGAGGGCGTTGTAGCAAGTGTTCACCTCGCCGCCGGCGAACCATCGGTAAAACGGCTGCCGGCTGTTGTCCAGCACACTTTTCCACTTCTTGTGCCAGTGGACTGCGTCCGCGGCTTCGCCCCAGAAACCGGCAGGATCGTTCAACGACCGCTTAAACGCGTTCTCCATATCTCCGGTTCCCATGTGATTCTCCGGGGGAATTATATCCCTCGTAGACAACCGAGCACGACGACTTCGTGGCCTCTGGATCAGTAGGCACTAGCCGGTTGTGGACTGGTGGTCGCTAGCCCTTCCGTAACCAGGATTGGGGAAGAGTTGCCCGTTATCCGACCGGAACGGACACGATTAGTAAACGCCAGCCGACTAGCCGGGACGTATCAATGGTAAGCGCCGATATCGCAAGACTCCAAGACTAGCCCCCTTGGCTATAATCACAATCTTGCAGCGCAACGGAAAAACATCGCTATCACGGCCCTGGGGGAAACGGCGATGCCAGAGTCAAGCCAAGCGGGGCCCTGGGAGGGACCTAGATGTCAGATATGAATGACAAAGTAGCTCTGATTACCGGAGCGAGCAGTGGGATTGGCCGGGCGACAGGTGAGGCCTTCGCGGCGCGAGGCGCCAAGGTAGTTCTTGCGGCGCGGCGCGAACATGAGTTGGCGACGCTCACGAGTGAGATCGAGTCTCGGGGAGGGAGAGCAAGCTTCGTGGTCACGGATGTCGCAATCGCCAAAGATGTCGAACGGATGGTGGCACATGCGATTGAGACATTTGGCCGGCTCGACTACGCGGTGAACAACGCGGGCATCGAGGGGCAGCTCTCTGGAATCATGGACCTTCCCGAGGAAGAATGGGACCGAGTCTTCAACATCAACCTGAAAGGCAACTTTCTCTGCATGAAGTATGAGGCCAGAGCCATGCTCGCGGGCGGACATGGCGGTGCGATCGTCAACGTCGGCTCGGTAAACTCTTTTCTCGGCTTCCCCACCGCCTCGGCGTACGTCGCCTCGAAGCATGGACAGATTGGCCTGACTACGAGTGTTTCCGCGGAGCTGGCGCCGCAGGGAATCAGGGTCAACCTCGTGTGCCCCGGAATCATCGACACGCCGATGCATCACCGACTGCGCGGGCTGGTCGGCAACGAGATTTTCGATAAGGTTCTGCTACAACGTGTTCATACGCGGCGCGCAGGCCGTCCGGATGAGATCGCCCAAACTATAGTCTTCCTGTGCTCGGATGAGGCTAGCTACATCTCGGGCACCACGCTGACACCCGATGGAGGGTTTACTCTGACGGTCTGACCTGGGTTATTTCGCAGTATCAATCCTGTTCGTGGGTGCATCTCACTCCTCTAGCGCGGCGCCCTCCGAAAACCGGTCGACCACCATTCTTCAGTCGGTTTTTCTATGCAATTACCTCGCAGCGCGGGCCGTAGCGCAGCCCCTGCACGGCGCAGCGGAGTGAAGGCCGCGCCACACCATCTGCTTCAACCTTCTGAAGCAGGGCGCTCCTTCATAATGCATTGACCGGGTTGTTGGTGTAATCGGCTGATTTCGCCAGCAATGCTTCGTTGGGGTCTAACTCAAGGTTAGAAATCCCAACGTGGATTCCCTGGAACCCGCAAGGGAACGATGTGATGGAACTGGCACCCGCCTGAAATCACTCTCCCGGGATCGCTCTCTGCTAAACTACGCGACCATGAAAATATTCACCATTCGAACCCTTTGCGCAGTGGTGTTCCTAGCGACCCTCGGAGCCGCTCAGGATGTCATTCCTCTTCCCACCAGCGCGGGGCCTAACTCGACTCAGGAGAACTATCCGGAGAAAGAGTACTTCTCGAAAATCTGGAGCACGGAAGTCGTCACCAACGTGACCAAGCCGAGC
>DASZIA010000526.1:0-13269 GCA_035949535.1 Planctomycetaceae bacterium | reverse complement strand
AACCGCTCGATCGTATCCCGAATCGCGTCCTCGTAGAGCGCATCCAGTCGCGGATCCAGTCCGTCGGTCGCCGCGATCGCCTCGATCAGGCGCAACGGTCTGGGGATGCTGCCAATCGGTTCGGTCGGAATCGTCGTCATTGCGGCCCCCGAGTAGTTTGACGCCTTGCTTCAACCGAAGCAAACGCGGGGGAGCCAACAATTTCGGGAGCCGGTTTGGATCGATGCCGTTGACGATGCGCCGCGTGCCTGGCACCCACAGGTCTCCGCGCGGCTTGCAACCCCGCGAGGGGTGACGCTCCTTTTGCCACCGGTGCAAACCGGTGGATGGCAGGTCCGTCGCCACAATTGAATTTAAGCGTCATTGAGGGGCGCCGGAGACCACGGGTTCGCACCCGTGGCTAGCGGAGTGCCGCCCCATTCGGGGCTCTTCCGAGGATCGTCGCGGGTTCGATAGCTCCGGAATCAGACGGCCTCCACGGCATCAAGCCGCCACCGCCCGATCTGCCCGGCGCGTGAACAAAAACAGACGCGGAAAACTTTCCGAGTTGTTTCCATGGGCGTGGAAACTCGGGGTTCTCGGCGTTTGGATTTGCCTGTAGGCTGGAGGTAGGGCTCGTACTCGCGGCGGAGAACCGCGGTGCGCGCCGGCGGGCAGGGCCGTCGATGGTCAGCCAGGTAGAGCAGGCTGTGCCTGCCGGTGTTTCGGGCGTTGATCGCAAGGCGGCAGCCACAGCCTGCCCTACAGGTCTTGGTGACTTGGTGGTTCAGAATTCCGGTCCTCGGCCAATCGATTGGGTTCGGGACATGGGACGGGACAGGTTTGCAATTCAGTGGCGCTGCCGAAGACGGTCAAACTCTTTCCGGTGGGGATAAGATCCCCGGCGGGGACGAAAATTCCGTCCCCGGCGGGGTGGGGATCTTTTTTTCAATATGGGGGAAAGGATCCCCGGCAGACTGGCCGGACGCGGGCTCAGGGGTATTTTGACCTTGCGGCGGAAAGGTGGCGCCTCCTGCCACCTTAATTCAGCGACTGCCCCTCAGAGATTTCTCAGGCGCCGCCGCCGGCATTCGGTGCGATCCTCCGCGGCAAGGTTCCCTGACCCCGGCCTCTCTCGGAGTGCCGGGCGAGGGCGAACGAGCGGGACGGGACAGATTGGGAGGGGACAGATTGGGACGTGGATCTGCCCTCACCCCGACCCTCTCCCATCGGAATGGGCGAGGGTGAAGGAGCGGGACGTGGACACGAACCCGGCACGGGGCCGCCAGCCGGACAGCGAATGGCCGGTGGGTCGGGACACTTTGTTTCAATAGGTAGTTGACCCACCGAAGTAGTTGACCCACCCCCCCTGCCACAGACAATTCGACTCCGAGCGCGGGATGGGACACGTTCGGACGTGAATGCGCCCTCACCCCGGCCCTCTCCCATCGGAATGGGCGAGGGGGAAAGATCGGGACGGGACGCGTTCGCACACGAACACATCGGGACCGGGACGGGACTGTTTCACGAAGCGATGGGACGGGACACGTCGGGACTGGAATCGGAACTCAATGAACTGCCCTCACCCCGACCCTCTCCGGCTCGACTGAGCTCGCCGAAGTCCAGCTGACTGGGCGAGGGTGAAGGATCGGGACGGGACAGATCGGGACCGGGACATTGGGACCGGACGCTTCCACTGAGTGAGTGGTGGCCAGTCACCTTCTTGATCGGGAGACGGCGTGTTGCGCGTGATCGAGCGCCACTCGCTCGCGCCAGTGGCTAGGGGAGCGTTCGTCCCTTGGGGGTCAATTCCATCTCGCGATTCGACGCTTGGTTCGCGCGTCGATCCTCCGGTTTACTCCGGCTTCGTCCGGCCTTGCAGCGTGCGGTCGACTTCCACGGGATCGATTCGCCACAGGGTGTTGGGGCGGTCTCGGACGAGTTTCAGTTGCGAGACGTCGGCCTGGCCCCAGGGTTGCTCGGCGTAGAACAACTTGATGGTCATGCCGCCGGTGAGGGTCGCGTGGAGCGGGTCGTCGGCATCGGGCGCCATCTTTTTTCCGTAGATCGTCAGGCGCTTTAGCTCGCGCCAGACGTTGTCGGGATTGTCGGCCGTCTTGCCCGTCCTGGTCTGTTGCACTGTCCACAGCGTAGGTTTGCCCCCAAGCACCACCGAGAAGGCGAACGGTTTGTGGCGGGTCTTGAAAGTGCGTTCGATCTCTTCCGGGGCGATCTGCCACGGCCCGTTCTCCGCGGCTCGCACGAGCTTTAACTCGGAAAGGTCGGCCCGGCCGCCATAGATGACAGTGAGGACGACGTTGCCGGTCAGCGTTGCGCTTAGCGGATCGTCTCGATTCGGCTCGACTTGAAACCCGTTCGTCGGCGCGAACTTCGCCTTCTTCAGATAATCCCAGACGATGTCGGGGCCCTGGTTTCCGTTGTCCCCCGTACTGGCCTTCATGACCACCTTGCCGTCGATCGAGACAGACATCGGCACTAGGCGAGCCGCCAAACACGGGCGGCCAGCGAGGGCGACGCCGAGGGACAGGATCAGAACGGGAAGTCGAGCGGACCTGACAGACTGTTGCATGGCTTTCCCTCACAGACGAATCGTGATCCAGGCGCATCGTGATCGACGCGGGGCACACAATACAAGAGCACGATCGGCGAAAGATGCGGACGGGAAAAAAAAGAAAACAAGGACAAAGAAATCAGGAGCAAGAAAGCAGACGCAGGGGTGCCACTGGCGAGAGCGGGCGAGAGCCTTGGCCCGCCAGTGTCTTCTTAGCTGGGAATTCGTCGCGTGGTTCACGGCGAAGAACACGGGCGGGCCGGCCGCCCGTGGCACCCGAGCTCGGACGGGCCAACGCCGGCGACGAATTGCTTGTTCACCGGCCCGCAACCGTCGAGAATGACAAAACTCAGAGCGCTCCGGGATCGGCTTCTCCACGCAAGGCGAGCGAACAATGCAAGTTCATTCGACCTCTCGCTGTCACGAATTCGCTCATCCCGAGATTTCTTTCGATGTGGCCGAAGTGGTTCCGCGGGAGCGGGTTGATTCGCTCGTTTCCACTCTCGAATCGATGGTGGCGGCAGGCTCCGTTTTTCGTCCGGGAGAGTCGCTGCAATACGGATGGAGCTTGCTCAAGTTTCAAAGCGACGGACAGGGCGGACTTTTCCTGATGGAACCGGACCTGTCGACGAGACCGATCCAATACCGCGGAGGCGTCACGGAGACTCTCGTAACGAACATGCGGCAGGTTTATACCCTCGACAGCTACGCCATTGGCCGCGACGCGCTCGATTTTCCCACGATTTCCAACTCGGCCATCATCTGCCACAACTTTGCGACTGCCGAAAGAATCCATTTGTCCCGGGTTGAGAAAAAAGGGACCGATTCCGGGTGGTTCTTCGGCTGCTACAAAATGGAATGCGATCACCAAAGCGCGTCGCGCCTTCGGAGCGTCCCGCTGGTCGATGCCGTCGCTTTACGGCCGGAGATCTCGAATTGGCTGGCGCTGCCGTCCGAAATCCATGTGCTTCTGCAGCCGGGCGAGAAGCCGATCGTTCTTCGCGATGACGAAGAGGCGAGTCTGATTCCAGGCAGCTTTGTCGACCAGCTCTTCAAGTAAGCCAACGGGATCGCTCGGTCATTCCATCGGGCCGCGAGGAACGGTGACGAGGTCTCCAGCCAGGAGCACAAAGGAGAACGGTCCCGGTTTGCTTGGCTCGGTCAGGCTTTCTCTCGGTCCGATCGGTCCACTGATGCGCCGCGGCGGACGGCCGAGGAGCCGAATTGTTTTCGGATCGCGTCGACCGTTTGATCGAGCGATCGTTGGCGGTCGCGTTCTTCGGCGTGGAACAAGCTGCGTTGGGCGGCGGTTTCGCTGGTGAGGCGCGTGGCTCCGACGCCGAGCAGGCGGATCGGGAGCATCTCACGCGTCAGGCCTTGTTCGAAGATCGCTTGGGCCGTTTGCCAGATGGCGTCGGTCGCGTTGCTGGCCTCGGGGAGGGCCTGGGCTCGGTGACGGGTGCGGAAGTCGGAGGAGCGGATCTTGAGTTCGACCGTTCTCGCCCGCAGACCGGCGTGACGCAGTCGGGCGGCCAGTTGATCGGTGAGATCGAGCAGCCAGTCCCGCAGGAGCTGCCGATCGCTGATGTCTTTCGCGAAGGTCGTTTCGGTGCTGATCGACTTGGCCTCGCGATCGGGGACGACCTGGCGGTTGTCGTTGCCGTTGGCCAACTGCCGGAAGTGTTCGCCAAGATCGCCGAACTGCCCGACGAGATCGGGCTCGGAAAGTCGGGCCAGCTGGCCGATCGTTTGGATGCCAAGTGTATGCAGCCGCTTCTCGGCTTTTTTGCCGACACCCCAGATCCGTCCGACCGGCAACGGGGCGAGAAATTCCGCGACGCGATCGGGAGCCACCACGACCAGACCGTTCGGCTTGCCATGGTCGCTGGCCAGCTTGGCGAGGAATTTGTTCGGCGCGACGCCGACCGAGGCCGTGAGCCCCGTCTCGCTTTTGACGCGGTCCTTGATCTGGCGGGCAATGTCGGGAGCCGAGCCGAACAATGGCTGGCAGCCGGCCACATCCAAGAAAGCCTCGTCGAGGCTCAGAGGCTCAACCAAGGGGGTGAACGAAAGGAGGATTTCGCGAATCTCTCGACCGATCTGGGCATAGTGCTTCATGCGCACGGGCAAGAATACGGCCTGCGGGCAGAGCCGCTTGGCCGTGACGATCGGCATCGCGCTGTGTACGCCGAACGGACGAGCCTCGTACGACGCGGCACAGACCACACCCCGTCCGCCGAGCCCGCCGACGATGACCGGGCGGCCGCGGAGTTCGGGCCGATCGCGTTGTTCGACGGACGCGTAGAAGGCGTCCATGTCGACGTGCAGGATGTGAAGCGAGGCGTCGGACATGGCAACGGTCTCGCCAAGATGAAAGGCCAGCCTTTTGGAAATCTCGACGCAATACGATGGTCCTGACCAGGTCGACCAAATCAGGACTCACGAAATACGCCCGGAGGGATTCGAACCCCCGACCGACGGATTAGAAATCCGTTGCTCTATCCATCTGAGCTACGGGCGCAAATGCGGAAAATACAAGTCTAAATCTTTGATCTCTACCAATTTAGATCAGATCGTTTGACAACCGATCTGACAACCCGCTAGGATTCAGCCGCGAAAAGCGACAAGCGGGGAATTGCGGCCCCCGAGTGTCGTGACGCCAACCCGATTACCCCGAGGTTGACGACATGGCCAAGTCTAGCACCTCAGCGCTTACCGGAAAACGCCCTCTCCGTGGCCGCCGGTTGTCAGGCCCGACAACCGCCAAGCCCTATGAGGGCTTCCCTCTCACGCCCCATCCCTCCGGCCGATGGTGCAAGAAGATCAGGGGCAAGCTCCATTATTTCGGGAAGCTCGACAACCCCGAGGCGGCGCTTGAGAAGTTTAATCGCGACTGGCCCTATCTGAAGGATGGTCGCGAGCCTCCGGCGATCGACACGGGCGACGGTTGCACCGTTCGCCTGCTGTGCAACTCGTTCCTCACCAGCAAGCGAGCACTGATTGATTCCGGGGAATTGTCGCCGCGATCGTTCCGGGATTACTTCAACACGTGCGCGATCTTAGTTGATCAGTTCGGAAAGGATCGGCGCGTCGACGACCTTCGGCCCGATGATTTCCACGTATTGCGCAAGGCGCTCGCGAAGACGCGAGGTCTGGTCTCGCTCAAGAACGAGATCAACCGCTGCCGGGGAGTATTTAAGTACGCATTCGTTGAACGCTTGATCGACAAGCCGGTTCATTTTGGTCAATCGTTCGACAGACCCTCTGCCAAGTCGCTGCGCAAAGCTCGTCACGATGCCGGCCCCAGAATGTTCAACATCGCAGAAGTGACTCGAATCATCGCCGCGCTTGATGGCAGCCCGGTCATGATCGAGGGAAGGGTCGACCCGCTCATCCGCACTGCCGACCCGCCGCTCAAAGCGATGACCTTGCTGGGACTTAACTGCGGATTCGGAAACACGGACGTCGCAACGTTGCCCAAATCCGCCGTCGACTTGCAAAGCGGATGGATCGAATTCCCCAGGCCGAAGACCGGGATTCACCGCCGAGTGCCGCTCTGGCCTGAAACGGTTAAAGCACTTCGCAACGCGATCACCGAGCGGCCCGAACCCAAGAACCCGACCAATGCTGGGCTTGTGTTTCTGACGATTCAAGGGCGCCCCTGGGTGCGGGTCCAATCGAAAAGAGCGAAAGATGCGGAAGCACCGTCCAATGGAGTCGTTTCTCTCGACGCGTTGTCTCAGCGATTCCGCAAACTGCTTAACCACCTCGGCATCAACTCGCATCGGAACTTTTACACTCTGCGGCACAATTTCGAGACGATCGCCGGCGAGTCGAAGGACCAAGTGGCCGTCGATGCGATCATGGGGCACGTCGATCCGTCGATGGGGGCTCAGTACCGCGAGAGGATCAGCGACGAGCGGCTGCGGGCCGTCACCGAACACGTGCGGGCTTGGCTATTCAACGGAGGAGTCGTCTCCGCCGCTAACGAGAACGCCGTTACGCGGATCGCCAACCGCTGAACCCGCCAGGGCCGGCCTGCCAAGACCCGCGTTCGTCGGCCCTTAAGTCGCAAACGGAATTGTCGTCGGTCGAAAAAACACCCAACACTTTCGCGGATTAGACGCCGCAATCCCAAAAGTGCAGCCATGAACGCGATTCAGCGCAGCTCCGAGCATAGGGCCGAGCTTTATCACCGCAACTTCGTCGACTTCAACAGGAAGCGCTACTTGGGCCACGTCATCGCAAAAGGGCGTGACGCAGAGTATTTCAGGCTGCGACACTGGCATGAGCTGCTCCGGGAAATGGCTGCGCGGATCCTGGAAGCAGGATTCGACAGGTCAGACGAACTGTTCGATGCGGTTGTGGCCCTGCGCGACTGGAGCAAAACGCCGAGTGCCCTCGACCCGCTCTGCGCGTTACTTGTCGATAAAGATGACGAAATTCGGGTCTGGGCGTTTCGCGTACTCACGAAACTCATCGTCGCAGCAGATGATGAAAGACTAATCGCGCGACTGTGGCCCAACGTCGTTAAAGGGCTCACCGACTCTGTAATGAAAATTCAAGGGTTGACGATCACATCGCTCGGGTTCTCGCCGAACGACCCCGTATCGCCCGACCCGCTTGAATCAGCCCTTTGCGGCTTGCATGCCACCGATGCATCGGTCCGCCGCACGGCAATACGAGTCCTACCAGAACTCGGACGGGAATCCGTTTTGGTTTCGCGGCATTTGATTCTCCCTTTGATCCACGACGTGGATCCATCCGTGAGGCTCAAGACGTGCGAGGTCCTGGGCTGGCTAGAGTTCGATGCCCGCTCCGCGATCCCCGAGCTTGTCAAAGTCGTCGCGCAGGATAGCGACTTGCAGGTGTGTTGCGCCGCTTTCGCCGCACTCACCAAAATTGACCCTCAGGCGGCTAACATCGATGTCGGTCCAGATGACGATAAACTTCGATTCGATTTCCTTGTGGGCCTGTTGGACGTCGGCGAACCCGCAACGATTTTTCGCCAGCGGCTTGAAACACGATGGGAGCAGGACAAACGGCCACCGCTCGCATGCCAACTGGTTCCCCCACAGCTGCGAGACCACTGGGGGCTTTTTTCACCTGAGGAGCGAGAGCTGCTGCGAATGGCGTGGTTGCACCGTCGTGTCGACGGGTTGCCAACAACTCGCCTCCGCGAGATTCTGGGTATGGGCTCAGACTCGAAAAGCAAGAAACTCTTCGATACCCGCCTGGCTCAGATACGCAAGAAGCTAAAGAGCAAAAGGCAAGAGCTGCCTCTGAAGCGCCCTAAGGACAAGCCCGGCCTCATCTTTTGGCAATAGTTGGCCGAACGCCAACAGTCTCTGCGCACTTTTTTAGGTAACGTTAGCGCACCGCCGCTAGATACCGTTGCCTTCGGAGCAACGCTCCGTGCGGCAACCACAGACTGATTGACGCGCCGTGATGCGCGATCTGTAACCCGTGGGAGTCTCGCAGGGCTGCTCGCGGGTTTTTTTTCTGTATCTAACGAAGCGGCGTTTTTGTGACCAACACGCCCGGAAAGCTCACAGCAAAGGAGGTCGCCAAGCAACTCGGACTTGGGCGCGACGCCGCCAAGGTGTTGTTTTGGATCCACTCCGGCGAGCTGTCGGCAATCAACGTCGCGCGTAAAGCCACGGGGCGTCCGCGCTACCGCATCAGCATCGCCGACCTCTTGGCCTTCGAAGAGAGGCGACGCGTGCAGCCCCAGGTAAAAGTCGGCCGCCGGCAGCGGAGACCACGGAGCACGGACGAGATCATCGAATTTTTCTGAAAGCGCCGAGTCGATGTCGACGCGAATCGCAAGCAGCCAGCGCTGAAAGGCAAAAAGAATGACAACTGACCAACAAGAGCAGTCACCGCTCAACGGCCACGGCGTAATGGGTGTAATCAGTGTAAGGGGTGTTAATCCTCTACGCCTGAGTCATGAACAGGAGATCGACGACAACATCGACCGTCTGGACTGGGATGTCGACAGCACCCTGCGGAGTAATTACCAACGTGTTGGCCGACGCCTCGCGCAATGCCCGGAGCTTTTCCGAAACGGCGACGATCGCCGCGGCTTGATCCTTGTCCTGCCCAGCGGACAAGCTCGCTTGATCGCCACGGCGGCGGATCTCACCCCTCTAACGTCGATACTTCGGTGCCCTGAAGATGCTGGCCCAGATCCGACGCGTGCCGCTTTCGGCACTGATGCCGGCATAGCGATTCGACTTGCCGCAGCCGGTCAAGACTGAAGAGTATCCGGGAACCCCCGGCGGTCGCGAGGCCGTGGACCCGTCCCTGGTCATGCAGGACTCTCGCGCCGGCCACACACTCCGGATCCTCCCCGAGTCTGAGCGCGCTGCAGGCGCCTCAGAGCGCCGCTTGACCGGCAGTGGCTAACAGAAGCCTCGCGGAGGATTGGATCGCGTCCTGGGGGCGCTGCGCGCGTTCTGTGTGGGAAAAATGGTGCCAGTCTCTGCACTCTCAAATGGACCGAGACACGGTGAGGCAGCGACGCCTCGATCGATTGACCGGAAAGACATCGTGTCCAAGCACTACTTCGGTGATCCGTACGTCACGGGCATCGGTGCCACAATTGCGAGAATGAAGTCACCCGTGTACCCCGCTCTGATGGGGCCCGCGCTCACGATCTCATCGACCAGACCTGCTCCGTGAAGAATCGTAGCGAATCAGGCGACCACCAGCAAATTACGCGGACGCCAACCACCACGCACACGACGAGAATCGCCACTGCGTTGCCCAACTGCCAAAGCGCACGGAGCAAGTGGACGAGGGCGGTCGCTACGGCATAGGCACTCTTTTCCACGGTGCGCCCGCCTCAAGTGGCGCCGGAGATGCCGTCGACTCCATCCGGTCTTGCGCGAGTCACGGAGCTCGCCGGGACGGCGTGCCCACGATTTCTAATCCAATGTCGGAATCAGCCTCGAGCCCACCAGATGAAGCGGATTGCGGCCAGTTCAATTCCGCACGACACGCATGCCAAAACAGCAGTGACGGGCACAAGCCATGGGTCAAGCACCAGATTATTCGTTTCTCGCGTCACCGTTTTTGTGACCACCGTTGGCTCGACATGCGTCTGGGTGGTGGTGCCCCATGGAATCCCGAGAAAGCGTTTGGGGACTAGCTCTTCAACGGGTCTGAGTACTGTCTCCGACACCTCTTCTGCAGTCGTCGAGTCGATCCGGCGATATGGCCAACTCAAAATGAAGTAACAAGCCATGAGTGAAGCCGCTAAGTTCACCAGCGGGCTGGCTCGAAGCATTTTCGCCGCTCCAACAAAATCGTGATGGCGCGCCCGATCGAGCGCCTGTCGGCCACCGAGGGCAGTACCAAAAGCAATGCCGATAAAAAGACATGCCAAGACCTTCATAAGGACTCTCCGAGAGAAAGGAAGGCCTTACAGCAAGCTGTAAGCGAGCACGGTCCCAGTAGGGCTATCAGGTCTCTGTGCTTTTTGATCGTTGCGCCACGTTTGAATTTGACCTCGAAGTGCTCGGAGGTCGAAACGCCCCTGAGTAGACTCGTTGATCATGAGCCGGAGGCTTTCGATTCGATTCGTGTCTTCGACACAAGCAATCAGGTACCTCAGGTTCTGGACCAGTTTTTCCTTAGCCCTGCCCAGCGGCGCCCAAAACCTCCGGAGGCCGGTACGCCCGTGAAAAATTGGGCCACGAAGGTGCTCGAAAAGGCAGCAGGCATCATGAATCTCAACATTGCCCAACGCACCGGCTTGCTGAAGCTGTTGGTACAGCTCGGTCATGAGCGCAAGCGTAATCCCTGATCCGGAGAGTTCGGGCGAAAGATAAACGTCGGGTGCCTTACCAACCGTCTCGCGAAACGTCGTTGTGACCATGTCTCTGAGGAGTGGCTTTTGGCTTTCGGCTCTTTCCTGTGCACCCTTTAGGTCGCCACGCAGAACGTCGCATTCGAGCTCTGACAAGAGGGCCAACAGATAACAGCGGCCTCGGTAATTCAAAAGGGGCACCCGCTTTTCATTGTGAAGTTCGTTGGCAACGAGTTGGCCGTAGATGAAGGCGGCTTCCGATGTCTGGTCATAAGCCTTGTCGAGTGACGAGCTCTCGTTCTTTTCCTCATAGTCGAGGTACTGCAATCCCTTAAGCAGCTTCGACTTTTCTTGAGCATCGTGATGCGACTCTAGATCGCGAAGCTGGCGGCTCAACTGGTCGATTGCCTTATTGAGGGCGTTAAAGCGCCAAAGCATCAGGCCAGCCGAAAGCGCAGTAAGTCCAAAGGTCGCCATGGACAGATGCTGCATCGTGGTCAGCACGCTCAGCGTTCCCAATTGGGTCGATTCGATTCCCGCGACGGCCGTGTCAATTCTTTGCTGCGATTCTGCGACACCCTCGAGCGTCGCGATCACACGCTGGCCCGTGCTTCCCTTCCAAAGGATGACGTCGCCGATTCGGCCGATCTGAGCGGCCGGATCACTCCAAAATTCAGGCGGAAGCCGAGCTAGAAGTTCGCGGCCTGCTGTTAACCAGGCGACAGACCTGCCACAGACTGGAACATTGCAATGGACATTGGTGGTGCCCTCTTTTGCGGATGGATCGAAGCGCGCAAAGAGCGTCGAACCAAGGCCGCTCCCTCAACCCCCGCCAAGGGGCCTACAGAACAGCACCTGGCCGACGCCCCCTTGCGGGGGCGCGGCACAAGGCACTGCCTCTGTAGGTCAGGGGTCGTAAAACCCCAGTTGGCGGTTTTGAGGGAAGCAGTTCTTGACGCTCGCGCGTCATTCAGGTTGTCGATGTGACCGGATCGCCGGTCACCGGTTCATTCGCAATTTGTCCTCAACTTGGTTTAGGGCGTCCGCCGGCTGTCTGCGCTGCCGAGCACGCGTCAGCCAGCCACTTTACAACGTCACCATTGCTCACGCCACAAGTCACCCGGTACTGAAACCCGCGGTCCGCCAGGGCGGCCGATACACCACCTCTTCGCGGCCGTGCCATTCAGCGGCGGACGCAGTCGGACTGATCGTCCTGTTTGGACATCGTGTCCGACCAACGCCCGGAGTTTTGGCACACCCGCCGACACTCGTGTTCCCAATAGCGAGTTGGAAGTCATGCGTGTTCTGGTGCCGCTTTCAATGCGAACCCACAGCTCGACAAGACTCGGTCGGCAGAGCATTACGGTATCGTTGATTCGGGTGCAAAGTGCCGGTACGCTTCCCGGGGCAATCTCCATCTCACACGAAGACCACGAGGGCACTAGCGCATGGCTAAAAGGAGCGCAAGCTTCAATCTGTCGGAGACGATCCGGGAATTCCAGAAGAGCCACCGAGGCGTCCCAGCGACAGCTGCTTTGGCGGCAGTAAAGAAGGCCCATCCGGGTCAGAAAATAAACGAGGGCACCTTCAAAGCCACGTTCTACAAACTCGCCGGCGGGAAGAAGAGGACCGTCAAGAGGCGGAAGCCTGGTCGGCTTCTTCCCGGTCACGGTAGCCCCGACCATATCATGAGCGTCGGTTTGCATTTCATCCGGCTAGCAGGTGGCGTTGAAGCGGCTCGAGAACGGCTCGTTGGCTTGGAACAGTTGATCGAGACTGCCAAAGAGGTTGACTAAGGTCGACTCTGGGTCGCGATGCGTTCTCTTGCGCTTCCAGGAGCTTCGCGATGAAATCCGTCTCGCTTCCCTTCGGTGACGGATCCGTACAGATTCAGCTGCCCGATCGCGCGCAGGTTGTCAAAGTAAATCAGCCGAACACGCGCATCGCGCCGGCGGCAGACGAGGCCGCAGCTGTCCGCGCTGCACTTGAGCAACCGCTGGGCATGCAGCGAATCGGCGAATTGGTGCGGCCGTCGAGCCGGGTGCTAATCGCATTCGATGATCCGACTGTTCCTTCCTACGGACCGATCCGCCGGCTGGCCGTCGAGGGTGTGTTGGCCGAGCTCGCGGCCCGCGGCGTCGCCGATGAACAGGTCACGCTCGTCTGTGCCAATGCGCTGCACCGCAAATGGACGCACGAGGAATTGGCCGTCGGGCTCGGTGAAGAGATCGTGCGGCGGTTCGCCAAACGACTGATGTGCCATGATGCCGAAGATGCCTCGCAACTCGTGTCTCTTGGTAAGACTTCCGAGGGCTACGACGTCGAGGTGCACCGTTTGGTCGCCGATTCCGACTTAACGGTTTACGTCAACGCCGGCTATCACCTCGGCTTTGGTGGCGGTTGGAAGAGCGTGTGCGTGGGGCTCTCGAACTGGAAGAGCATTCGCTGGACGCACACGCCCGACGGCATGTCGATGTCACTGCACAAAAATCGCATGCATGCCGTGTTCGACTGCATGGGACGGCATCTCGAGCAGCAACTCGGTAAGCGCATTTTCAAAATCGAAACCGTGCTCGCCAATCCCAATCAAGCCGGACGTGTCTTCGCCGGCGGGGTCGATGAGACGCGGCGAGCGGCGTTGGACATGCTGGGGTCCGTGCACCAGCCGCGCCGCGCTGCGGGTGAACCAGCAGACGTAGTCGTTTATGGCGTCCCGGCCTGGAGCCCCTACGCGGCCTTTGCGTCGATGAACCCAATCCTCACGCTGATCTCCTCAGGACTGGGCTACCTGGGTGGCTATATCGAAGCCCTGGGCAAGCCCGGTTGCTCGGTCATCCTGGCTACGCCCTGCCCAAATCAATGGGACATGGAACACCACCCGGCCTATCGCGAAGTGTGGGACCGC
>DASZIA010000525.1:0-7777 GCA_035949535.1 Planctomycetaceae bacterium | reverse complement strand
CCGATCTGGTCGGCAGAAGACTCGGCAAACCACAGATTGCCATCCGGACCCAAAGTGATGGCCGCGGGGCCGGCGTTCGGGGTGGGAATGGTGAATTCGCTGATCGCGCCGCTGGTGGGATTGATGTAGCCGATCTGGTTGCTTTCAAGTTCCGTGAACCATACGTTGCCGTCAGGGCCTGTCGTGATCCCATTAAGGTCGCTGTTAGCCGTGGGAACAGGGAATTCGCTGATCGCGCCTGTGGGGGTGATACGGCCAATCTGGTTGGCACCGGGCTCGATGAACCACAGGTTGCCATCCGGACCTGTCGTGATGCTCTCTGGAAGGGCATTGGCAGCCAGCCCGCCAAACTCGGTAATCGAGCCGTTGGGGCTGATGCGGCCAATCTCGTTGCCGTCATACTCCGAGAACCAGACATTGCCGTCCGGCCCCGCCGTGATTCCCCGAGGTCCAGCGGAAGTCGTCGGCACAGTCAATTCGGTAATGGGAGTGACATAAAACGTGGTCGAGACGGCGCTCGCCAGGTTGCCATCGGTGGCGACGAGTGTATAAGTGCCTGGCAAATTCAACGCCAAGTTATTGAAAGTGGCCACGCCGTTGACGGCTTGCACCGTGAGAGTGCCCCCCAATGTCGCGCCGGCCGGACCGCTGGCGATCGCCAAGCTCACGCTCGAGTTGTCGCTGGGGTTGATATCGCCAAACTGGTCTTCCGCCGCCACGGCCAGGGCCGGGCTGAGCGCCTGCCCCACGGTGCCAGCGGGCGGAACACTCTGGAAGACGAGCTTCTCGCCAGGCGGATTGAACAGACCGTAGCCCAAAATTGAATTTGTCGTGCCCACGTAGACATGACCGTTCGCAACGGTTGGCACGCTAAATTTGACAGCAGTCCCCAGGGCGTCGCGATTGTTCGTCGCCTGCCCACTCGTGTAAAGCTCGCCGTTGTAACCGGTGGCGTTGTAGGCGCGCAGTTCGTTCGTGCTGCGGTCGAGATCCCAGATGATTCCGTTCGCCGTGCCGTTGGCTGACACGCTCGGGGTCGAGCCGGGAAAAACGTATGTGTCCGGCGATGAGGAGGTGGGTGTCGGGTTAATTTGAGCGCTGCCATTCGGAATCGAAGAATCCCTGGCAACGACCGCTGTGCTTCGTCCCGGCACATAAAAGAGCGACTGATTGAAGTACGCCGGCGTATCGTAAGAACCGCCAGGGAGGGCGGACGTCGCGGTTTCCTCGACGATCTGCGACAGTTCAGCCGTTTGGTTCGCGCTGAATTTTCCGAGATTGTCGCGATCAAGCAGATAAATCGCCCCTTGCTTCCCGGCTCCGACGAGAAGCTGCGGATGCGCTGCATCCCCAGCCGAGTCGGGTAGCACGAGGATCCCGCCGGATCCGAGATCGCGATCGTGCGAGTCAAGAAAGGCCTGATTGAAGGGCGTGAAATAGTCGGAGACCTGCAGCCCCCAACCAGTGATGTTCTGGTTCGTCGGGCTGTCGTGGAGGGTATCGAGCGAGATCTTGAGAAAGGAGTCGCCGTAATCGCCATTCACCGGCAAGCCTGCTGCATTGAGTCCTGTGACCGATCCCGTGCTGTTGTCACCGTCGAAGGTGCCGTTTCCGGTCATCACGTACAGATTTCCTGCGGGGTCGGAAGACAATTTGCCTCCGCCCATCCAGATACCACCATCTGAACCGCTGGGCGTGGTATTGAGCACGCCGGTCAAGGCCAATGTCGTCGGATTGAAGGCGGCGATCCATCCGTGGTAGGGGGCGTTGTCGCCATAGGACGCCCATGCTATGTAAAGCTGCCCGTTGACGAGCGTGAGTGCCGCGCGCTGGTTGGCTCGCGCCGCATTGAAAAACACATGCCCGTTCCCGTCGTTCCCATCTCCTGTGCCATTCACCCAGATCGGCGTGTTGTTGGTGTAGACGTTGTTGACGAATGTCGTGTCGCCGATGAGTACCGGCCCACCGAATTTCTCGCTTCCGGTGGCCAGGTCGAGTGCATGCAGCCGCTGCACGTAATGAGCGACTCCGTTAACGGTTTCCTTTGTCGCTGCGACGACATACAAGGTATTTGTGGTTGGATCGATCACAGGGGTCGATGTAATGCCGACTTCCGGTGCGATGTCCTGCGACTGGTTGAGGAAGGCGTCTGCACTCGGGACCGTCGTGATCGATGTCGCTCCTGGCAGCCCCTGAGCCAGGAAGCTGACGTGCCAAAGGACCTGGCCGTTCCCGGCATCCAGCGCATAGACGGAGTCGTGCTCGGTCGCGGCGAAGACCACATTGTGGGTGCGCCCGGCGATACTCAGGTCTGGAACAACCAGTGGCTGAGCATACACCTGCCCATCCACACTCGCAGTGAAGAGCTTGCCAAACGAGCTGGAATTGACATTACTCGGAGTGAGTACCGTCTCCTGCAAGTTTTGGCCGTCGCTGGCGGCGTCGTTGTGATACGACACAACCGATGCCGAGAGCAGCCAACGGGGCTCCAGCGACTCGATGGAGACCATCGCTGCGACGAGAGATGCTCGCTGACGACTACTCGGCAAGAAGGACCTCTCTGATCTCGTGCATCTCAACCGAAACATGGCAGGACTCCGCAAAGTAACTCTGCAGTCGCGACTCGCGCTACGGACTGGGTGGCTGCGGATCCTTCCGACTGTGAGGACTTCATTCCAGCGCCGTCTGGTTTAGTACTGCGACACTCTTTCCCGGCTCACGTCGCACGCATCGGCCGTTGATCGACACAATGATCAATCCAGGACCAATCGCTAGGTGACACCGGTGCGAGCGGTTCCGACGCGGCGCTCGTTTCGCGGGTGGTTTCCCGGCTTTTTGTTCGGAGAACCTGTCCAGGCGCATCGGAGTCGGCAACGCCAGGGCGCGCTCTTCGAGCTTGTCGCGTCGCAAGACGGGGAAGAACTTGTGACGGCAGCCGAGGAGAAGAACGGCGGCATTACGAATGGGGATGCGACAGTGCACTCTTAGCGCAGCGTAGCGAAGGCATTTTCAGCCGCGCGAACAGCGATCCCAAAGAGTCGGATTAGGACCACGGAGAGTGACTGTCGCTGGACAGTCGCAAGATCGCACGTCGCACTGGGTCAGTGGCGTTTGCGACGGCTTCCGATAATCTTCAGAAGCGAGTATGAAACGCCCGGTGCGATCCGCAGTGTAGTGTTCATCGTTTTGGCCCGCTTGGCGAAACAGAAAGAGCTGCGCGCATCGGTGACCGCGTAAAAGCGCGTACGATACGTGCGCGTCGAAACTGCGAAACTAAGGGCCGCCAAGCGTCAAATCAAGAGCAATCTCCGCAATTTGACCAAAATCTTGCTTATACCTCGACTTTCTATCGCGAGCATTCGGCTCTTCTTCAGGCAAATGGAGCGTCACTTCGGATCCGCGGCAAGGTACGCGCAATTCGGAGCCGCAGGTCGGCACTTTCGGGGCGGAGCTCTCCGGCAGGTACAAAGACGTGATCGACCTGGGACTCGCCGGAGAACAGGGATTGGATCGACTCTCTCCATGACCGTCCGCAGCAGCTCCGGCTCGGTCTTCAAGGTCGCCGCTGCTCGGCTGAGTCGATCCTCGGAGCGGCCGGCGATGGTGACGGATGCTCCGAGCGACAGAGCAAGTCGGGCCGTTTCCAATCCGATGCCCGAACTCCCGCCGATGACCACCACTCGCTTGCCGTCCAGTCGCATCACAACTCCCTTCCGGGTTTTGTGTTTCTCCGTGCGCTCGTCCCGAACCGGGACGCAACGGTGCCTGCGCCTCGCAGGATCAGCGCGAGCAGGCACGCCAGCCGATTTTTCCCGAACCTGGTAAAGGCCGGTCAGCGCGAAAACGACGAGGTCGTTATGTTTCGCCCCCCCGCACTCGGTTCAAACAAGGGCCTTCCAGTTTGCCATTACGGTTTCGAGAACATCGTCAACCTCGCCCGCGAATGTCATTTTGGTCATCGCGAGCGCAAATCCCTCCGCTTGTTTGATGGTTGCCTTCGGCGGCATGCTGAGCACGTCGGGGTCGGTCACGACGTCGACTAAAGTCGGGCCGCTTGCAGCCATCGCCTTCTCGATTGCGGGGCGAACGTCCTTCGGATCCTCGACACGGATCCCGGTGAAACCAATTGCCTGAGCCACGGTCGCGAAATTCGGGTTCACGAGATCGCAACCGTAGTGGGGAAGACCCGCGGCCTCCATTTCCAATTGCACCATTCCCAAGCGGCCGTTGTTGAACACGATGATCTTGAGTGGCAATTTGTACTGGGCGACCGTCAGCAGCTCTCCCATCATCATCGCCAAGCCACCGTCGCCCGACAGAGAAATCACCGGACGGCTGGGAAACGCGAGTTGGGCGCCGATTGCCTGCGGGAGAGCGTTAGCCATCGAGCCGTGGTTGAATGAACCGAGGATCCGGCGAGCCTTCGCGGCGCGCACGTATCGGGCCCCCCAGACGGCACACATACCGGTATCAACGGTGAAAATTGCATCGTCGCCGGCGAGTTCATCGAGCGTGGCAGCAACCGACTCGGGGTGAATCGGACGACGTGTACTCACATGATCGACGTAGGCCCGAAGCTTGCGCGCGGCGGCCTTGCGCTTTTCCAGCATCGCGTCGAGGAACGTACGATCGGATTTTGCCTTGAGCAGCGGCAGCAGGGCCCGGATTGTGTCACCGACGTCGCCGCACAGACCGAGGTCGAGCTTCGATCGCCGACCCAGCCGCTCGGCGCGCACGTCGACCTGTACGATGGTCGGGGACGTCGGCATGAATGCTTCGTAGGGAAAATCGGTGCCCAATAAGAGCAGGACATCGCAGCCGTGCATGGCCTGATAGGCGGAGCCCCATCCGAGCAAGCCGGTCATGCCGACGGCGTACTGGTTTTCGTACTCGACCCACTCCTTTCCACGAAAGCTGTAGCCGACAGGCGCCTTGAGCTTCTCGGCCAACGCGACGACCTCGGCATGCGCCCCTGCGCAGCCGGCCCCGCAGAAAATCGTCACCCGTCCCTTGTTGAGAAGGTCTGCCAGGCGCGACAGGTCTCCGTCGGCCGGCCGAATGACGGGCTCTTCGGTCGCGATGCTGGGAACTATGTTGGAAGAGGCCTCCATCCCGGCGACGTCGCCCGAGAGCGCGATCACCGAGACACCGCGTTTGCTCACCGCGTGCTGCATAGCCGATTGCAGCACGCGCGGCATCTGACCCGGGTGGGAGATGAGTTCGCAATAGTGGCTGCATTCGCGGAACAACTGATCTGGGTGCGTCTCCTGGAAGTAGCCCGTGCCAACCTCGGAGCTGGGAATGTGAGCCGCGAGTGCTAGGACCGAGGCCAGGCTCCTGTGCGAGTCGAAGAGCCCATTAATCAGGTGTAGATTCCCGGGACCGCAACTCCCCGCACACACAGCCAGTTTGCCGGTGAGTTGGGCCTCTGCTCCGGCCGCAAAGGCCGCCGTCTCTTCATGCCGCACATGCACCCATTGGATTTTCTTGTCGCGACGGATGGCGTCGGTCACAGGGTTCAGGCTGTCGCCGACAATGCCGTAAATGCGCTCGACGCCCGCCTTCTTCAGAGTGTCGATGAGCTGTTGTGCAACCGTATAAGACATGGTTGGTGCCTTTCGAAGCGAGGTAAAGTGTCGTTGATTGTCTCGTGTGACACCGAAGGTCCCTACCGCCTGAAGCCCTCAGTTGCTCTTGACCTGGGCGAGTAGCTTCATCAGTTGCGTCACCTCAATGCTCTCGAGCGAACGCACGGCGGACTTGATGTCCTTGCGCAGGCCCGCGTCGGCGCGGTCGCCTACGAGCCTGTCGAATTTCGCGCCAACCTCGTCCCAGGTGAAAGGATGGGTCGGGAAGCCAGGGTAGTCCTGCACCTCGTGCGTGTATGACGTGCCGTTCTTGAGCCGGACAGTCACGCGAGCTGGGACCAGGCTGGGATAGTGAGCGGTGAAGCTGTCATCTGGTCTCACCTGCACCTTCAGGAGCAGGGCCTGCACATCCGGCCTGTTAATTCGCTCAGGTTCGAGCTGTGCCGGCTGGACTTCGCCATCCAGGGCGGCGACGGCCAGCAAGTAAGGGAGGCTATGGTCCGCGTCGTTTTTCGTGTGGACGTCGGTCTTCGGTCCGAACTTGCCTCCGCCCGTGAAGTCGTAGGCCTCCTGAAAGACGTCCGCCTCGATGCGGACGAGCGCGTTCGGCTCAATCGGGTGGGCCTTGCGCAGTTCGAGCATGCAATAGATGGCTGATTCCGTCGGGACGGCGCTGTTGTAGCTCTTCAAGGCGAGCCGGTCGAAGCAGTCCAGTTGCTCGTGGTCCCAATCGACGCGGATCGGCTGGCCGAGCAACTGGGCCAGGCCATTGGGTCCCTCGATGACATACTTTGGGCCGGTCACGCCGCGCGACGCCAGGAAGACGCCGTGGACGCACCCCAAGGCCACCTCCGACGAGTTGAGGCCCTTCCATTGCGAGATTGGAGTGGTCCGCACAACGAGCAGGGGAATGCCCCCGGCACCACAGATCTCGATGGCCGCCGCGGTCTTTATTTCGTCGAGGCCAAGCGCCTTGGACAGTCCGGCACCCAGCGAGTAAGTGAGCGGCGTCGTCAAGTCGAACCCGTGAGCCAGGAACGGCGCGGCCACCGTCAACGCACACTCAACCTGATAGGCAACCGCCAGGGCGATCAGGAATTCCTTGCCTGATCGTTCGGCGTGCTCACTCGCGGCGAGGATGGCCCCGGTGTTGTCCGAGGGGTGGCACAGCCCGCCTCTCGCGAAATAGCTGTCCATAAAGTCCATGTAGCGCCCCAGAGCCGTGTTGTAGAACGCCGCATAGACGGCGTTGGCTTGCCCACCGCCGATCAGGGTGCACCGGCCGCTCGAGCTGCCGAACTCCTTCGCCTGGGCAAAGCACGCCTCGATGGGGGGTGCCCCGAGGGCGTTAATCGCACAGGCCAACGAGTCCAGGACGCTCACTTTCAGCCGCTCTCGCCGCTCGGCGGTCAGGTCCTCATACTTCGTCCGACAGGCGAATTTCGCCATCTCCTCAGCTTGACTCGGACCCGTATGAGTCGGGTTGGGTTTGTGTGGGGAGCGGCTCGCGGCGGAGTTCGGCTTCGCGTCGCGAGATTCTTCGGCAAAAGCGCTGTTTGCAGCCACCGTGGATACGGCGAATATGGCTGTCCCCTTCAAAAATGCCCGACGGTCAGACTTGCCCATCGCATCCTCCTCACTTCGGGGTTGTCACATCAGATGCATGTCCTTAGCCGCCTTCGTCAGCGCATCACGGAACTCGGGGTGTGCGAGCCCGATTAAGGCCGTGGCTCGCTCTGTCGACGATTTGCCCTTGAGGTCCGTCCAGCCGAATTCCGTCACCACGATGTGCGTGTCGATGCGCGGCGTGGTCACCGGACCCTCCAGTCGAGCTACAATTCGCGACGCCTTGCCCTTCGCCGCCGTCGAGTGGCAGGTGATGATCGACTTGCCGTCTCGGGAGGCGTAGGCCCCCCGGACGAAGTCGAGCTGGCCGCCCGTGGCGCTGTACTGGTGGCCCAGCAAGTGCTCGGCGTTGACCGCCCCAGTCAAGTCGATTTGCAAGGCGGCGTTAATGGAGACGACGCGGTCGTTCTGGGCGATGACGTGCGGGTCATTGACGTAATCGACGGGATGGCTCTCGACCGACGGGTTGTCGTTCAGGAAGTCGTACATCGCCTTCTGTCCCATGGCGAACGTGAAAACCGTCTTGCCGGGATTGAGCCGCTTGAGCCGGTTCGTGACGACGC
>DASZIA010000524.1:0-5368 GCA_035949535.1 Planctomycetaceae bacterium | reverse complement strand
GAAGCCGAACATCTCGACCTTTGTGAATTGATGCACGCGATAGATGCCGCGCGTCGCCTTGCCGTGGGCGCCGGCCTCCGTGCGGAAGCAATGCGAGAGGCCGGCGTATTTGAGGGGCAGCGTTGCGGCGTCCAAAATCTGGTCCTTCCGCGACCCACCCAACGTGATCTCCGCGGTGGCCACCAGACTCAGGTCGGTTTTTTCAATCGAATAGATCTGTGCCTCGGGCCCGCGCGGCAAGAAGCCGATGCCCCGAAGCACGTCATCACGGGCCAGGTCGGGTGTCGTGAAGAGCGTGAACCCGGCGGCTCGCAGCTTCTCGAGCGCCAACTGCACGAGCCCCAGCTCCAAGAGCACGGCTTCGTTCTTGAGAAAGTAAAAGCCATGGCCGGCTACCCGGGCGCCGGCCTCGAGATCGAGAAGATCCAGCCGCTCCATGAGCTCAACATGGTCGCGCGGCTTAAACTCAAAGCCCTTGTTCTCACCCCAGGTGCGAACCGTGCGGCTCGCCTGATCGCCTGCACCAACCGGCGCGTCCGGATGCGTGAGATTGGGGACTTGCATCTCGAGATCGCGTAAGAGGACCTCGAGCGTTTTGAGCGAAGCCTCGTTGTCCGCGACGAGCTGCTTGAGCTGTTTGCCCCGCTCGACGAGCGCCTGCCGCTGCCCCTTGTCGGCGATCTTGGGGATCTGGGCGGCGATTTCCTTCTGCTCGTGGCGGTGCTTGTCGCCTTCGACAATCAACTGGCTGCGCTGCCGCGCCAGCTCGACGAGCCGGGTGAGGTCGACGGGGACGTTGCGGTTGCGGCAATTTTCCTCGACGAGGGCCTGGTTCTCGCAGATGAACTGCAGATCGAGCATCGCTGTCCTTCCGTGAATCAACTGTTGTCAGCGTTTGAGGAAGCGGCTCGGCGGGACCTTAGCCCTCCCGTTCGATCGGCAAGCCCTCTTCGTTCAACGCGGGGTCGGCTCGGTGTTGTCGACTCAGTGCTGTTGAGCCAGCTCGTTCCACAAGTGGGCGCTGGCCCGGGTGCCGCGGTGAAAATCGGCGAGAGTGAAGCGCTCGTTCGGGCTGTGCAGATTGTCCGAATTCAGGCCCCAACCCAAGAGGAGTGTATCGACTCCCAGCACGTCTCGGAAGGTCGTCACCACGGGGATCGAGCCCCCTTCGCGGATCATCACCGGCTGCGCCCCGAAGGCATCGGCGACGGCCCGACGTGCCGCCTGCATGTAGGGACTCTTGGCGTCCATCACGATCCCGGTGCAGCAATGCTGGGGCTTGAATTCCAGCCGGACGCCCGGCGGACAGTTGGCGGCGAGAAATTTTTGCATCGCCGCCATCAACTTCTCTGGCTCCTGGTTGGGCACCAGCCGGCAAGTGATCTTGGCCGTCGCGCGGGCCGGCACGATGGTCTTGGGTCCTGGCCCGGTATAGCCGCCGAACATGCCGTTCACGTCACAGGTCGGGCGCGCCCAGCGCCGCTCGATCGTGGTGTAACCCTCCTCCCCACAAATCGCCGGCACACCAAGGTCGGCTACGAAGGCCGCCTCATCGAATTTGAGCTTCGCGAATTCCTGCTTCTCCTGCGGGGTGAGCGGCAGGACGTCTTCGTAGAAACCGGGAATCTGCACGCGCTGCTTTTCGTCGTGCAGCTTCGCGACCAGACGGGCCAGCATATTGCAGGGATTGGCGACTGAGCCGCCGAAAATCCCGCTGTGCAAATCGCGGTTAGGGCCTTGCAGCACGACCTCGCAAGCCAGGATGCCGCGAAGTCCGTAGGTGATGGCGGGAACGCCGGGAGCGTATTGGCTCGTATCGCTGATAACGGCCACGCCGCACTTCACGAGGTCTTTGTGCTCTTTCAGGAAGACATCGAGGTTGTCGCTGCCGACCTCTTCTTCCCCTTCGATCACGAACTTCACATTGATCGGCGGGCGTCCGACGGTTTTGTTCCAGGCTTCGATCGCCTTGATGTGCGTGAAGAGTTGCCCCTTGTCGTCGGTGGCGCCGCGGGCGTAAACGTAGCCATCGCGGACGGTCGGATCGAACGGGGGCGACTTCCATTCGTCGAGCGGGTCGGGGGGCTGAACGTCATAGTGCCCATACACGAGGGCTGTCAGCCCGCCTTCGGCCCCATCCGTCTGTCCGAACACAAGGGGATGCCCGGCCGTCTGAAAGATTTGCGCCTCGGCACCGGCCTGCTCGAGTTGCGAGCGGACAAACTCGGCCGCGCGTTGCATATCCGGTTTGTGGGCCGGATTCGCGCTCACGCTGGGGATTCGCAGGAATTCTTTCAGCTCGTCGACGAACCGCGCCCCGTTCTGGTCCAGAAAGCGATCGACTGATTCGATATTTGCCACTCGAGCCCTCCTTAAGTGCGACGCGATCGCGAGCCAGCCTCAGAATCGCCGGCTCGCACCGCGATCATAAGCAAGTGCGGCCCGTCAGTCAGCCAGCGGAATCGAACTGTCGTCGGAAACCGGATTTCGGGCCGCGGGCTGGTCCGACCTTTTGCGATTGGCGGCTTTGCGCGGCGACACGACGGGTAGGGAATTGGGGCTCCGAGACTCGGGGGAAATCTCGACCATGGAATCGGGGGTGTCCCCGCTCGCCTCTTCCACTTCGAATACCTCTTCTTCTTCCGGAATGGCGATGGGCACTTCTTGACTGTCGTCGGCCAACGGCTCAGCCTCCGCGCGCAGCGGTATGGCACCCCCGGCTCGTGCGTCCTGCGGATGGTCACGATTGGCACGCTTTTCCGGTTCGGCGACCTTCACCTTGCGGACGTTGTACTCGATGTCGCCGATTGTCACCGTATCGCCTGCGGTGAAGCGGGCCTCTTTTTTCACGAGCTTGCCGTTGACCCGCACACCGTTGGTACTCCCCAGATCGCGCAAGACGAGCGAGTCGTTGACCTGCACGATGGCACAATGCTTTCGCGAGATGGTCCGGCTGCGCGTGATGACGACGTCACACTCGGGGTGGCGGCCGATAAAGATGATCGCCTTGTCGACGGGAATTTTGAGCCCCTTCCCGTTGACCGGCTCGAGAACAACTTGCATCGGCCGGGGTTCTCCGCTCGGCAGTTCCACGGTGCCCAGTTCGCAGTGGCCAGTTCGCAGTGCCCAGTTCGCAGTGGCCAGTTCCGCAGTGCCCACTTCAATAATAGCGGATGGCTCGGGGCGAAACATACCGCCCGGGCCGGCCAAGTTGAGGAGTCGGCCGGTAGCCACAAAAGGGCCGCTAGCGGTGGCGTCTCAGGCGAGCACGCGACGCAAGCGGGAGAGGGCCTCCTCGACATTTTCGCGCGAGTTGAAGGCGCTCAAGCGGAAATAGCCTTCGCCGCTGGGCCCGAAGCCGCTGCCCGGCGTGCCGACCACATGGGCTGTGGCGAGCAGCCGGTCAAAAAAGTCCCAGCTTCTGTTGCCCTCGGGTGTCTTCAGCCACACGTACGGAGCGTCGACGCCGCCGTAGACCTTGAGACCGAGCGATGACAGGCCTTCCCGGAGGCGAGCGGCGTTCGCCCGGTAAAAGTCGATCACCCGTCGGAGCTGCTGTTTGCCCTGCAACGTGTAACAAGCCTCGGCCCCGCGTTGGACCACGTACGAGGCGCCGTTGAACTTGGTCGAGTGCCGTCGGCTCCAGAGTCGGTGCAGATCGACCTTCGTGCCGTCTGCCGCGTCGGCCACGAGCGAGGTCGGAACCACCGTGAAAGCGCAGCGCGCTCCCGTGAAGCCGGCTGTTTTGCTGAAGCTGCGAAACTCGATCGCGACGTCGCGCGCGCCGGGAATCTCGAAGATCGAATGCGGAATACCGGGCGTGCCGATATAGGCTTCGTACGCGGCGTCAAACAAAATGATCGCGCCGTTGTTCTTTGCATAGTCGACCCAGCGGGCCAGCGTCTCGCGCGTCGCCACGGTTCCCGTCGGATTGTTGGGATAGCAAAGGTAGATCAGGTCGACATGCTGCTTCGGCAGCGCCGGGACGAAATCGTTCTCGGCCGTCACCGGAAGATAAACCAGCCCCGAAAACCGTCCCGAGTCGTCAAGCTGCCCACCGCGCCCGGCCATGACGTTCGTGTCGACATACACCGGATAGACCGGATCCGTGATGGCCACGACGTTCTCTGGGCCGAAGACATCCAGGATGTTGCCCGTGTCGCACTTGGAACCGTCCGACACAAAAATTTCGTCTGGCGATACATTCACGCCGCGCGAGCCGTAATCGTTCTCGGCAATCGCCGTCCGCAGGAAGTCGTAGCCTTGCTCAGGTCCGTAGCCATGAAACGAATCGCGGCGGCCCATTTCATCGACGGCCCTGTGCATCGCCTCGATCACGGCCGGCGGCAAGGGCTCAGTCACGTCGCCGATGCCCATGCGAATGATCTTCGCCTCGGGATGCTCGGCGGCGAACCGCGCCACGCGCCGGCCGATTTCCGGAAAAAGATATCCGGCAGGAAGTTTCAGAAAATGATCGTTGATGCGCGCCATGTTTGGCTCTTTGACCCCTTCGGACTGATCTCAGCAAATCGCCTGCTTAGCCTTCCAAAAAAGGAGCGAGACTCTCAAGCCGGTTTGAGATTATCAGAGCAAGCCGAAGGAGTCATTCGATGCCCCACAGGCAGTCCGACTCCCTGGGAGCGTGCCGTCGAGTCGACGTCGCATTTCGGGCCTCCAACACTGCCGACGCGATCAAGAGCTGCGCGACTCGACCCGCTCGTTAGAGAATATACCGGTGCCGAAAGGTTCGCGCGGCGACACAACAATTCAGCGAGCATCGACGCTGGGGGGCAACTGGAAAGTGCTTGGCAAGGAACGCGAGTTGGTTGATCGCCGGCGGCGAAATTCGACTATTAGCATCGTGAGCGCGATCACAAGTAAGAGCGGGCCGACGGCAAGCGGCGCGAGGCAGAGCCACCAGGTAAGGCCGACCAGGGCCAGCGTCAACGCAGCGCGGTCCAAAAGCCAACTGCCGGCACGCGCGGCGTAAGGATGTGCCCCCGCCAGCGCGATCAGCGCAAAAATAGCCACGGCCAATGGCAGGCGGAGCCAGAAGGTGTCGATGGCCCACGCGGAAAGCATGGCGTCGGTGGGACCGACGTCCAGGCGGCCGATTAGCGGGCTTTCGGGGGTCGTCTCGGCAGCTGCGGTTCCAACCAGCCCAGGGATTTCCGTCCCGGGAGATTTGTGTTCGCCGGATTGGATGGCGTCGCAAATATCGGCGAACGTCGGCGGATCGAGCGGCGTGAAGTGTGCCGGGGCCCACAGCCGGAAACCGGGCGGAGCGACGACAGAGAGCACGATCGTGCTGACCAGGCCGTCCGCTGGAACCGGCAGATCCTCGCGCAGCCGAGTTAGGGCGCGGAGC
>DASZIA010000523.1:0-6584 GCA_035949535.1 Planctomycetaceae bacterium | reverse complement strand
CTGGTATTAGCATTCGGGCGAAATGGCGCCGTAGCCAAGAGGCTAAGGCAGCGGATTGCAAATCCGCCATCGTGAGTTCGACTCTCACCGGCGCCTCATGCCGCAAGTGACGTGCTATACTTCACTTGCGGCAGTTTTTTTTGCACGGGTCCGGTACGGATGGCTCGCTGTGACCCGGACTGTTACCCAAAGAGGAGCCAAATGTGCGACTTTTCCCAATTCAGGACTTGGGCGGAGCGACGACTTTCGTTAATCCCCAGTCGGTCGTCAGCGTGAAATACCACGATCCCGCGTCCGGCGTGGTAGTCGACGTGACGGTTACCGATCTTCCGGACCCGATCTCGACAAAAACTCCACTAGCGGAGGTGGTGAAGGCTATCGGCGATGCCTTCAAGGGCTGACGCCGGCTGTTTTTTTGGCGGACCCAGTGGCCGGACCCGGGGATTCGGGGACTTGAATGGGTGCCATGTGGTGCCATGCTCACGGCCCAGTGTGAGCATGCGACAAACGCAAAGACATGCCCACGCCGAGCCGTGGGAATGGCACCCGCCACTTTCTTGGCCCGGCGCCAGCTGTCAGGCCGGGCTGGGTTTCACGATGTCCAGGCGCTCGAAACGCTGGTTCAGGACGCGTTCGCTCCGCACTCCGAGCCACTGCTCGAGGACCGTGGCGTAGACACGCCGGAAGTCGATCGCAAACACGGGGTCGTCGTCGACGAGGTGTGCCAGGTCCGGATAAGGTCCGTGGACGCCCGGGATTGCGCCGGCCCCCGCTAGTAAAACCGGTGCGGCCGTACCGTGGTCGGTTCCTTCACTGGCGTTCTCGGCGACTCGCCGGCCGAATTCCGAGAAGACGAGCACCAGCACGGGCCGGGGTAGAGCGTGGCTCTGCACGTCTTTGATGAACGCCTCGAGCGCGCCGCCAACCGTGCGGAGCACATTGGCGTGGCGGAAGAGCTGCGAACTGTGCGTATCGAACCCGTCCAGCTCGGTGTAATAAATCGAAGTCGCAAAACCGGCTCGAATCAGTTGAGCGATCAAGCGAAAGCGTTTGGCCAGATCCGTATCTGGATACCGCCCGCCCGAAGCCGTATCCGGTTTGAGATCTTCGATCTGTTGGGCCGTCGCGTGGACAGCGACGCCGCTCTGGATCGCGGCCTGCAACAGCGGGTTACCCGCGGCCGAGGCGCCTTGTCGCCAGGCGGCGACCTGTTGTTCGACCCGGCTGCGCTCGAGCAAACCGGCGCGGTGCTTCAGCTGGGCCAGGTCAGCCAGCGACGGAACGGGAACGCGGCAGCCCAAGAGCGCCTGCGGCATTTCCCCTGAGCCGATTCGCAGAGCCTGCCTTGAGGGGGTCGCCGTACCGCCTGCGGCGTTCTCGTCGATCGCTCGCGCGAGCCATCCGCCGCCTGCCTCTGACACTTTGCCGTGGCCCAACTGCTTGTCGTCGGGCGCGGTGTTCCAGATCGCCATCGACTCGAAATGCGAGCGATTGGGATTTGGATATCCGACACTCTGCACGATGCCGGCCAGCCCCTGGTCGTAGAGCTTTTTGAGATCCTCCAAATCGGGATGCAGACCGACGCGGGCGTCGAGCTTGTGCAGCTTGGCGTCGGCCAGCTGAAGTTTGGGTCGCAGTCGCCGATAGTTGTCGTCGGTGAAGGGGACAACAGTGTTGAGTCCGTCGTTGCCTCCGGTTAATTGCAGGACGACCAGTACGCGGTCCTTCGCGGCCGAATCGCGCGTTGCCGCCCAAGCGGTGCGCTGCAAGAACGTCGGCACGGTCGCGCTCGTAGTCAAAAGCGTCGAGGCCAGCCCTAAGAATTCGCGACGGTTGTAGGCCATTTCCTCTCTCCTAGGACAGTTGATATTCGGGCGCTTGCAACAACACTTGCAGGCCGGCCGACCGGTTCGGTTCCTTGGCTGCGCCCTCGACTTGCCGGGCGAGCGACAGCGTCGCGGGACTGACATCGCCCGGTAGCAGGACGGTGGCGAAGGACTCGAGGGCTTGCACCGGTGAAATCGCGTGGTCCTTGAGCCATTTCTCGGGCTTGTACGCGGGCACGTTGGCCCCTGCGTTGCCGCTCAGGAATTCCACGATCCAATTCAGGCGGACGAGCGTGCCGTTACTGTCGAGCCACGCAGGTCCGCCGTCCCAACCCTTGACGCTGGGCGGGTCGAACAGCATTTGTCCCTGCCGTTCGCAGCAAAGGTCCGCCAAGGGCAGCAGATTGGGCGTGCGCAGTGGCTCGAGCTGGCGAATCGCCCCCACACAGAATTCGACGGGCGACTTGACGCGCCGTCGGTAGGCGGCCGACGAAAAGAAGAGCCGCGACCTCAGAATGATGCCGACAACGTGCTCGATCGAATAATTGCTGGCCCGGAACTCGGCCGCCAACGGCTCAATCAGCTCGTCGCCCGGTCGCTCGCTCTCGCTGACGAACCAGCGGTAGAGGCGCCGACAGACGTGCCGGGCGGCAGCCGGCTGCTTGAGCACGATGCGGAAGATATCACTGCGGTGCCACGGCCCGGTTTGGCCCAGGAATGTTTTCGCCCCCGCGTCAGCCAGATCGTCCTGATAGGTGAACTCGTTCGTTTGGTTGAACAAGTTGTCGTGACCGCGGTTCCAGCCCGTCAGCCCGCGCGCCGCGGCACGCACGTCCGCCTCGGTAAAGTTGCCGACGCCGAGCGTGAACAGCTCGAGCAGCTCGCGGGCGAAGTTTTCGTTGGGATGGTCCTTCTGATTCGAGCCGTTATCGAGCCAGATCAGCATCGCTCGATCGGATTCGACGGCCGCGAGCAGCTCGCCGAACTTGCCCCGCGCGTGCTTGCGGAGCATTTCGTTCTGCTCGAGCATCAGCTCGAGGTTGTAGACGCCGTGCAGCGCGGTGGCAAAGTGGTTGTGCCATAAGAGCGTCAGCCTTTCGCCGAGCGGATCGTCGCCGTACGCAATGCGGTAGAGCCACCAGACCCGGGCCGAGCGCGGATCGCCGGCCATTCCAAAACTCTCCGCCGAAGCGGCGACCGCCACCTTGAGCGCGTCGGCCACCTGATGGAACTGTCGATCTTCGGCCGCGGGATGCAGCAAGCGTTCGATGCTCTCGGCAGGTCCCGCTTTGAGATCGCGGTAGAGCTCGGCCCAATTCGCCCCGAAGCCGGCGCGCCGATGCAGATGCGCGACTTTTCGCAAATCCCACGGCTCTTTCGGCGACGGCTCATAGGGAGCCCAGGGCTGGTCGATCGACTTCATCGGAGAACCTCGCGAAGAATCTCTGCGGCGCTAGCGACGCTTGGAAAGCACAACTTCGCCGACGTCGGTCGTTTCGCCGGCGCGGACCTGGAATTCGTGTCCGTCGGTCCATCCGTTTTTGTCGGTGTATGACAGGCGATAGGTCGCTCCGGGGAGGAGGCCGTCGACAGTGAATCGGCCGTCCGCGTCGGTCTTGGGCCGCTCATTCCGTCGGACGTTGGACCAGATCACTGAGTCGACCCACAAGGGCCGGTTGGCCTCGATGTGGTGCGTTGCCGGCACGCCGGGCGTTATGACGAGCAGCAGCATCGGCATATAGTCTGGCATCGGCTTGCCTTGGTCGTCCACGAAGCGGAATCGAGCCTGGCCGCAGGGCTCTAGAACTAGGGGGCGATCCTCCCTGCCGTTCAGCGAGACCGTCGCTCCGAATTGCCCCGAATGATCCAGAAGGAACACGGGATTTGAGTGCGCCGCGTCGAAACCAGGCAGCTCGAGCATACCGTCTTCAATCGGAATGTCGGGAAGCCATGCGTTGATTTCGTATTTGATTTGCAGATAAGAGCGCGCATAAGCGTTTCCCTTGACCGGCTGACCGTCGGGCAGCACGACTTTGCAGCGCAGGGTCACGCCCCGTTCCAGCTCGATCGCCAGCGGTTCGGGATGCTCGCCTTGCGTGAGGCGAATCTTGGCGAAGCCGTCGTAATATTCCCGTTGCAGCCCCTCTCTGCCGTAATAGCGGTCTCCCATGCTCAGTTGCTTGCGCACGTAGTCGAGCGTCGGGGCGGTGACGAGCAGGTAGCCCGGCCCGGGCAGAACTGGCAGGCGAAACCGGCCCTGTGAATCGGTTGGGTACTTCATGTCGGAGCCGGAAAAACGGCTCTTGGCGCTCTGCATGAAAAACCGATTGCCGTACTCCTGGGGATGAAAACAGATCGTGGCACCGACGACCGGTTTGCCCGTCCCTTTTTCCACGACCTTCCCCTCGACGATCTGACCCCGCTTCAGCCGCACCAATAGATTCGCGTCGCCGATTCCCTCGTTGGGCCATTTCCATTCGATCGCTTTGAACAGGTTCGGCGAGTCAGCGGGCGGGTAGACGTGAATAATGGTCTCCCCGTTGGGAAACAGCGTGCGGATTGTCGAGCCAGAAGACACCCGAAATGTGCCGTCGGCGCCGGTCTTCACGCTGTGATAGGGTTCTTCCATCAGCATAACAGTCGCGCCAGAGATGGGCTGCTCATTGTCGGCGTCGATCACCTTTCCATTGAGAAACCGCGGCGACTTCAAAGCGATGTTGACCGGCTCTTTGGACACGTCGACATCCAGCCTTTGCGCTCCGGCGTGTTCGTCGTCCACGGTCAGAGCCACCGACTTCGCCGAGGCGGGCAGGACGACCGACGCATAACCCTTCTCGTCGGTGCGCGTCACGTGGGGCCACGCGGTGACCGTCGATTGCCACAGGGGATGCCTCATGCCCCCGGGAAGCCAACCGGATTGCAGCGAAACGTGTTCGATCTTCGGCTCGATTCCTGGTACGGGGTTTCCCGCCGCGTCGACGATTTGGAACTTTACGGTTTTTGACGGTTCGAGTTTCAATTCCACGTTGCTGTGGCTGAGCCGCGGGTCGACGTGTGCCGCCGCGATCCTGTGCGACTCGTCCCTGGCCAGGACGGTGAGGAATTGACGTGGCCGCGAAATGTCGCGCGGAAGGCTCAGGCGGAAGTGCCCCGTGTCGTCCGTTTTCGTCTGGTGGTGTTCGATTCCAGGATCTCCGGGAAGCCTCCGTTGCCAGCCGTCGTTGCGATCATTGGCGATTGCTTCGACAGTCGCCGACGGCACGGGCTTGCCGTCGGGACCGAGCACGACGCCGGTGAGGACGAGTTGCTGACCGCTCTGGACGTCAGGAGTTTGAGAAGCCACCGGCGGGGCACTCGGGGTCGGCGAAGGAGGTTTCGCTTTGAGCGTCGGTCGCACGCTCGCCAGGGCGATGACGAGAGCCAGTGTGAGCACTGCCAATCCGCCCGCCCAGCTTGCTCCGAGGGGTTTTCGCGAGCGGTGCGCGTCGAGCACGGCCAGCAGTCGCCCCTCGAGCTGAGAGGGTCGAGCCATCGAGAGTGCCGCGTTGAGCAGGATCGAGCTGTGGCTATGGGCTCGGGCGATTTCCAAGAGTTCGGCGGCGTAGTCGGAGGCCATCTGACCGGCCCTCAAGACGTGATCATCGCAGGCGTGTTCGCGCTCGACTCGCATTTGTCGTAGCGCCCACCACGCCAGCGGATGAAACCAGTACGCCGCGCAGGCGAAGCGCGCCACCACCTGCAGCGGGACGTCGTGCCGCGCGATGTGCGCCAATTCGTGCAGCAAAACGATCCGTCGCCGTTCGGGGGACCACTCGGCCGCGTCGGCCGGAAGCGCCACGCAGGGCCGCGACGTCCCGAAGGTCATGGGCATCTGCCGCGGGCCGGCCGACAGCAACGTCACCCGGCGCCGCAGGCCGACCTGCTGGCTCGAACGCTCGAGCAATCCTTCCCAATCGGAACCCGATAAAACCGGGCTCTGCCGCCGCAAACGCGCATTGGCCAGGAGTCCCAAGGCCAGCGGCAGCAGAGCCAGGAGCGCACCACCCAGCCAGGCGATTGCCAGCCAGTGTCCCAAGGGACGCGTCGAAACGATTTGAGCAGCGGCGTTTCCTTCTCCGAGGTCTGCGTCCTTCGCTGGAACGCGAGCCAGGCGCGCGGCAGCGACTGCTTCGTCGCTTTGTATTGGCGAGAGAATCGGCTGGGTGTTGTTTTCAACCGAAGCGGTCGTCGGCGCAGCCATGCCCGGTGTGCCCGTGCCCGATGCCTCAGCGACCGACGCGCCCGTGGCCGGAGCCGAGGCGATCGGACCGCTCGGCGTCTTTAAAGGGGATGCCGCAGTCGTGCCAGGCGACACTTCTCGAACAGTCGTCGCTGCGACCTGCCAGCCGCGCGGGATGATCTGCCAGTCCCGGCCGGGCAGCGCCCGTCCGAGGGCGGGAAGCAGAAGCAAGGCAACAAACAACAGCGCCCAGATGCGGTGCCGCAGCGCCGCCGACGATCGCGCGAAGAGCCAGACGAGACCGGTCCCTACCGCAATCAGCACGGTGGCCTTGAGCGCGGTGTCCAAGATCAGCCATCCGAACGGATCGATCGAAAACAGCGAGTGCGGAGTCATACGGCACCCTCATCTCTTTTCGCGGCGCGCCTGTTCGATTCGGCGGGCCAGGCGATCGTATTCCTCCGACGACATCTTCTCCGTCGGCAGATCCAGGATGGTGGCGATGGCGTCGCCGGCCGAGCCGGCGAAAAATGTCTTGA
>DASZIA010000522.1:0-4272 GCA_035949535.1 Planctomycetaceae bacterium | reverse complement strand
TCTGATCTGCCCCCTTAATCTGCCCTCGCCGCGATGCATTCATCGTGAGCGGAGATCCGCCCGGCAAATGAGAATTGCGTAGCTGGGTGAGCGCCCATCTGCACCATGAGGGACGGCTTGAGATCGCCGGGCCAGCGTGATGCTAGCGCCGGCCTCGGGCGGCGAGGCGGCGGCGGGCCGCGCTGAGTTGCTTGCGTTCGGCTTTGTCCCGTCGCTCTTCGACGCGGTAGGCGCGGACGGCCTCGGGGTGCCGCTGCTTCCAGACGTCGGGCAAAAGGCTGTGGTAGTCGGTCGAGCCGGCGAGCAACTGGTCCAGCACGTCTTTGACGTAGAGTCCCACGTCGAGATCATGCCGCCGCGCACTGCTCACCAACGTCATCATCTTCGCGCTTTGCTCACCCCCGGCCACGCTGCACACGAACAGCCACGCCTTGCGGCCCATCGCGACTTGCTTCATCAATTGTTCGACGAGGTTGTTGTCGATCGGGATCCGGCCGTCGCGGACGTACACGTTCAGCGCCTCCCAGTGATTGCGCAGATATCGCAGCGCCTCGGCGAAGTCGCTCTTCGGCAACACCGCCCCCAGCGGCTCACTCGCCAGCCATTTCTGAATAGCGTCGAGAACGATCGTCGACTCGCGCTCGCGCAGCGCCTGGCGATCCTGCCAGGTCAGCTCCTTAGCGCGCGTCTCGACGTCGTACAACGCTTGGATCATCCCGAGCAGCAACTCGCACTCGGGTCGATAGGTCGTCGCCTCCACGACCTTGCGGCGGGCGTGCCCCCAACAGGCCACGAACTCCAACCGTCCGTCGCTTTCGAGGACCACGCTGCGATTGCCCGAGAAACAATCCCCTTGCACCTTGCAGCGGCTGTTTTTGAAAAAATCGTCCGGACCGTCGCGATGCCTTGAGACGCGGAAGTCGAAGATGTTGTAAGGCGCCCGCTGCAGCCCCATGTAGGCCCACATCTTGGCCAACAGACTGTTGTCTCCCTTGGCGCGGGCTTCCGCGATCTTCTCCGCCAGCCGGCGACTCTTGGCGTCGCCCGGAATGACCGCCGGCGTTGTCGGCGGCAGCAACATCCGGCAACTCGTCTCGTCGAGGCCGACTCCAATGTCCTGCTGAACCAGTTCGGTCATGAACGCGATGAACGGCGTGATCACGAACTCGACTTGGCTCACGATATTCAACAGCGTCGAACGGCCGGGGGTCCAGCCGCTCCCCGCGAACAGATCCTGTTGGCGATAAATCGGCAGATGAAGGAACCACTTGGCCTCGATGATCGTGGCGGCCACGCTGGTGTCGTAGCGGTCCCCTTCCACCAGCGACGTGGGACGTTCGGGCGAAGCGATTCCGCATTCGGGACTCGCCGCACAGGCGTATTTGGGATACTTCTTCACCAGCACGTACAATTCCGGCCGCTTGTGGACCAGCGTCTCGGTCGTGTCGTAGCCGATGAGCGTTCGCTCGCCATGCGTTGGACAGGTGCTCTGGGAAGCGTCGGCTTCGATGATTTGCTCTTCGTGGCGCAAGTGGCTGGGCAACGATTCGTCGCGGGGCTTCCTCTCCTGGACTTCTCGCTGGACCGTGGAGGCCTGGACGATGGATTCGGCTTGGGCCTCCGCCTCGGCGCGGGCCGCCTGGAACTCCTCGCTATTCTCGAACGGCAACCAATCCTGGTCCGGGCCGGTGAGGATTCGCCGCTCACTGCGATGGCCGTTGACGAAATGGCTCAGCAGCTTGCGGAGCTTCTCCATCTCGACGCCGAGTTCCTCGATCGTTCGTCCCTGGGCCGCGATCGTCCCCGCTTGTTCCGAGATGGTCGCCGCGTGCTGAGCGACGGCGGCCGCTTGCTCCCGAATGAACGCTCGGCAGCCTCGCAAAGTGTTCGGGATGTTCTGCGGCAGGTCGGGCGGCTCGATCATGTTGCCTAACCATAGCGAGAGCCGCGCCGATGACCAGAGGTCTTACACCAAAGTTGACACAAATTCTGAAAGATGTTCGCCCATGACAACCGAACCCTCTTGTGATCACAGCACGATCGTCAAGAGCGACTCTGTTCCAGCGCAGCGCGCGATGCGCCGGCGAGCGAGTATCGAGGGCGACGTTTCACGGTCGTGAGTTCAATCCCCGAAAGCAAGATCGCCAGATCTGTCTCGTCCATTACGGCATGATCGACGTCTGGCGGACAGCGCGGTCTCTGAAAGGTGCCGCGCTCTAAACGTTTCATCCAGATCACCAAGCCATCGGTATCCCAATGCATCAGCTTGATCCGATCGAGACGCCGATTGAGAAACAGAAACAGATCGCCCTGGCGAACGTCGCGTCGGAACTCCGATTGGATAATGGCATGCAAGCCGTCAAAGCTCTTGCGCATATCGACGTCCTTGGCATAGAGATAAATCTTCGTTTGTCCCCAGGCGAAGGGAAACGGCGGCCGTGGCATGGATCGCTCCGGAGCTATCGCGGGCCGATGACGACTTCCTGAAACGCGTCGGCGCGTTCGGCCGACGATCCTTGGAGCCAGTCCGCCAAACTGCGAATCACGTCCAAACAATCCGCCGGAACCAACACTTCCACCGTCGTTCCCAGACGAAACCGGACCACCGCGGTCTTCGCAGCTACGGCCGAGAAGCCTTCGGTCGCGACGCGCGGGGGACGGCTGAGCTTGCGCGGTCGCTCCGACGCTGTGGCCGACTCGGCCGAGCGAGCCGCGGTCCAACGCCGGTCAATCCGTTTGGCCCAATAATAGAAGGTATTCACCGACACGCGTTCCTTCGCGCAGAAGTCCGCCACAGTCAAGCCGCCCGAGCGATGCCGCTCAAATCGCTCCTCCCACTGCCGCCGCTTGCGAACATCATGCCGCCGTGTCATCGCCAGGATCTCCGCCGCGAAAGTTGAACGTGACAAACCTGTCCCGCTCAAACCTACACTCCGAAAATCCCCGGCGCCGCCAAATGCTCACATGGCAGTGGAGCGCGCTTACCAAGCAACTGCAAGCGGACGATTTCGAGACGATCCGCACCTTGATCGAGTCGTACGTCTGCTTGACCCAAGCGGTCGGGGACAGGAACACGACGATCCGCCGCTTGCGGCAAATGCTTTTTGGCGTGAAGACGGAGAAGACCGCGGCGGTGGTTGGTAGCCCCCTGGCCCGTGACGAGAAACAGGCGGAGGTATCCGCAGCGTCGGGCATCGAGACGCGCTCGATGCCGGGCCCGGAAGGTGATGCGACAAGTCCATTGGCAACGAACATCGCCGCCGAGGCCCAAAGCGATTCCCAAATGCCCGCCCGAGGCCACGGCCGCAACGGAGCCGATGATTACGTGGGCGCCGAAAAGATCGACGTGCCATACTCATCGCTTGCCCCGGGCGATCCGTGCCCGCAATGCGAGACAGGTACGGTCTACGACACGGGCCGTCCGGGTGTCGTGGTGCGGCTGGTTGGCCAGGCTCCCGTGGGCGCCAAGGTCTACTATCTGCAAAAGCTGCGCTGTAGTCTGTGCGGCGTGGTCTTCACGGCTCAATCGCCCACAGGAGCGGGCGAGGAGAAGTACGATGCGACCGTGGGAAGCATGATTGCCCTCCTGAAATATGGAACCGGCATGCCGTTCCACCGCGCGGAGGTGCTCGAGGCGAGCCTGGGAATTCCTCTGCCGGCCTCGACGCAATGGGATATCGTCGCGGCCCAGGCCGAACGTGCCGAGCCGGTCTTCCGCGAGATGGTCCGGCAAGCAGCCCAAGGCGATGTGCTGCACAACGACGACACGACGATCAAGATCCTCGAGTTGATGGGCAAAGGAAAACGTCGAGCGGCCTTGGCCGAGGAAGCGGCCGTGTCGGCGGCGGTTGAAGAATCCGCCGGAACAGTTGCCGAACATCCGGCCGAAACGCGCGTGAAGAATCTCGCCGAAGAGGGAGAGCGTCGCGGCGCATCGCTCGACGACGGCCGCGCGGTGAAAACATCCAAGGCGGAGCGCACAGGCACGTTCACTTCGGGCCTCGTGTCGACGCGTGAAGGGCGGCGGATCGCGTTGTTCTTCAGCGGGCACCAGCATGCCGGGGAGAACCTCAAGGACGTGCTGGCCCAGCGGGCAGCGGATCGTCCGGCGCCGATCCAGATGTGCGATGCCCTCTCGCGCAATCTGCCCGGCAAGCTGCCGACGATTCTAGCCAACTGTCTGGCTCATGGTCGGCGGCAATTTGTCGAGGTGGTCGAGCAGTTTCCCGAAGAGTGTCGGCGCGTGTTGGAATCGCTCGGCGCCGTGTACCA
>DASZIA010000521.1:0-12885 GCA_035949535.1 Planctomycetaceae bacterium | reverse complement strand
CGAAGAGATCCTGCAAGCCGCGGTCGGGCTGTTTGCCCGCAAGGGCTTCGAGGCCGCCTCGACGCGTGAAATCGTGGAAGCCGCGGGCGTCACCAAGCCCATGCTCTACTACTACTTCAAGAGCAAAGAGGGGCTCTGCGAGGCGGTCCTGGCCCGGTTTTTGTCCCAGTTTTACGCGCGGCTCCGATCAGTCATTGACGAACCGCGCCCGCCCCGCGACGCCTTGGTCGAAGTCGTCTGGACCCATCTCGATTACTGCCGCGCGAACCGCGACTTCGCCAAGTTCTTCTACTCGGTCTTCTTCGGCCCCGACGAGAACCCTCTGCACACGGTGATCCTCGAATCGACCCGCCCCGGCACCGAGTTGGTGCACGAAGTCTCCACAAAAGCGGCCGCCGCTGGCTTAATCGATTCGGCCAAAGTCGAAGCCCTGGAAACGGCCCTCAACGCGATGATCAACTTCTGGGTGATCCTCACCATTAAAGAGGAGGCCGAAGTCTCGCGTGAGGTTGCCGTGCAGATTGTCGACGTGTTGCTGGACGGATTGGCGCGCTGACGACTCCAGCGAGCGGGCGACTCAAGGGATTGAATTGGAAAGGATCCAATCGAAAGAGCGTCGTCCCCTATTGTGTGGCGGATCGCAGAGCTAGCCGATTGCCATCCGCCCGCTTTCGGGGGTATCGTGCAGTCGGCGCGAAAATCGACAGGTGCCGCGGAACATCCTGTGGAGCCTGATCAATGACGATATCACGATCGCTCGTCTCCCTGACAGTCTCGGTTGTTCTGGCTTATTGCGTTTTCGGTGGTTCTGCGTTTGCCGCCGACAAGTTGATTGCGGCAACTGATGGTCGCGAAGCGCTTCCCGGATTGGTGCCGGCGCCACGTCCTTTGCCGGGCATCGGTCGCTGGCAGTTGGCTCACAGGCTCCCGCGCGGTCGGATCACCGCAATTTCGTGGAGCCCCGACGGAACGCAAATCGCCTATCGCGAGTCGAACTATATCCGGATCTGCGACGCCAAGACGTTTGAAACCCAGCAGATCCTGGTCGGCCATTCGCAACGCGTCCAATCGATCGACTGGAATCGTGCGACAAATCGGATCGCCTCGGCCAGTCTGGACGGAACCGTTCGCACCTGGTCGGCCGACGGTGTGCCTCAGCTTGTTTTGAAGAGCCCGGCCGGGCCGGTCAACTGTGCCGCTTGGAGCCCAGACGGGAAACGGCTCGCCTGGGCCGGTGCGGATGGGGCCGTGCGAATCGTTCAGGCGGACGGCAAGCCGATTCGGACCATCTCGGCGTCGAAGGCAGCGATCAATTGCCTGGCCTGGAATCCGAACGGAACCCAGTTTGTAGTCGGCGACGACAAGCATCAGTCGAAAATCTGGAATGCCGACGGCTCGCAGGCGGCGGTGCTCGTCGGCTACAAGGCTCCCGTGTCGATCGTGGCGTGGAGTCCGGACGGAAAGCGGATCGCAACCGCGACGTCCGGCGTCTACTCGGTCAACACTCGGCAGTACAGCGCCGAAGTTCGGATCTGGAACACGAACGGCCAATCGATTTTCTCCCGTGTCGACGAAAAAGAAGTTTTCGGCGTCCAATGGAATCCCGACGGCAGTTCGCTGGCCGTCCTGCGAGACGCAGGCGAGTTGCAGACTCTGAATGCCGCTGGAGAACCTCAGTCTGAGAAAACGATCCCCAGCCTCGATGAAGGGACGGTCCGGCCCTCGATGGCCTGGGCTGGGGACGGGAAGAAAATCGCTTTTGGCGGATTGCATCAGATCGTCGTTCTGGACGTCGAAACCAACGGGATCCGCGAATCAAAGGCAGCCTACACGCTGCCGAACCGCACCTATGCTGATTGGAGTCCAGCTGGAAATCGTATCGCCTTAGTGACGGTGAGTGGCGTCGAGTTTCGCCGGCCTGATGGCACACTCGCCGGTAGTTTAGATCGCTTGATTCGCTCCGGCGACTGTCGAGGGCAATTCGCCTGGAGTCCTGACGGAAAGCGGGTCGTCGTAATTTCCGTGCTCGAGCCGATTGCCGTGCGCGAGCCGGTTGTAACGGACGTGGATGGCGGCCCGGCGACTTTGCCGTTCGAGTTTCCAGACGCTCCCAGCCGCGTAGCGTGGAATGCGAAGTCGGGTTTGTTCGCATCCGTCGCCGAAAACTCGATTCACATCGTCAAGCCGGGTGATGCACTGCAGTCGACGTTTCCCGCGCCCGCCGCCGTCGACAGCGTGCGGTGGAATGCGGCCGGCGACCGCCTGGCCGTGTTGCACGTCCTCCAACCGAAGACGCTCTTTGGGCTTCAGGTTTACGATCCTCGTGGAAAGTCGATTGCCGTCCTCAAAGAGCTGCGGGGCGAGGTGGATGCGATGGAGATCAGTCCGGATGGCAAGACGGTGCTCATCGGTTATGACGCCGGCAATTGGGAAGCCTGGGATCTGAGCGATACGAGCCGCCCCAAGCGGTCGTCGCCCGCGCATTCGTTCGGAAGCTGCATGGACGTGACTTACAGTCCAGACGGTTCGCAATTCGCGACCACAGGCTGGGACGGTTTAGTCAAGTTATGGAGTGCAGACGGGACGCTGGTGCGAACATACGACGGGCACGATGGACCGATCTATTCTGCCAGTTTCAGTCCCGACGGCAGCCATTTCGTCACGGCTGGCCAGAGTTCGACCGTCCGCATCTGGTCGACAAAGTCCGAGCGAGCCGAAACGATCATCAACTTCGCGAGTGCCGACGAATCGGTCGTGATCACGGCAGACGGCCGCTTTCGCTCCGGCAACTCCAACGTGATTGACTCGGAATTCCTCTTTCTCGCCGAGAAGCCCAACGGGGCGATGGAATCGTTCGACTATGCGGAATTCCGAAAGCGCACGGGTGAAAAAGAGCTCAAAGCCTCTCTGGCCCGCGCCCGCCGCCCGCGAGTTACTCGGGGGACACTTGCGCAGCGCAACGACCCCAACTTCGACGTCTCGGTCCCCCACCCGGCCTATACGGAGAAGCATCCGGCGGTTTTGTTCGACGAGGCTCACCGGAACTTTCACACCGCGAGCGGCCGCTACAAAGCCTTCGGCGACCTCATCGCCAACGACGGCTATCGAGTCACTTCGAGCCGCGAGCCATTCACCCCGCGGCGACTGGATGAGTTCGACTTGCTCATTATCGCCAACGCGCAAGGCACACCGGGGCAATCGAAGTCCGCTTTCACGAGGGCCGAGTGCGACGGCGTTGAAAATTGGGTCCGGGGCGGCGGCGCCTTGTTGCTAGTCACCGATCATGAGCCCTATGGCTCCGGCTCGGAGGAGTTAGGGAAAGCATTTGGCGTCGAGATGAGCCGGCGCGTCACAGTTGATTCGGCCAGTCAGTCCGCAAACGGACTCCTGTTCGCTCGCGACAAACATCAACTCGGAGACCACGCAATCCTGCGCGGACGCAACGAGTCGGAGCGGGTCAACCGCGTGCTGACCTTTACCGGCCAATCGCTCAAGGGCCCTCCAGACAGTGTCCCCTTGCTTAGGTTCGCCGACACCGCGGTCGACGTCGGGCCGGACCAACCGACCCCGGCTGCCGGCCGGGCTCAAGGGATCGCATTGAAGTTTGGCCGGGGAAGAGTGGTCGTCCTGGGCGAAGCTGGCCAGCTTTCGGCCCAAGTTTACGGCGATCCACCCCATCAAATGGGAATGAACGTGCCGGGCTGTGACAACCGAAAGTTGGCCCTCAACATCGTGCATTGGCTCTCGGGACTGATTGACTGACAAACTGCGACATTTCGACCTCGGGGCTCGGAGAGATCCGCGCCGACCCGACGACGCGCCGCGCGCTCTGGATGGAAGACGTCTTCTTTGAGGTCGGCTCGCCGAGTGTTGCAAAGATGTGCCTGGGGAAGAAAGTCTTCGACGGCCGAGAGATTGCCGCTTAGACGATTCGCGATTCGGCGAGACATTTGTTTCATGAAAGAATCGGCCGGAACGTTGCTTTATCGGCGCGGACCGGGCGGGACAATCGAAGTTCTGCTCCTCCATGCTTCGGGCAACTACAACCGCAAGGCCCCGTGGGGGATTCCGAAGGGGCTGGTTGATGCCGGTGAAGTTCCGGAGCAGACGGCCCGCCGCGAAACGATTGAGGAGACGGGCGTCGTCGCGGGCGAACTCGTCGACTTGTCGTCGATCGTCTATCAGAAGAGCCGCAAGCGCGTGCACGCCTTCGCAGGGGAAGCACCGGCCGACGCCCAGCCGCGGCCGGCGAGTTGGGAAGTCGACCAGGCGGCCTTTTTGCCATTGGACGAAGCGCGGAAGCGAATCCATCCCGACCAGGCCCCGTTTCTCGATCGACTCGAGGAGCTGCTGCGAAAGTGATTTCACGAGCCGCAGTTTAGGGAACGGCGCGCGGACGTGAGCGGTGTATTGATTCAAATTAACGGCGCGGACTATTGGGGCACTGGTGGCAGGTTCCCCCTCACCCCCGACCCCTCTCCCGCGAGGGGAGAGGGGAGAAGATTTACAACGCCGTTCCGATCGCGGGCCTCTTCCGCCGAGAGGCTGCGGATCGTGCCGTTTTCCAGCAGCAGCACGACGTCCGCCAGGCGAACCGCCTCTGCTCGATTGTGCGTGATGTGCAGCGTGGTCACTCCCGCCTTGCCGCGGATCGATTCGAGAAGGAGGTACATTTCGTCGCGGGTCGCTTCGTCGAGCGCGCTCAACGGCTCGTCCATGCAGAGAATGTTCGGATGTGCGGCCAGGGCACGGCCCAACGCCACCCTTTGCCGTTCGCCGCCGCTCAATCCGTCGGGCATGCGGTCGAGCAGCTTTTCGATCGCCAGCAGCTCGGCCAGCTCGGCCACGCGGGCTTCGATCGCCGGTCGCTTCGCCTTGCGGATTCGCAGTGCAAAGCCGAGGTGTTCGCGGACCGACATGGTCTCGAACAGGGCTCCGTCCTGCGGCACAAAGCCGATGCCCCGCTCAGCCGGCTTGAGACTTGTGACGTCGCGCTCGGCCAGCCAAATGCGGCCAGCCGTCACTTGACGCAATCCGCACAGCGACTCGAGCAGCGTGGTCTTGCCGACGCCGGTTCGGCCCATCAGTACGCCATATCGCCCCGCCGGAACCTCGAAGGAAATGGAGTCGAGCGCGAAATGCCCCGCGCGCAAACTAAGATTCTCGACTCGAATCAAGGCCAGATCGCCTCAGGCTTTAGCGGAATGCGGAGGGAGGAACGGACTGCCGAAGATCAGTCTCTTTCCGGCCGGGCGTCGCTCCACGATCATGCCACGTCGCATCTACGATAATGCCAAGACGCGCAAACGGGCAAACCTGTTCCGAGTCTCGGGTGAAACCGTCAGCCGTCAGGGGCTCGTCAGTCTGCCCAGTCTTCCGTCCCCAGCCAATCGCTTCTCACGACAATTCGAGCACGCCCGCGCAGTTCGTTCGTTGACCAGTGCCGAGACGGCCGGTGCGAGCTTCAGTCCTCGGCTTGATCGCTCCGATAGGGACAAGCAGCAGAATCCGCAAGTACGGTCCATCGCCGGAAGCGGAGCCAGAGGAAGCAGCATGAGCATGGAGGATCTCAAAGTCTCTGAGCACGAGCTGGAAAAGCTCCGTGCGGAAAATCGCGAGTTGCGCAGCCAGTTGATGCAGGCGCAGAAGCTGAGCTCGGTCGGCTCGCTCGCGTCTTCGATCACGCACGAATTCAACAACATCCTCACAACGATCATCAACTACGCCAAGATGGGGCTGCGTCACAAGGACGTCGGCACCCGCGAAAAGGCGTTCGATAAAATCCTCTCCGCCGGCCATCGGGCGTCGAAGATCACCACCGGCATGCTGTCGTATGCCCGGGCCCAGGGCGAGCGCCGAGAAGCGACTGACCTGGTCGCGCTGGTCGAAGACGTGCTGATGCTCGTCGAGAAGGACCTGCAGATGCACCGCGTGCGGCTGGCGACCAATTTCGTCGGCCACCCCTTCGCGATCGTTAACGCCAACCAGATTCAACAAGTGATCCTCAACCTGGTCGTGAACGCCCGTCAGGCGATGGACAACGGCGGCAACTTGTACATCGCCGTGCGGCCCTTCGAAGAGACGGGCACGGTGGAAGTTTCGGTGCGCGACACCGGCTGCGGCATTCCGGGCGACAAGCTGCGGGAGATCTTCGAGCCGTTCTACACGACCAAGCAGGCCGATCAGCACGGCCAAGGCGGAACGGGGCTCGGGCTGTCGCTGTGTCGCGACATCATCGAAGCCCACAAGGGCCGCATTCGCGTGGACAGCGCCTTAGGCAAAGGGACGACCTTCACGCTGAAATTCGCACTGGCCCAGGCTCCGACGCTGATCTCGACCAGCGCACCCGTGGCCGCCGGCAAACTTGCCGATTAGGGAGTCGAAGGCTGCCACGGCTGAGCTTGCTCGAGGGGACCCGGGGATTCGAGTGCCCTAAAACAAAGGGTCTCTCTGGGTTAATGTTTTTCCACCACACGAACCCCTCAACGGTGAACAGACTGCGACGATCCGCGTTGTAGTCGCAGAGAATGAGGCGCAGACGGTTCTTGACGGAGGTCAATCGCCGTTGAACGCCGCCTCGCTGACGCACCAATCGTCGATGCTCAGTCTGCCGCGGAGTCGCGCGGTAAGACGTCGGAATCATGCCCAACGCAGCCGCCAAATTTCATGGCGGTGTCCTTTTGTGGAAACGGTTTGCAACAAACTCCGTTTACCACGTCAAAGCACAACCACCAACCGGCTCGGCCTACCTCTTACCTCCCCTCATAGCTCCACCCGACATTTTGCATTCGACGTACGACTCGCGAGGAGATCCCCTGCTCCGAGTGCTGTTTGCCTTATCGAGCGACGCGGTACGCCGAATTAAGACGCCGGTCAACGGCGTTTTTTTCCTGCAAAAATTTCCAAAATTTCTAAGCCATCACCGCGGCGGATTTTAGAGGTGCCGCAAAAATTTTTCGCGCTCGAAACGGAGCGGGAGCACAAACCAAGTCTGGTACGATCAGGGATGGACCAGAATTGCCTGCCCCGACCAAACCCGACCCGGCGCGTCGCAGATGGCGACGATCGCGCGCCCCGCTTCCCATCACCTTTCCTCTCGAGAGTCCCGCGTGTCTTAAGACGAAGGTGGAATACTCGCTGAGCGAGAATTTCAAATCCTGGATGCAATCCGACGCTACCACCGCCGATCCTCCGGACGCACCGACAAACGACTAGGTGAAAATACCAGGGGTCGGGTCGGGTCACGAATTTTTGATAGGAAGATGACCCACTAAATTGGTGACCCGACCCCCTGAAACGCGATTGAAGACGGTGATGGCGTCGCCCTACCGAGGTCCGCATACTAACTGAAACGAGCGTCCGTGCCGGTCGTTGCGCGGGTTGAGCTGTCCATGGTGTCGCCTCTCGATCCTCCGCCGCTTTCCCTCGACAAAAAGTTGATCCAGGGTCGATACGCGCTGAACCCTCCGTTGCCAGCCGCGGACGTCGAAGCCTTTGAAGAGAGATACAACATCACTCTTCCCACGGACTACAAGTATTTCATCACCCAAATCGGCAACGGCGGCGGGGCTCCGCACCATCTGTTCCCGTTAGGCGAATGGGCTTTCGACGAGACGTTTCACAAGATTGACGAGCCGGATTGGAAAATCGTCGGGGATGTCGGTCAGCCCTTCCCGCACACGGAGGACTGGATATTCCCCGACAGCCTGGGGATTGCTGCGCCCGAGCCTGCCATCGGCACGCCTCCGGAGGAGGTCGAGCGCCTGCGGGATGAGTGGGAGGAAAACCTGGAGGAAGAATATCTCGCTAACGGCGCTCTCATGAACGGGGCCCTTCCCATTTGCCATCTCGGCTGCGGAGATTCGCAGTGGCTGGTGGTCAACGGACCGCAGAAGGGCTACGTCTGGAATTGTTATGGCCTCGACATCGTCCAATTGCGCGATGCCGAAGGGCGACCGATGACGTTCACCGATTGGTATCTGAACAAGTTGCAAGCGCCTCAAGATCAGCGCATTGGCGAACTCCATCGACTCCTCCGCGCCTCCTACGACACGCGCACGATACGGGGCCGCAGGGTGCGCGACTGGGCCTACGTCCTGGCAGCCTGCGTCGGTGGATCCATGGGACTCGTCGTCGCGCCTGTGATGGGATTGCGAAACCCGAGAGCGGACCTGATTCTGGCCGCCGCGGGAGCAGCCGGCATGTGCCTGTTAGCCGCCGCGCTGGACCGTTGGATCGTGAAACGAAGAGAGTGCAATACGACTGGCGCAGACAAAGGATCTTAGGACGGAGCAACGGATCGGCGGCTGGCCCAAGCCACGGAGCTATCACAACTACCCGGTGCCTCTCCCCACGACGGGTGCCGCTGGCGGCAGCTTTGGGCCGCCAGTGTTCAAGCCGTCCTGTCTCGTTGCCGCACCGAATCCTCAGACTCTCGCGACGCCTGCCTGCCTGGCAGTAGGTCGGCCAGTTCGGCGATGGTTTCGTTCAGAGAGAAATGCGGGTTCAAACGAAAGCAAAAGAACGAAATTTTGGGCCGCGGTTCCCCGTGTGAACTCTGTTTCCTCCTGTTCAAAATTCTCTTTCTCGGAGGGAGCAGAAGGACGAATTCGTTTAACAGGAGGTAACAGAGGAAACGGAGAAATCCGGCCGTCACCCTGCAACGTCGATTAGAGACCCGCCGGGACAGGCTTGTCGGCGGAATCGCTTCGTTGAGCAGCTTGCGGACGAGCTGCCAGGACCAGCGCGATTGCCAGGCAAATTGCGGTGAGGCCTGCCAACACGACCGGCACGACAAAAAAGTATTTCCACGACAAGGCCACGTTGGGCGTTGTAGTCGCAGAGAATGCGGCGCAGACGGTTCTTGACGGAGGTCAATCGCCGTTGAACGCCGCCTCGCTGACGCACCAATCGTCGATGCTCAGCCTGCCGCGGAGTCGCGCGGTAAGACGTCGGAATCATGCCCAAGGGCCAGGAACTCCGCGACGATTTGCGCGTCGAGCCGATCGCTTTTTCGCGTGCTCTCGGCGATCACAGGCAGCTTCTTCGGGTGGGCCAACAACACGCGATGGGCCACTGGCTCGATCGATCGCGCGAACCATTCGTAGCTGGCGGTCGCTTCCACGACAGCCTCGAAGTCCCGAGCCTTTCTGGCGACGAGTGGCATGCTCGCGGCTTTGAGTGAGGGTGTCCTGAACGGATAAGACATGCCCACGCCGAGCCGTGAGACGGTCCGGGAATTCCGAATGTTTATTTCGGCACTGCCCTCGCTTACCGCCCTGGGCTATTATCGGCGGCCCCTCCGGTGGCCAAGAAAAGATGCACGTGCGAATTCCCGGACACCCTCGAGCCGAAGCGCCTCAGCCGTAGCACCCGATCGAACTACCGGAGAGTCTCACTTTGACTGCTCAGACGACCGAGCGCCCAGGTCGCGGAGCCAGCTGATGACATTGTTCTGGCGAGTCCCGAGGCCGCGGGCCGCGTCCAACGGGGTCCCCTTGGCGTAATCGGGGACCCAATTCAGGTCGGCTCCCCTGTTGTGCAGCAATTCCGCCGCCCGGCGCTGGCCGGCGGCGCAAGCGTGCCAGAAGGCCTGCGACACGGCTTCGGGTTCGGTGCCGGATTGACCACCGAGTAGTTCGTGAAGGCGATCGAGCATACCGAGGGCGGCCACATGCCAGAGCTTGTCGACCTTGGCGCCTCGCTGCACGAGGAGGCGAGCAACATGCCAGCACGCGTAGCCGATGGCATTGTCGAGCGGAGTGCCGATCGATCCGTCCGGTGTCTCCACGTCGGCACCGCCGTCGATCAGCGCGCAGGCCACGTCGACATCGTCACTGCTCGCTGCCCAGTGCAGAGGCGTCTCGGAAGACGGCTTGTCAGGGTCGCGGGCGTTCGGATCCGCACCTGCTGCGATGAGCATCCGCACGATTTGGGGACCGTTTGGAAAGTAGCCAGGCCAGTCAGCAACCACGTGCAGGGGCGTGCGTCCTTTGGCAACACCGCCGAGCCTCGACGCAGCGAGGCCCGGGTTGTCGGCAAGGAGCCGCTGCAACGTGACAACGTCGCCGGCTCGGATCGCGGCAATCACCTCGAGGGACTCGCTATCAGTCGCCATGGGTCATCTCCGCGGCGGGTTCGATTTCCATCGCTGCCGGCCTCCTTTCGTGGGGCACGTGGTCCGTCTTCTCATTTCTTTCTCTCTTTTTCCGCCTCCGCAACAACGCGAAGATAGTTCTTAATCTCAAATTCCAAGGTAAAGTCATGTAGCTCAGCTGCGAATCGACCGTGCTCCTCCTCGTGTTTCAGTTTGATGACTCTCGCCTTCGCCGGCGTTGCCCGTAACTCGGTAAGGCAGAACACTATCCAAACTGTCTGGCCGTATGAACTGCGGTCCAGTGCAGAGGCCAGCATCGGCACAATGGCTGCCCCTTCACAAACCACAGCATCAGTTACTCTATTGGCTCCTATCGCCCTCACCGGGCCAACGTTCATTCCTGACAGAGGCAGATCCGCCAGCGCCTCCACGAGCTTTGCGCGTCGATCGTGATCCTTGTCTCCCTGATTGCCCTCTCCACTCAAACCCCGTGGATCGCAATCACTACACAACGTAAGGAGGGCTCCCGCAATCACAGACATCCCAACATTCATTGTCATCTTTTCACCCCGCTTCAGTTAAACAAAAAGTGTCAGGAACCGTTCCTGACACCCGAGGCGATTTCATCCCGGTCGCGCTCGTGCCAAACAGCAGCGACAGGGCCGGCACCCTGCGGTCGGAGAAACAGACAGGGTCGTTCGAGTTTTCGCCCCTCGGCGATGAGCTCTTCGGAGGTCATGTCAGGTCTCGTTGTCGGTCGCGCGAGGCTGCCATCCGCCCCATCCGTCCGCTTTGGTAGTCGTCGATCGTCTGGCGGATTTCTTCCGGCGTCCGGCTCTTGCCAGCGTTCCAGATGGTGTCCATGAACTCATGATGGCCGATCCGGCCCACTCCACGCGCGATCGCGGCCATGATGGCCCACCAATCACCGTGCTTCAGAGCGTGCGACGGAATCCAAAGGCCGGGCAACGCTGTGCTCATGATCAGCTCGTTATCGGCGGTCTTGATCACCGAGAACTTGCCGTCGATGAGACGATTCCAGATCCATTCAAGCGGATCCGTGAGACGCACGGCAACGTACTCGATCACTCGGGCGCCTTCGAAGCATGCACGTCGATGTTCATAGTCGAGCAGGTCGTCTGCGGGGAAGACGTCGAGAACGAAATTGGGTGGTCCGTTGAAACAGTCGTACGACGGCTCAGGGTCGCATTGCTTGAGCGGACCGTGGTTGACCTGCACGACGATGCCCGGACACAACCGGGTGCCGTCACTCAATTTGACCGTCGCGTGAACACAACAATACAAGCCCGGCGAGAAGAGCCGGTAGTAGTTGAGGCACATTGCAAGATCGGTCAACAGAGCGGATTGACCAACATCGAGTTCACGGAACATGACGGCGACTCTTGGGACGGAATGACAAGCTCACCGGAACCGTGCCTGACACATTTTCCTCTCTGCTTATCGGGAGATCTGCAGGCGCGGCAGAGTTTTCTTGAGTTCCGTGACGCCGACGTCGGTAATAACCGTGTTCCCGAGGTCGAGCGTCATTAGGTTGTTGAGACCACTGAGTTCCTTCAAACCGGCGTCCGAGATCTCGGTACCGCTGAGGTCGAGCGACCTCAGGTTCTTGAGCCCGCTGAGCTGCTTCAAACCGGCGTCGGTGACCTTGTTATCGCCGAAGTCGAGCGACTCCAGGTTGAGCGACTCCAGGTTCTTGAGCTCGCGGAGCTCCTTCAAGCCGGTGTCCGTGATCTTGGTACCTCCGAGGTCGAGCGACTTCAGGTGCTTGAGCCCGGTGAGCTCCTTCAAGCCGGTGTCCGTGATCTTGTTATTGATCAGCTTGAGCTCAATCAGGTTCTTGAGCCCGCTAAGCTCCTTCAGGCCGGCGTCCGTGATCTGGGTGACCGCGAGGTTGAGTGTCGTCAGGTTCTTGAGTCCGCTGAGCTCCTTCAAGCCGGCATCAGTGACCTTGGTACTGTCGATATCGAGTGTCGTCAGGCTCTTTAGCCCGCCGAGCTCCTTCAAGCCGGCGTCCGTGATCCTGGTATAGCCCAGGTTGAGCGACTTCAGGTTCTTGAGCCAGCGGAGCTCCCTCAAGCCAGCGTCCGTGATGTTGGTACTGTCGAGGTCGAGCGTCCTCAGGTTTGTGAAAAATCTCAGCAGGGGAGCGTTCTCTTCGAAGACTTCTCCTCTGAAGGTGACCTCAGTTACGGGACGACCGGGCAACTTGTCGTCCCGCTTGATCTGGCCCCCCAGCGACTCGATCCGTTGAATCGCCTCGTCCAATTTGTCGGTGGCATCGACGCGGCCGATCGGTGCCAGGACGATAACAAGCAGAACAGAAAAGGTGGCTGTTCGTCGATTGCCTTTGAGGAAGCAATTCATTGCGGCGACGACGCGAGAATTCATGGCTGCTGCCTCCCGGTCTCTGGATTCTACCCACAAGGCGTCTGCGGCGGACTTGCGAACAACCGGCCTGTCGTCCGTCGAACTGTCGTCTCGGCTACCAGGTGGAGTCGTTCGCACGGTCCATCCGAGTCGGCCAGCCTAAGAAAGGCAACTCTCTCGTGCGGAATGTCGCCGTCAACTCACGGCGAAAAGGGGCGGCGAACAGGGGGACGCAGCGCTTAAAACCCCAGCCAAAGAGCTGCGTCCCGAATGGCACTAACTTAAGACGTTAGTTGTTTGCGGATCAAAGCTTGCTTGAGCTGTTGCCGCGGCTTGCTCAATAAGTCGTACTCTTTCGCTCGCCGTTTTTTTGCGCGGGGTTCGAACCGATTCGGTCGATC
>DASZIA010000520.1:0-11027 GCA_035949535.1 Planctomycetaceae bacterium | reverse complement strand
TGCATCCAGATGCCGTACTGCGAGTTGGAAGTGACGGCTTTGCAGAACTGCACGGGCTCGAATTTCGATGCGGTTCCAGAAAACACGAACCGGATCCGGAATTTCTCCGTGCGTTGCCGGCCGCCGGCGTTTCCACCCCAGGTGATGCCCACCACGCGATAGAGGATTTTCCCGGCGACCTTCCACTGCTCGACTCGCACGGGGATCGCGTTCTGGTCAATCGTGCCCGGGCGATAGTCGCGCGCTAAAGCTGGCCCAAGCGGATGAGAGAACCGCCGATCCTCATGCACCTCCTGGTGCGTGCGGTCGCTGAACTCCAGCATTTGCCAGGTTGCTTTTTCGGTGTCGTCCACGAACTTGATCTCGTTGACCCACTTCACCTCGGTGCAGCCGAACCAGCCGGGGATGATCAGCCGCACGGGCGCTCCGTGATTCTTCGGGAGCGGCGCACCGTTCATTTGCGTCGCCAAGAAGGCGCCCCCGTCGACAAGAGTCTGGATGGGAAAGACCCAACTGCAGGTCGGATAGGAATGGGTCTTGTAAGGGGGGCCGCGGTCCGGCAAAAAAGAGTCGTCGTCGAAGCCGGCGATCAGAATCGCTTTGGCCTTCTCGGTCGGCTGGGCGAGCTTCACGATCTGCTCGATCGGGATGCCGGCCCAATCGGCGACGCTCAGCAATCCAAATTTGAGCTGCGCGGCGTTGCCCGAGCACTCCAGCAGCACCGGGCCCTTCGGCTCAACAAGATCGTTGAGTGAGCTGAGCGGCACGTTCCGCGGCTGCTTCACGTGGCCGTGTAACTTGATCATCCACTCGGGTTGCGGCTTGAGCAGGTCGGGATACTCGGTGCGGATGAAGAACTGATCGGACGGTGTCAGTCGTCCTTCGGGCGTCAACAGCGAAGCCACATCGATGCACAGCCGGGCGTCGTGCCCTCCCCCCGAGTTCACGTAGAGCCGGCCCGGAAACTTGTCCTCTTCCGAGTGGAGCCGCAAGTAACCGAGGAATTCCCCGCCTGCGCACGGATCCGGAAAATCGGTGTCGAGCAGCATTCCCGATGGCGTGAGTGCCAAGGGCTCGCCGCGAATGATGCCTTGGCCAGTCGTTCCGCTGCTCTCGAGGAGAGGCTGGGCGTACCGGTTCCAAGCGTAGGTGGCCGCCCCAATTCCACCGACCGTGGCGGCCCCGGCGATCAGAAAGCTACGCCGGGTCATTCCCCGAGGGGCCGATGCCGCCATTTCATCGCCGAACTGGTCCAACAAGACGCTGCGACGCATTCGGAATTCACTACTGCCTCAGGTCGTGCCGTTCGGCCCAACACCGCAATTAGTGCACGGTCAGCCCTGAGGCCGCGACAGGCAGCAGAAATCCGTCCGCGTCGAATTCCATCTCAAACGGTCCGTCGAGAACCTCCAGGTCGCCGCGGCGCGAGACCTCCGGCAAGTACGCCTCGCTAACTAGTACTTCCGAAAGATGCAGAGTGTTGGAGATTTGCACGACGCGGGCATTCTCCGGCTCATCGAACCCAACGGTCGGCAGGGCGGCTTCGAGCACCTCTCGATCGGTCTCGAAGGTCACGGGAACGGCGGCGGCCGTGGGATGTCCGCCGGTTAGCGCGTTGATCGTCGTCGCTTTGACATTCATTTGCTCGACGGTGCGGCGATTCGTGAATTCTGCCAGCCCGATCCCACAGGCGTTGCCATGCGTCTCTTCGGTCAGCCCGCGGATAAAAATGCGCTTGCAGCAGACCTCATCGCGTCCCTCATCAGGATTGCCGACAAATTTGCGACCGATGATGTTCGTGTCCATCCCCGACCCGCTGATGTTCTTGCCGATCTCGTCGATGATCAACAGACCGATTTCCTGAAACGGCAGGCGCGGCATCCATTTTTTGGCAAGCGTGAGCAGCTCGCGCTCGCGGTCATAGAACTCCTCCGGCGGCACGGCCTCGATCAGGGCCGTTTGGTCGTAGGCGTTTTCGACGATCGCCACCCCGCAAAGAACCTTGCACTTTTCCAGCACGACCGCCGCCACGGCCTGAATGATCTCGTGGAAGCTGTAGTCGATGATCGCGCGGTGATAGATTTTGGCCCCTTCGTGTTTGCCCAATCCGATCAGCATCATTTTGTGCAAGCCGGACTCGATCTCACCCACGAAGCCCGTGTGCGGCTTCACGCGCCCGGCCACGATCACGTGGTCACACTCGAATGCATGGCGATCGAAATGGACGGGAATTCTCTTGGGCGTGCGGTCGACGATCACTGTCTGCATCGACGAACGAATCTCAGCCCCGGTGAATTCCTCCGTCACGCCGTAAGACTCAATGATCTCGCGCTGCCCTTCGGCAGTGCCGCCACCATGGCTGCCCATTGCCGGGATGATCACCGGCTTGGCGCCTAGAGAACGGACATGGTCGCAGATCGCCTTCGTGATCTCGGCAATGTTGGCAATTCCCCGGCTGCCGGCAGTGACAGCCACCGTTTGGCCGGGACGCACTTTCTGCCCCAGATTCAGCCGTCGCAGCTGGCTCTGGACCTCAGCCGCAACGTCGCTAACGCGTTCAACCTGGAACTTTTGACGGATGCGAACCAATCGGGGGAAACCCATCGGCATCTCCGAAATTTCGGCGGTCCAAATCCTGGCCGTCTTTTCTCAGTCTAAATCCAGCCCCGCGCGAGTAAAAGAGCTTCGAGGAGCGACTCCTTCAACGATCGGCAGCCCTGAACACGCGGAAAAATCGGGCCACAAATCTCGAGCAGCTTCGCCGACCGCGAACTCAGGCATCGAAATGCCACCACTACTCGCTTATTTCCGCTCGGTCTCCAGCCGGAATTCACCCCAGTTTGTCAACCTGAACCCCATCCGGGTGAGTTCTGCCCGGGTTTCCGGATCTGTGACAAAGCGACGGTCGCTATCGCGGAGTTTGGCGGAATCGGTGATCGCCTGGAGCTCGGCGTTGTCGATTCCGCAATGCACGATCAGCTCGTTCACGCCTGAAGGCAGCCGCGCGAAGGCCTTGAGATAGTTTGCGGTGCGGGCCGCGTGATCGCCTTTGTCGTACATCATCAGCACTGAGGACAGCACGGGCATGCGGTGGCTGTCGAGCATGTCGAGGAGTTGGCGATCGCGGCCGCGCAGCGCTGGGTAGCGGGCCTGGAAGGCCGGCAACGTCGCCTGGCGGGTGAACATGACGGGCAGGTTGTAGGCGATCCCCAGATTGATGTAGAGCTCGAGCAGGTCGGGCCGGTCGAGCAGCGTTCCCATATGCGTGTCGAGATGTGACAGTCGCACGCCGAACGCCTTGGCCCGATCGATTTGAGCCCGCAGTTCGGTTTCCGCCTCGCTGAGCTTGGCCTTGGCAACGACGGGCGGATTGTCTCGATACAGGTAGCCATCACGGTCGAGCAGGCTGGGGACTTTGTCGCGCGGGGCGACCGGACCCCAGCGATAACTCTTCCATTCGCAGGTCAACGTGAGATGCACCCCGTAGTCGCGCTCGGGATGCTTGCGCGCGTAGTCCGCGAACTCAGGAAACCAGGCGCACGGGACGAGGATGCTCGCCGAGGTGACGACGCCGTGCTCCAGGCCTTCGATCGTCGCCATGTTCACCGAATGGGACATGCCGGCGTCGTCCGCGTGGACGATCAGCGAGCGCCCCGGTTTGACGGTCGTCTCGTCGGCGGCGCGAGTTGGCGCGATCAGGGCAATGACGAACGAGCCTGCCAGCAGCCAGAGGAGAATCAGTCGAAACGACATAGGGTGCGAGTCCAAAGTGGTACCAAGGTGAGCGGTCGGATCGCGCGGCGAAGGGGCCTTCAAAACCGGACTTCGGAGCGCACCTTGATCGCTTCAAACATTTTCTTCAACTTGGGCGAGCGAGTGGCTCCGTTTCGCAGGAGTCGGATCAGGAATCGCTGCATCTTCACAGTCGGCGCCATTCCTCCCGATTCCAGCAGCTTCACCGCCTGCCGGTCCTCGAGTTCGATCCGACTGGCAAGCTCGGCCTCGCTCATCTTGAGCGTCTTGCGGAGGACTTTGATCTCCTCAGCGGTCATTTTAAGAATGGCCATCTCGTTGCCTCCGTTGTCGTGTTTGCACTCCTGGCAGCCCCTTCGTGCGGCCGCTGAACAGTCACAATATCCGCGTCGAGTCGCGGTAAGTCAAACCAGATTTTCGATTTGCGCCCGTGACAGAAGTATGACAATCCGATGACGAAGCGCTGACGCTTGTTTCCTACCCTCCCGCTAAAGTTTCACACAGAAACCACGCCGATTCGGCCGATACTCGCCGATAACCGGGAGACCAAGATGGCCAGCGCAGTGATCGCTCCCCCGAGACGCCGCCGCTCGAAGAAGCAAGCTCAGCGAAAAATAGAGCAACGGGTGGAGCGGACCCTCGCTCCGCAGGAAGTTTACGACTGGTTCAATCCCAATCAGTTGAATTGGAAGAACATCGATTGGGTGACCGTCGTCTGGATGGTCGGCATCCACGCGGGTTGCCTGGCGGCTCCTTTCTTCTTTACGTGGCAAGCGATCGGCATCGCACTGGTGGCACACTGGCTCACGGCGAGCGTCGGGGTCTGCCTGGGCTATCATCGCTACCTGTCGCACAAGTCCTTGAAGCTGACGCGGCCGGCCGAGTTCGTCGTGCTGTTCTGCTCGGTCGCTTCCGGACAGGGATCGCCGTTGATGTGGTCGGCCACTCATCGCCTGCATCATCAACGGTCCGATCAAGAAGGCGATCCTCATTCGCCGCTTGAAGGGGGATGGTGGTCGCACATTCTTTGGTTGTTCGTCAATCACACGCCCGAGCAGCGGGCCCTTCTCTATCGCCGCTACATTCCGGATCTCGTCGATCGGCCCATCATGCAGTTCTACGAGCGATTCTACGGCGTGTGCCTGATCGGCATCGCCGTGGCCTTGTATGCGATTGCCGGTCTTCCCGGAGTGCTCTGGGGAGTGTGCGTGCGGATGACGTGGGCCTACCACTGCACGTGGTTCGTGAACTCGGCCACCCATCTGTGGGGCTATCGCAACTACGAAACGCGGGACGAGTCACGAAATCTGTGGTGGGTCGCGCTGATCGCCTTTGGCGAGGGCTGGCACAACAACCATCACGCGCATCCGCACACGGCTCGCGCCGGTCACCACTGGTGGGAGATCGACACGACCTGGTGGTTGATCCGCGGCCTGCGAGCCGTGGGCCTCGCTACCGAAGTCGATGATCGAATCCCGCTCGACACAAAACCGGACGAAGCGCTGGCAAGCGCCTAATTAGCCACAAAGCTCCGCCTTGTCGGGTGGGCCAAGTCCGTCATTGACGAACGGAGGCCCACCATCGGCAAACGTGATGGGCGCTGACGGAGCGGATGGTGGGTCTTCGCCTCGAAGCGAGCCTTCGCCCACCCTATAATTTTTCCGCCGGAGCGGCAGTCAGTTCACCGGCTTTGCGCTCGGTCTCGCTAACGGACTCGTCCCTCGGGACACGTAAGTGAGCCAGCGTTTGCCGCAGAATCTCCGCGGCTGCGGGGGCAGCGACAGTCCCTCCGTAGTGCGATCCGCCGGTTGACGGTTCGTCCACGACGACCAGCACCACGACCCGTGGATTTTCCGCCGGGGCGCCACACAAAAACGAGCTGACGTATTTGTCGGCTGAATAGGTGCCGATAGCCGCGTCGAGCTTTTGGGCCGTCCCCGTTTTGCCGAAGACGGAATAGCCCGGCAGATTGGCCCGCGTCCCCGTTCCCCGAAGGACGACATCCCGCATCGGGCCGTCCACGAGCCAGCGCGCGGTGTGATGATCGGTCGCTTTGCTGACGACGTTCGTTGCCAGGGGAACCTCTGTCGCGGCGTTGGCGGATCCATTCAGAGTGCGCAGCACGAGTTTGGGTGACATGAGCGTTCCGCCGTTCGCGAGCGCGGAATGTGCCGAGATCATCTGCAGCGGTGTCACTGCGAGCTCTTGGCCGATCGAGAGCGAGGCATTGGAATACGACGACCATACCTTCACGGGTCGCAACATTCCGGCGACTTCGCCGGGTAGACCCGAACCGGGTACGCGGCCGAAACCGAAGGTCGCGATCGTCGCGAAGAGCTCGGCGTTCGACAGCCGGCCGCCGATCTGCGACATGCCGATGTTGCTCGACTTCACCAGCACGTCGCCCAAACTCAACAAGCCGTATGGATGCGTATCATGAAAAACTCGGCTCGCCAGCCGCGTTTCGCCGCCGGCACAATCAATCTCCTCGTCGAGACGGACCCGTCCGCGATCGATGGCACCGGCAACCACGAATGGTTTGAACGTCGAACCGGGTTCGTAGATCCAGGCGACGGCGCGATTCTTCCAGGCGTCGTCAGAAACGCCCTCGGGATGGTTCGGATCGAATGCGGGTCGGGACGCCATCGCCAGGATTTCGCCGCTGGTCGGATCTTGAACCAGGGCGCACGCGCCCAGCGGCTTCCACTCTTCGACGACCCGGTCCAGTTCTCGCTCGGCATAGAGTTGGATGACCGAGTCGAGCGAGGTCGCCACCGATCGCCCCGGCCGAGGCGGGACCTCGGTGTCGTCGGGCACGTCGATCACGCGACCGCGCGCATCGCGATACAGTGTGCGGCGACCAGCCTCGCCCCGCAGCACGACCTCGAGCGACTGCTCGAGGCCACCTCGGCAGATGCCGTCCACATCGCGCAGGCCGAGCACGTGAGCCGCCAGATTCCCCTGCGGATAGCGGCGAACGTACTCCTCGCGAAAGCCCCAGGCGCCCGCGGGCAGACGGAGGGCGCGCACGGCTCGCTCATCCTCCGGTGTGAGGCGCCGCTTGACCCAGGCGAATTTTTTGTCTGGCTGCTGTAGCCGATCAGACACTCGATCGGGATCGAGATGCAACGCGCGGGCCAAACGCTGGGCACAGGGCCATGGGTCGGCGATATTTTCGGGCACGACGAACAGGCTGCGTGCGACAATCGAAGTCGCCAGCACGCGGCCGTCTCGATCGAGCAGATCCCCGGGCGGAGCAGGCAAAACCTCAACGTACGATTTCTGTCGCGTGCCCCGCGCGGCTAGCCGGCTGTGCTCGACAACCTGCAGCTGTACCAGCCTCAGCGCGACTGCTATTCCTCCCAGAAAGACGAGGGTCACGATCATCCCGCGCCGAGTCGACATTCGAGCGCAATCCCATCCTTATTCGCGAGCGCTCGTGCTTTGTTCGCTCGCGACTTGCTGTCGACGGGAGTCGGACGGATGGCGTGCAATCATTTCGCGATGCTCACTGTCCAGCGCCTCGAACAGCCGGGCCGGGGCACCGAGGTGCTGCGCCTGGAGCCGTTGCCGCGCGTAGAGGTCGCGCATGACCTCGTAGCGATAGTGCTCGCGGGTCAGCGCGCGGCGCAGCGTGAGGCACCGCTTTTCGATGGCAATACCTGCAACCGCCACGAGGACCGCCAACACCACCGCCGCGCCGAAGCGAAAATACATCGCTTCGTCTTTATCGACGCTCGTCGTCCTCGCTCGCCAGCCCGATGGAGCTGGCGTCGCCCGGAAGAGACAGCTCGGTGCCAACTTTCAGTTGGTTGGGACTGGAAAGCTTGTCGCGGTTCATCTCGTAAATCTGAATCCAGCGCGAGGAGCGGCCTAGGTGCCTGGCCGCAATGTCCGAGAGCGTGTCTTTCTCGGTCGTGCGATACTTCGGGGTTCCATCGGAGCTGACGAAAAATCCGGACGGCGCGGATTTGGCAGCCGCCTCTTCGGCCGCTGTGACCTGCACCCTGGTCCCCGGTGGGAGGAATTGTCCATAGCGCTCTTCCAGCATTTCGGCCGCTGGCGTGCTGACTTTCATGCCCGGCCGCATCCGCGAGGGATCGGGAATCCGCGCCTTGTTCAGCTCCGCCAGCGCTTGAAAGTAGCGCGATGTGCCGTATTTCTTCCGCGAGATGGTCCAAAAATTGTCCTGAGGCTGCACGACGTAATAGTCGCCCGCGTCGCTGGTCGTCCCCACCGGCGAAACGACGCCGCCAGCAGCCGGCATCCGCCCGGAGGGCGACAGACTACCGTCGACAGCAGAGGGCGAAGCCGACCGGCCTCCAAATCCGTCGCCTGTGGAGGAGTGATGACTCGCGAACGGGGCGTCGGAGGCCGATGGCGAACGGACGTCGCCATTGGAGACGTTGGTCGCGATCGGAGCACCTCGCTGTGATTGAATAGTTGCCGGAGGACTCGGACGCGACGAAGTCCCGCTCGAAGTCGCTGAGTTGCCGAAGGCCGACTCGTCTTCCATTGGCGAGCGCTCCTTGCTTGCCAAGAGTGCCTCCGCGCGTCCCGTCGTCGGAACACCGGCCGTCGCGCCCCCGGGCATCGACCCGTGCGAGTCCGGCTGCAGGCGAGTGACGCCGCGATTGTCCGTCCCCGAACGCCCGGTCGGGCGGGACTCTTCCAGCTGCTCGTTATCCACGGGCTCGCCCTGAGTCGGCGGAGTTTGCGCGAGTTGTTTCTGCGCCGGTGGGCTTTGTCCTGGTTGGTTCTGCACGTCGGCCGTGCGCGTTAATCCGGTCGGTTCAAGGGACGTGCCGCGCGCCGCAAGGCTCTGCGGGCGTCCGCCCGCGCCCTCCTGCTTGGGAGTTCTCTCATTCGGAAAGAGATTCTGCATGTCGGCATCGTCACCCGCAGGCGTCGCATGGGGAGCTCCGGCCTGCGGGGCTTTAGCCGTCACCGCAGAGCCCAACGAGTTCGGCGAACCTGTAGGAGCCAATCCGCCGGACGCATTAGGTTTAGTTGATACGGACGCGCCGGCCGTGCCGCCGGCGAGTTGCTGCTGGGGCTCGGACTGTGTCGGCGGTTGTTGCGGCTGACGTTCGGGCGACCCTCCGCCTCCTAGGTCCCCGAACGGATTGGCGTCCTGCGCGCGAGCCGCCGCACCATTCGGATTGCCCGTCGTCGGTGCCTGTGTTGGTGTCAGCGCGACCCGACCCGGCGCGGCAGGATTTTGTTGCGGATTCTGCTGCAGCCCACTCTGCGAATGGTTCGGAGCATGATCTTCGAACGATTGAAAACCGTCGGCAGAATCGGAACCGTTGTGAGCAAATGAGGCGGCGGGCCTGGGAGCGGTGGTGGGGGTGTCCGCGGGCGAATTACCCCGCGCCTTCGTATTTTCGTCGCTGGCGAACGGCCGTCCTTGTGACTCGGTGGGGGGATCGGAGGGCGATGCCGCTCCGCCCGTTGCGTCCACGGTTTGGCTCGCCGGATTGCGTCGCGCTTCATCGTACTTCCGGTAGGCGACAAAGCTGAAGACGCCGGCCAGCACCACCACCAGCACCAGGCCGAGGATGCGGCTTAGGGGTGAATTGTCCGGGGCGGTGGGGATTTCCCAATCGGCCTCGGAGTCTCCGTCGCTTTCCGCGTCGCTGCGCGAAGCTTCGCCGTGCGCGAGCGCGGATTCATCCTCTGTTCCGCCGAGCGGGCTGTGACCGGTTTGGGAGTAAGGTTTTGCCATAGTGCTTGATCCCGAAAAGCGTCTTTGACTATTCGGTCTTCGAGGGAATGGAAACTGATGATCACCGCGCGTCCGTCGGCCTTCAGCCGGTCGGGCAGCGCGACAGACAGGAACCGTTGAAGGTGCTCGAGCTCGTGGTTGACCGCGATTCGCAGGGCTTGAAAAATACGCGTGGCAGGGTGAATTTCGTGACGTCGCTTTGGGCCGCGCGGCAGGCTCTGGGCGACCGTAGCCACGAGATCGGCGGCCGCCCATTGCGCGAGTTCGGACCGCCGCGCGACAATTGTCCGGGCAATCGCTCGGCTCGCGCGTTCTTCCCCGAATCGCTCAAACAGGTCACCCAATTCAGCCTCTCCGAGCGTCGACAGCAGATCGGACGCAGTCGGTCCCGCCGAGGGATCAAATCGCATGTCGAGCGGCCCGCCGCCCTGGATGCCACTTTGCATTCCACTCTGGATTCCGAATCCCCGCGACGCGTCGGCGAGCTGATCGGACGAAAGTCCCAGGTCGAGGAGCACACGGTCGACCCGGCTAATTCCGAGCGAGTCGAGGATCTGGGGTAACTCTGCATAACTGCCGTGTTTCAAAATCGCGCGAGCATCGGTGAGTGCCTGTGATGCCCTCGCGAGCATCGCCGGATCGAGATCCAGGCCGATCAGTTTTCCGTCGAGACCGAGTTGTTCGAGGATCAGTTTGCTATGACCGCCGCCGCCGACCGTGCCGTCGACCACGACAAGTCCCGGACCGAGGTCCAGAAACTGCAAGACTTCCCGGACGAGGACGGGACGGTGTACGGACGCGCCCGGATCGCCGACCGGCGTCGAATCGGACATTGCGTTTGGAGAAATCGTTTGACTGGGACGGAGTGTTACAAAACGGGAAAGGAATTAGGCAGGTTTAGCAAAACTGGTCGCATCCGCCCCGAAGGGCTCGGGCCCGAAAAAGATTCGGGTGAGAGTTGCCGACGCGACCACCGAATGAAGGCGCTTCTACGCGATTTGCAAAATTCTGAAAACCCCAAAAAGTAAACCGAGCCATTCGCCTCCGGGAGACATCCTTGGCTCCCGATTAGAGAGGCGAATGGCTCTGGACTTGGCAGGACAGGGTGGCCTGCGTCATCCGTCCATGGGGTTTACCGGCGAAGCCTCCTGCTTCCCGTGTCCGCAAAGCCCGGTAAGCCAGCGGATTATTCCTGCGAAACTGATGCAATTTCGGTCAACAACGCGGCGCTTCGATCATCAACGGGGCGCTTAATCAACAACGTGACGAGTGGAACGAGAATCGTCGCGGCGGCGAACAGACGAACGTCAGTCGAGCGCCTGCGAACCCAGATCGTCGAAGTTGGGAGCGTTCTTCGTCAGCAGCTCATCCCAGGCCATTTTGTCCCAAATTTCCGCATGATCCCGCACGCCGACCAGCACGATGTCGTGCTTCCGGGCGGCGTGCTTCACGAGTCGTTCCGGGATGCGAATTCGTCCTTGAGGATCCACGGAGATCTCCTCGGCTGACGGAAAGAGCATGCGGAAAAAATTGCGGGAGCCGGCCT
>DASZIA010000519.1:0-4349 GCA_035949535.1 Planctomycetaceae bacterium | reverse complement strand
TCGATCTTCCATAGATGCGAGACAACCGATGTCTGCCGTTCGATCCTCGTTGCGGTCTCAAAACACGGCCGGCTTTCTGGGGCTCGTTTTCGCGGCTTCGATTGTCGTAATTTGGTGGCTCCAGGTTCATCCTTCGCCGGGATCCGAAGCCGCATCCCTTCCGACCGTTCCTCCCGCGACCCCCCAGATCGTCGTACCGTCGGTCTCGAAAGAAGAGTTCTACCGGCGCGAGTTACTCCCTTTGCTCGATAAGGCGAATGCCAAGAACCGCGCGAGCGCCGACAAAGCCTTGGGTCGGCTCCATGAGGAATTTGACCGCTTCCGCTCGGGAATTCCCGGTTTCGTCGATGATGTTGCATCCTGGCGGACGCGCTTTGGCATCATGCGACGGCTCTCGCGGGACAAATGGACGAATTTTTGGAAGGCGACTGACGACGCGAACTCTGAGGAAGTCAAAAATTACATGATCGACAAGTTTGAGTACCACATCATGGCCCAAGACGACCTGCAAAAGGCCGTCGCCTCCAGTCTGAGCGAATTCAAGGACGACGTCGCCGCCACACGCAATCGTCTGCTGGCCGAGATGAGAGTCGCACTCACGACGGCCGATATGAACTTGGACTTTCCCAGGCCCGATCTCGCATCGTTCCAAAGAGAATTTGACGAGTTCATCGGCAAACGCGTCCAGGCCGATGCCACTGATTCGTTAGTCAATGCAACAGTCAATTTGATCGCGAACGGCGTCGCGGGATTCGCCGCCGAGCAGTTGGTCGCGCAACTCATCGTTCGTTTGGCGGCGACCCAAGCGGTCGCGGCGGGCGTCGAAGCCGCCGCGGCGGGGGGCTCCAGCACAGCGGGCGGTGCGACGCTGGGCGGGGCCGCGGGTTGGCTCGGCGGTCCGCTCGGCGCCGTGATCGGAGTCGGCGCCGGCCTGGCCGTCGGCGCAGTCGTCGATTGGTGGGTCACTGACAAGTTCAAGGCGAATTTGACCGAGCAATTGACGGCGTACCTGGACAATCTCGAGCGAGATATGATCAACGGCGTCGCGGCGACAGCCGACCAGCCCGCGCGTGCCGGTTTGCAAGAATCGCTGCACACGGCAGCCGACAAGTTCCACGCAATTCAAAGTCAGGCTGCGCTGAACGCGCTCTAGCGGCATTCAGAACCCTCTCCCATTCCGATGGGAGAGGGTAGGGTGAGGGCTCTTTTTGCCTGTCGCACAATGCTTTATTGAGATCAAGCCATGAAATGCTCGCACGTTTTGATGGTGTCGCTCGGCGTGACCCTGATGGTCGCGACTCCCGCGTCCGCGATTCACGCGCAAGAGGGGACGCTGGTGCGAACCGCGGCCAAGGAAGCTGTGGAATTCTTCGCCGGTCAGGCTGAACGCCAAGGTGCCAAAGCGATCGCCAAGGAACTGACGGAATTCGGCGGAGAAACGGCCGTCCGGGAAGTTTTCGAGCAAGTCGCCAAAGAGTCGGGCGAAGAAGGGGTCAAAACCCTGATTCAACTCAGCAAATCATACGGGCTCGACGCCATTCGAGCGGCCAAAGTCGCTCCCCGGCTGACGACGTTGGCCGAACGAGTGTCTCCCGAACTGGCCCCCAGCGCTCTGCGGGCACTCTTGCGCCCGGAGGAGCGGGCGGTCCTGGAGCGGATTGGGGGCGAGTTGGCTCCGAGCGCGCTGGAAGCGGCCGCCAAACATCCCGGAGTCGGGGTTGAGGTAGTGGACAAACTGGGCGTAGCGGGCGTCAAGGCGAGCGAGCGGTACAACACGGACGCCATCATTCAACTGGCGAAATCGACCGAGGCGAAAAGCATCGCCGCATTGCCCGCCGCGGAAAAAACCGGAGTCCTGAAACGCGTGGCCCAATTCATCGAACAGCACCCGAAGACGGTGCTCGGCGCCGCCGGCCTGGCTCTCTTTGTCCGCTACAAGGATGAACTGCTGGGCGACAAAGGCGAGATTGTCATCGGTCCCGACGGGAACCCGATGTACGTCCCCAAGACCGGGATCATCGAGCGCTCGTCCAATCGCATCCTCGAGTGGCTTTTGCCGATCGTCGCATCGGTCGTCGGCCTGTGGGGCGCAAACCGCCTCTTCTGGGCGTGGCGCTGGTCGAAGGTCTCGTACGCAGCGAAGGCGGCGGGATTAACATCGCCAGGCGATCAAGCGTAACGGCGCCACAATGTGCCCTCAGAGTAAGCGTAGCCTATGGCTCACAATCGGATGGTTAATTGTCCTTGCACAGACCGCTGCCATGGTGCACGAGTCGATCGAAGTACACTTCACAAGCAGGTATCGCCATGCCGTGATTTATCTTTTGCTGCTTGCGACGATCGGCACTCTCCGACGTTGGGGGCCGCCGGTACTGTTTGCCCTTGGAGGTTTCAGCATCACGCACTATTGGCACCTGTTCGGTGGCGTCTCTTCGAGTGAGATTGAAGCGGTGATGCAGGATCTGGGGCTGCCGGCAATCTGCGGGGCGTGTGGCGCTCTCGTCGGATATGGACTGGAGCTGTGGTGGTACTGCGCACCCGCGTGGCGACGCGCACTCTCTGAAAATGAAGGGTGGCCGCTAGTTAGTGACGCACGCAAAAAGGGCGGTTGAGAGGACAATAGCAAGACGGCGCTCGATCCGATGGCTGACGCGAGTTCCGTCAGTCGCGCGGTCGTGCAAAGACCGCGTTCCCGCGCACCTCGATCTCAAACGTCCGGACCGGTTCGGTCGCCGGCATGCAGAGGGGTTTGCCAGTGCGGATGTCGAAGCGGGCGCCGTGGCGGGGGCAGGTGATTTCGCAGCCGTGCAGTGGGCCGTCGGTGAGGGGTTGGCCGTCGTGGGTGCAGACGTCTTCGATCGCGTAGAAATTGTCGCCGACGTGTAACAAGAGTGCGGGCGTTTCGTCGATGATGACCGACTTGCGGCCCCTCGGGGGGATCTCATCGACACGGGCGATTTCTTCGAAGTCGGCCATCTAGAGTCACCGCCTAGGTTGGTGAAGGTCGGGCCGAATTCGTAGGGTGGGACAAGGCCCGCTTCGGGCCGCTGGCCCACTGTTGTCAACGGAGCTTAGCTGGCTGGAACCGATGGTGGGCCGGCGTCCTCCTTTGGAGGACTTGTCCCACCCTACGCTCGCCGCGTCGTCGCCCATCGTCACCGGCCGATTCCCAGCTTGCGTTCGACCGTTTTGCTCAACGTTTCGCGGACGGCTTCGACCGGGATGCGGTCGTAGATCGAGTGGAAGAATCCTTCGACGATCATGTGCATGGCCTCGAACCGCGACAGGCCGCGGCACATGCAGTAGAAAATCTGCTCTTCGTCGACGCGGCCGGCGGTGGCGCCATGCGTGCAGCGGACGTCGTCGGCTTGAATTTCCAGGCCCGGGATGGAGTCGACGCGGGCGGTCGAACTCAAGAGAAGCGCGTCGCTGCGCTGGTAGCCGTCGGTTTTTTGGGCGGCTGGCTCCACCTTGATCATCCCCCGCCAAGTGACGCGGGCCTTGTCGCGGAGCACTTCTTTATATAAGAGGTCGCTCGTCGTGCTCGGGGCGCGGTGCGTCTGCTGTGTGTAGTAGGAGATGTGCTGGCGATCGGTCGCGAAGGTCACGCCGTTGACCTGTGCCTCGGCCCCGGGTCCATCGAGCGAGACGTGCTGATGGATGTGCGCCAGCCGCGCGCCCAGGCCGCCGACCGTTCACTGGAGGCGCGCGCTGCGCTCGACGTGTCCCGCTTGATGCGCGAAGTGGTAGGTGCGCGGACTCCAGTTTTGCAGCTGAACATAACGCAGCTGGGAGCCGGGCCCGAGCAACAGCTCGACTGCTCCCACGTGCAGGCCGGTCAGGTCGGCCCGCGCGGAAGCCGTCTCTTCCAAGAGCGTGGCCGACGATTCTTCTTCCAAGATGACCAGCGTGTGGCTGAAGTCGCCCGCGTTTGGCTCGGAAAGGCCGATCAAGCTGTGAAGCGGTTCTTCGATGTGCACGCGACGAGGGACGTAGAGCACTGTGCCGCCAGTCCAGAAGGCCGCATGCCAGGCTGAGAATCGATCGGTCTGGGGCCGGACTGCGAGGGTCATCAGGCGGGGCTCGAAGATCTCTCGGTGATCGCGGGCCAGCGCCGCCAGGTCGCCGAACAAGACGCCTTTCTTCGTCAGGCCTTCATCAAGCGTGACCCGCGCTGTGCGGCCATTAACATGGGTCACTTCGCCGACGAATCGAGCGCGGTCGGCGAGCAGCGTGGCAAACTCAGCTGTCGGGGCTGCGTTTGCCGGAGCCAGCAGCCGATAGTCGTCAGCCCGAAAGGCCCGCAGGTCGATCCGCTTGAATTCTTCCGGATCGAGAGAGGACGTAGC
>DASZIA010000518.1:0-10337 GCA_035949535.1 Planctomycetaceae bacterium | reverse complement strand
AGGACCGATGCCAGGATCCGCCGATACATGCGGAACTTGGGCAGCGCGAACTCGAGCTTGTACATGTCGCTGTAGTAGCCGATCTGTTTGGTCGCGGGCACGGCCTGCAGCCGGCTGCGGCAGTCCAGCTCGATGTACGCCGGGATGTTCGAGTACCACCAGTGGCCGTTGGTCACCACGTTGGGAAAAATCCAGCTGTGACTGACGAGTTCCTGGTTGCTCGTTTGGGCCAGGACGGAAATCGGAAACGTCACCTGCGGGAAGGCATTGAACAGCCGCCGATATTGGACCAGCGACGTTCGCTGATCGAACAGGTCCTGGCCCTGAAATACGCCCTCCTCGTACACGCGGCGATTGACGCCGATCATCAGATCAAAGGGGAGCCGGTATTCCGCGCAATGCTCGGCCACTGTCCAGAAGACGAACCGGGCGAGAGTGCGCGATTCATCGGCGCTCGGTTCGTGACCGGCGTCGATCGTCTTTAAGACCGGATCGACTGCTTCCGCCGGCACGCGGTGTGGTTCAAAGTCGGGGGGGAGCGAGATCGCGCAGGCGCGCGCTCCGCGGTTCGTGAAGTGCTCAAACAGTCGACCCACCGACGTCGTCAGCCGTGCCGCCGAGCCGGCTTCGATTTGCGTCGCCTTTGCCAGCCGCTGCCGAACGGCCGGACGGCCGAGGTGAAACACCAGGTCGTCGGTCCGCAGGCACGGCACGTAGCGCGAGGTGTCGAAGCCGGCGAGCGGGTCGTCAAAATCGTTCGTGAGGACCACTCTTTCGAGCCGGCTCTTGTCGAGCACCTGCTCTTCCCAATTGGGCGCGGCCATCTTGGCAGAAGCCCGCTCGTAAAGCCCTTCCCAATTCGCGGGTGTCAGCCGGTCCGAGTCGAAGTCGAAGAACTCGCGGCACATCTCCAGCAGCCAACTGTATTGGATCGTGTTTTCCAGAGGCTGCAGCCATTCGACGAGCCGACGCACCTTCTCCTTGGGAGCGAGATCGGGCTCCTCGATCTGGGCTCGAGCGAGCCCCGCCGAGTGGGCCAGCTCGGTGTAGTAGTGGTATCCGAGGATGTCGGCCAGTGTTTTCGACGCGGCCGAGTGCGGATTGATATGCGTGTGTGGATCGATCAGGACGATCGATTCGAGCTCGTCGAACAGCCGAGCTTTGAGTTCGCGCGACATGGCTTCTCGCTGAGCTAGCGTGCCCGCGCTCAGCGTTTGGTCGCGCTGGCTTGGGCTGAGTCCTTGGCCGATTTGGGTGGCGGAAAGGTCGCCAGGCTCTTGCCGGTAGCCCCGTTCCAGAGACGCAGGACACCGTCCTCACCGCCCGCTGCGACGACCGACTCGTCGGCGGTCGCTGCCGCAGAATACAGATAGTCGGTCGCGCCTTCCAGCGTGCGGAAGTTGTCGCCGTCGACGGCGTGGTGCAGACGCACAGTCTTATCGCCGCTGGCGCTCACGATGTTGACGCCCGTGCCGAGGAACTGAATCGACGTCACCTGCTTGGTGTGGCTGGCGATACTTCGCTGCTGCTCGCCGGTCTCGAAATTCCAGACCTTGATCTGGTTGTCAGCGCCGGCACTGGCCAGGAGCGACCCATCGGCCTTCCAACTGACGCCGAGCACCTGATGCGTGTGTCCCTCGAAGGACCGCACCTGTTTGCCAGAGCGCAACTCGAAAACTTTTACGAACTTGTCGGCCGCGCAACTGGCGAGGTACTTCCCGTCGCGCGAAAAGTCGACGCCGAAGACCGTGTCGCTGTGAGCGTCCTTGAAATCGCGATCGAGTGTGAGCGACGGAATTCTCCAGGTCTTGAGTTCGCCATTGCGGGAGGGCTCGCCGCCTCCGGTCGCCAAGGAAGTTCCGTCGTGATTGAAGGCCAGGCACAGTACGCGGCCGACGAGGGGCGATGCGGCAAGCTCGAGTGGAGCGTCCGGCTTGGGGCCGATTCGTCCCAAAAACGTCCAGTGGGGATTCGTCTCCCAGGTGATCAGTTTTTTATCCGCCCCTGCCGAGAGCAGCGTGGAACCATTGGCGAAAGCGATTTGGGTGACTCCCGCGGAATGCCCCGAGAGAACCTCGAGCGGGTGCCCGCTATGGGCGTCGTAGACCTGAATCTCCAAATCGTCGCCCGCAACGGCCAGTACGCTTCCGTCCGCCGAGAACGCGATCGACCGCACGGGACGCTGGCGCTTGGCGGCATCGGCCTTCGCCGCCGCAAGGGCAGCGACCGCGGCTGCGTTGACCTGTTCCGTTTCTTTCTTGAGTTTTTGCTGCTCCTTGAGTTTTTCTTCGGCCGTGACCAGCGCCTTTTTCGCTGCTTCGTAGGCGCGGGTGGCGGACTGGGCGGCGTTTGCGGCATTCCTGTGGGTCTGCTCGAGCGCTGCCAGTGCTTTTCCGGCGTCGTCAGCCTGCTTTTTCAGCGCGGCGTCCTTCGGTTTGGTCTGCGCCGACTTTGTCGCGGCGCTGAAGACGTCGGCCGCTGTTTTTTTCTTCGCCGTGAAATCCGCGACGGCTTTTTCAGACGTCTTCTGCGCTTCGTCGGCCTTCTTGAGCGCTTCTTGACGATCCTTCACTTCCTGTCCTGCGGCCGTGGTTCGTGCCGAGCTTGTCGCGACATGTTGTCCCGCGATGACCATGGCGTCGGTCCGCTGGGCCACGCGCCGATCGGCCGAGAGGCTTCCCCGGATTTCGGCGATCGGTTCGCCGGCGGCTGTTTTCGCCAACACCCGGTCGCCCCCTGCCGACGCGACGACCTGGCCGTCTGACCGCACTGCGACCGCGGTCACCTTTCCGGAGTAATCGAGTTTTGCGATTTGCTTTGCCGATGCGATCTGCCAGATGCGAACAGTTCCATCCTCGCTGGCGGAAGCCAATCTCTCGCCCGCCGGCATCACCAGCGCCAGGGAAGTGATCGGCTTTTCGTGTGCCTTCCATTCGCGGAGCGGTTTCTGAATCGTTTCCGATTTTCCTGCTGACGCTTTGTCCAAAATCGTCGACCAGATGCGGATCGTTCCATCAGCGCCCGCCGCGAATAGCTGATTGCCGTCCTTGCTGAGGGCGATTGCATTCAATGGCGTGCCGGTGGTCACGACGGTTCGCGGCGATCCGTCGGCGACGTTCCACGCCCTCCAAGTGCGATCGAGCGACGCCGCGTAGAGTGTTTTGCCGTCGGGCGCAAACTGGAGCGCACGAATCGCCGCTGTCGGTCCCGAGAGTTTGTGCAGCTCGGCTCCCTCGGTCCTGCGCAAGACAACCGAGCGATCCGCCAAAGCGGTCGCGACCAGATTCCCGTCGAGACTGACGGCCAACGCAGTCGGTGCCTGCCCGAGCGCCACGTTCTGCTTCTGTGCAAAGTGCGGGCGCTGCCACAGCTTCACTGCGCGGTAGCCCCCGGCAGCCAGCAGCGTCCCGTCGGGGCTGAATGCCAGGGCGTGGATGAAATCGCGATCGGCCGCGCCGCCCGGATACATCGGCCGGCCGTCGAGCTTGAGATCCGACAAAGCCGGATCGACGAGACGGTCGACCTCGCGGCCCGACGGCACGTCATAGATCACGATCTGGTTGGCGCGGCCGGCCGCGACAAATCGCCCGCCGTCGGGCGAGATCGCAACAGCGAAGATCGACTTCATTTCGGCCGGAATCGGCTGCCACCGAATCGAATCGACACCGCCGCCGGCTCCACCGCGGGCCCCTTCGAGTATCCACTGCTTGAGCACCCCGAGCTGTTGCGGAGTAAGCGCGGCAGCCTCAACCTTGTTCGGCAGGGGCGGCATCGCCGGCTGCTTGGACCGGGAAGCAAATTGGAACAGCAGGCTCTGGTCGGGCTTCTTGGGGACGATCGCGGGGCCCCGTTTGCCCCCTTTGCGGATCGCTTCGACGGTCTCGACGTTGAGCTTACTCTCCGCAATACCGACGTTGTGACAGGCAAGGCAATTCGATTCGAGAATCGGATAAACATCCTTCTCAAAATCGACGGGCCGACCGAGTGCGACCACGGCCGGGACGATCGCCTCCGAACTCTTTGTCGGCTCGGCCCCACGCGTGGCGATTGACGCGCCCAACAAGAGCGCGGCGGTGCAGAGTCCAGCCATTAAATGACGGTGCGCGATTCTGGCGGAGGCACCGAATGGCCCCCTCACCCCCGGCCCCTCTCCCGCAAGGGGAGAGGGGGGAAGATTTGCACGCGATGCGTTGCTGTGCGGCTGGTGCCGACTCGGGCAGGCTTGCCCCCGACGGCCCTCTGGGGACGCGGCCCCATATCCCCTCTCCCCTCTCCCCTTGCGTGAGAGGGGCCGGGGGTGAGGGGGCCCGCCATCGGTGTCCCAGTACTGCGCACGCTGATCGAGTCCGTTCGACAACGAAGCTCGAATCCGGAATCGCATCACGGGACAACCTTGATGGAGATCGGTGCGTCGACCTCGGCCTTGCCTTCGAATTGTGCGGTACCACGCACGACCAGGTCGGCGATTGCGCCTTGTGTCGCGGACTCTTCGGCGGCAATGGTGAGTACGCCATCGGTTTTGTTTGCGGCGATTGTCGTCACATCGGCCTTGATCCCCGCGGCGCTCGGAGGAAGGGGCAATCCCACCGTCACGGGTCCCCGAAAGCCCCGCGATCGTCGCACTTTCACTTTCACTTCGAGTCGCGTTCCGCGTTTCAATTGGCCCCCCTTTGGGACCGAGGCGGTGACCTCAATGGGCGCGGCTTTCACCGTCAAAATGAACGGCGTGGACGGCGCGAAATCAGTCAGGTTCTTGGGGGCCGCGACCTGCTTCGCTTGTGCGACGCGGGCATCAGCAGCTTTCTTGGCTTCCGCAAGCTGCTTTGACTTGGCCAATGCAGACGCCGCGAGCGACTCGGCTTGCTGTTTGGTTTCGGCCGCGGATTTCAACGTTGTCTCCGCGGTCGCCAGGCTCTGTTTAACCGTCTGAATCTCGGCCGAAAGCTTTTTGATGTCTGCCGGCGATTCTCGGTGCTTTTGAGCCACGGTTGCAGCGGTTTTCCGGGAAGCCCCCGACTTCGCGGCCGCCTCGTCCGCGCTTTTGCGGAGTTCGTCAGCCAGTTGTTTTGCGGCCAACGCTCGTGCCTGTAGCTCGGGTCGCGCGCCTTCCGAGGCCGATTTGGCGTTCGCCTCGGCTTCCTCGGCCGACTTCCTCGCAAACTCGGCAACACGGGACGTGGTCTCGGCCGCCGTCTCAGGCTCGCCGACCCGAATCTTGGATTGAGCCTTCTGATCGACGGCTGATGCGTTCGCGCGCTGTGCCTGCGCGAGCCCTTGCTCCAACTGCGCCAGGCGCGATTGCAGCGTCGTGATCGCAGCCGCGCAGTCGGCGTGCTTCATGGTTGCACGGCCTCGAGCCGCGGTGAGTGATTTCGCTTGGGTGGTCGCTTCAGTCTCCGCTTTGGTTGCCGTAGCCTGTTCGCGTTCGGCGCGCTCCAACGCGAAGACGTTCCGGCGGTAGGGGACTGCCGCCTGCAGGCTCCAATAGACGGCATACGTGCCGGGCCGCGTGCCGCGCGCTACAAACAATCGCAGGACTTCCTCGGACTTATCCCTAGGAAACGCCTTGTTCTGAAAATTCAGGTTGCCGGGCGCCAGCCCGATTAGAGTCATGCCGACGTCGCCGACTCCGTTGCGTCGCGCAAGTTTCAGCGGCAACAGAATCTGCCGGCCTTGATTCACCTCCAGCCGCGCCACGTCTGTCGATAGCTGGAAGGGGGCCGATTCCTTCATTACCGACAAGGCCAGCGACCGCCCGATTCGCGAGACCGCAGGCGCGGTCGCCTCGGCGCTCCAGACGATCGAACCGGGAATCGCCTCGTGCACCAATTCTCGCGGAGCAGCCGCGTCACGCTGAGCACGCACCTGGGTGAGTCGCTCGTCGGCTTTCGCTTGCGACTGCTTGAGCAGCTCGACCGACTTCGACGCTGAGGCAACGGCCGAAGCAGCATCCGTAACAGCTTTGGCAAATGTGGCGTTCTTGGGATCGGTTTCGGCGAGTTCTCGATTGAGCGTCAGCAATTCATTTGCCTTTTGAGCGGCCCGTTCGCCGAAAGTGCGCGCGGCCCCCGCCTTCGCGGCAGCCTCCACAGCCTTCGCGAGGCGTCTTTCCGCTTCGAACAGCGCCGACTTCCCCTTCGGATCGGTGAGCTTTGCCGTCCCCAAAACGTGGATCAGCGCCGACGATTCCGGAGCGTCCTCGGCCGCTGTGAAAATCAGCTCTCCTGTCTTTGCGTTGGCGGCGAGCGCCGATCCGCGGCAGGTTACTCCCGGTGGCAGGCCTTCGGCTCGCACCTCGATCGGCTCGCGGAAGCCGTCCTTGCGAAGCACCAGAATTTGAACGTCGCGGCTGTCTCCCTTGCGGAGCCCCAGCGCCCAGGTCGAGACGGCCGGAATAGTACCCCGTTTGGGATATTGCGGAAGGACGACGAGCTGGAAGTCGGGCTCCTCGGGCCGAACGGACAGCCGATACACGAGTCGCGGGTCGCCGCGGCTCTCGAACGAGCGGTCGCGGAGCATGATGCGATACGTTCCGTCGGCCGGCGCCTGGAATCGATAGCTCGGATCGTCAGAGCGCGTGTCGAAGACTGCCGGCGCGATGTTGCTGTTCTCGTCGTCGACGGCCGTCATTCGTGTGACCGTCTCCTGCCCCTTGGCATTTCGCTCGACTTGCTCGACGACGAGATACGGGTCGGCCTGCGAGCCGAGACGGTCGGCAAAAAGCTCGATGTAAAAGACTTGGCCCGCGCGCGCTCGAAACTTGATGAAATCGGTGTCGCCGGGAGCCTGAAACTGACCGACGAATTCCCCGGGGGCTGGCATCTCCTGGGCGGTTTGGGGAGTGTCGTTGGGCTCGTGTTCGAGGATTGGAGTCGATCGGGTGAGCGCGATCAGCACGGGGTTCGATTCGCCGAACGGCGTTTTCGCTACGTATGAGACGACTCCGAGTCCCGCGTCCAGCGATCGCAGTGTCGTGTGCGCCGGCGCAAGCGGCGCGACAGCGGGTAGCGTAATTTCGACCTCGCACTTTTCGAGACGGCGCCCATCGACCTTCACTTCGGAGGGCTCGCCGCCCGGCAGATTGCGTCCGAACAGCGTGTACTTCGCGGTCGAGCCGGCAACTCCCGCGGGGGGCATGATGAAATCGATGTGCGGAATCGAGCCGGCTGACAAGCGGTAGACATATTCTGGCCCGCCCCGATAGGTCAGGTCGTGGACCTTCAAGAAGTAGGTCGCATCGGCCGGCAAGACAGCGTCGACCAGCGGATCCCGACGCAGTTCCTGGCGCGCGTACCCGAGGCGGCGGCCTCCGTTGTCGGTCAGCTCGAGCACGGGCTCGAGCCGCGAGTCGATGTCCGCGGCACGGCAGAAGGCGACAAACCGCTGCCCTTTCTTGCCCTCGAAACGGTAGACGTCGACATCTGTCTCGCTACCAATCGCTCCGTTGACGATGGCGTTGAGGGGAAGAGGGTTGGCGCGATCGAGGTCGTTATTCGGCTCGACCTCGCGCGCCTCGGACTGCGACCCGACGACGAACGTGCGCGGATTCGACAGGCCAAACAGACCGCCGGCGTACAACTCGTAGACCCCGCTCGGCACGTTTGGAGCGATCGTGACAGAAAACGTATTGGGGACCGATTCTTTGTGGCCGGCGGCGTCGCGGGTTTTTGGGCCGGCGGTGATACCCGGATGGTTGAAGACCAGGTGATCGGCCTCGTCGAGATCTTCGGAGCGGGTCAACTCGAGGTCGACGGTCGTGCCAGCCTTGCCGCCACAGGGAAAGACGGAGTAGAGCCGCGCCTGCGGAAGCTGCGCGAAGGCGGTCGACGCGCAGAGGACGAGCCACAGCGCGCAGGCTGCAGCGCACCAAGATTGAACGCTGAAACAGCGATTTCGATGCGTAGACCGAACCATACAGGAGGGCAGTATTGAGCACTTGATCCGACCGGTCGCGATGCGACTGGGTCAGACGCTGGGGCAGGCCAATTGGTGGGTGACTCTATCGTACCCGCGCGGGCAGGCTGCGTGGTAGTGCCCCAGCCTTCGATCGAGTCACAAAGAAACGAAACGACCCGCCCGCTCACGCTGGTGGCTCGCCGGGTCAGCTCCGACAAATCCGCGAGTTTCAGTGGTTAAACAGAAACTCTTTGGTGTTGATCAGGGCCCAAACGATGTCTTCGTAAGCCGACTTCGGATCCTTCGTGTGCTTTGCCAGGTGGGCCTCGGCGATGTGCAGTTCGTCGTTGTTCGGCTCACGGGCATAAACCCAGCGATAGAGTTCGCGGATGCGGACCTCTGTGGGCCGTTTGTCGGCGGCCAAAAGGGCGGCGCGCCCGGACGGGCTGGCGATCTTGTCCTGCACTTCACTGCTATTGAGCAGGTGCAGGCTTTGCGCGAGGTTGGCATCCTGCGAGCGTTCGCATTCGCAGGCCGTGTCCCCCTGCGGCTGCCCGAAGACCTTCAAGAAGTAGGGGCCTACGCTCGGATCGGGAAGCTGCATCGCGTGCGTTCCCGCCGGCAGGCCCGCATAAGGCTGCGAGGTAGCGGTCACCTGGTGGAACGCGTCGTATAGCGTCTCGGCACCTAACCGCCGCGGATAGTAGCGCGAAAAGTTCTGTCGATCTTTGGTATTGAAGTCGTTGGGAACCGCGCTCAGCTGGTAGGTGCTCGAGCGGCAGATGGTGCGGACGAGTTCTTTCAGGTCGAAGCCGCTCTTGACGAAATTCTGCGAGAGCGCGTCGAGCAGTTCCGGATTCGACGGCGGATTGGTTTCCCGCATGTCGTCTTCCGGTTCGACGATTCCCCGGCTGAAGAAGTGCTTCCAGTAGCGATTGACGAGCGAACGGGCGAAGAAGGGATTGGTCGGCTTCGACATCCAGTCGGCCAGCTGCACGCGCGGGTCACGGTCGGCCGGGATCGAGAGGGGTTTTCCGCCCAAGGTTGTGGGCCGCAGCGTTTTGCCCGTGCGCGGATTGATCGCCTCCGCGATCCCTTCGTTATGGAACAGTCGCCGTTCCCGCATGCGCCGACTTGGGAGGGCGTCGGGCAGCGGCTTCCGCGAGAGGCGGCTGAAGAAGGCCGAGAAGCTGTAATAGTCGTCCTGGCTCCATTTCTCGAACGGATGGTGATGGCAGCGCGCACACTGAATCCGCAGCCCGAGGAACAGCTGAGCCGTGTCCTCGACCTGCTCGCTGATCTCGTCGACTTCGCGGTACCAGATGGCTTGCGGCGAAAGGCGAGGGTCGCCGGCTGCCGTCAACAGCTGGCGGACGAAATGATCAAAGGGTTTGTTCTCGTAGAGGCTGTTCCAAATCCATTCGTAAAACTCGTACGTCCCCTCAGTGTCGGTGGGGCTGCGTTTCTTGTTGCGAAGGATCAAGTTCCACTTGTTGGCGAAATTGTCGGCGTACGCCGGGCTGTCGAGCAGGCGATCGATCAGCTTGTCTCGCTTGGCCGGGTCGCGGTCGGCGAGAAAGCCCGTCACCTCGCGCTCGGTGGGCGTGGTGCCCGCGATGTCGATCGACACACGACGCAGAAAGGTGGCATCATCGGCCAGAGGCGATGGGGGAATCCCGAGCACCTTCAAATTGCTGAAGACAGCTTGGTCGATCAGGTTTCGTTCGGGGGGAAGCGTCGCCACGCTCGCGCCCAACGGAATCGTGGAACGAAACGTCGCGACCTGGCCCTGGTAGCGGGCCATCACGGCGACCTGGCCAGCCAGGTCGAGAGTCTTCACGAGGCCCGTCGAGGTCACTTCGGCCATTTCGGTATCGTTTGGCTCAAACAGGGCCATCCGTGTGACGTCTTCGGTCGAGCCATCGCTGTAGCGGGCCACGACAGTGATTTGCTGCTGGGTGCCTCGTTCCATCACCCGCGCGGCTGGCTGACACTCGATTTTGACGACCGTGGGATCGGCGTCGCGCCCATAGGGCGTGCCCTGCTCGATCCACCGATAGAGAATGCGATATTCGTAGCTGCCGACGTCCATCCGCTTGCCGCCACCATGCGGAAACCGGCCGCTCGGCTTCAAGAGGAGCAGGCTCTCGCCGGGCGACGTTGGGAAGAGGCGGCGTCCACGGCTCTCCTTGACGAGGAACTCGTAGTCATCCTCGGGGTAAAAGCCCAACAACGAGAGCTTGAAGCCGTTCTGGCCGCTCGCTTTGCCGTGACAGCCGCCGCTGTTGCAACCCAGCTTCGTGAAAATCGGGACGATCTGGTTCTTGAAGTTGATGGGCAGCGGATTGGCAAACCGCTCGACGCGCACGGGGAACTCGGCCGCGGTGTGCGCGGGGCCCGTCACGCGGACGTGGGTCTCGCCATCGCGCAGGGGCACGATG